>NZ_SOFM01000010.1:0-247433 GCF_004402705.1 Cryobacterium mannosilyticum | reverse complement strand
TACTGCAGGGGGGACCCTGTGGGAGAGTAGGACACCGCCGGACTTAACTTAGCAACAAGTGAAATGGCCACCCAATGGGTGGCCATTTTGCGTTAAGCCTTACGCTGTTCAAGGCAGTCGAAAAGGCAGACCAATTACACAGGAGACACAGTGAGCCCAACAGGTACGCACGGAGACGACGCACGAAACGGCGGCCGGGACGATCGGCGTTCCGGCGGCAACCAGGGCGGCCGGCCACAGGGCGGACGCGGCGGCGACAATCGCCAGTCCGGTCCTCCCTCGGGTGGCGAGCGCGGTTCCGGCGGTTATCAGGGTCGCAACGACCGCGCGCAGGGCGGCGGTGAGCGTGCGCCCTATCGTGGCAATTCCGATCGCCCGCAGCGTGATGGCGAGCGTCCTCCGTACCGTGGCAATTCCGATCGCCCGCAGCGTGATGGCGAGCGTCCTCCGTACCGCGGGAACTCCGATCGACCCCAGCGTGACGGCGAACGCCCCCCGTACCGCGGGAACTCCGATCGACCCCAGCGTGACGGCGAACGCCCCCCGTACCGCGGGAACTCCGACCGTCCGTCCGGTGGCGCTGAGCGCAAGCCGTGGGCGAAGGATGGCGAGCGGGCTCCGTACCGCGGCAACTCCGACCGTCCCTCCAGTGGCGGCGAGCGTCCCCCGTACCGTGGCAACTCCGATCGTCCGTCCGGTGGCGGCGAGCGTCCCCCGTACCGCGGGAACTCTGATCGTCCCTCCGGCGGCGCCGAGCGCAAGCCGTGGGCGAAGGACGGGGAGCGGGCTCCCTACCGCGGCAACTCCGACCGTCCCCAGCAGGGGGGCGAGCGTCCTCCCTACCGTGGCAACTCCGATCGTCCGTCCGGCGGCGCCGAGCGCAAGCCGTGGGCGAAGGATGGCGAGCGTCCCCCGTACCGTGGCAACTCCGACCGTCCCTCCGGCGGCGCCGAGCGCAAGCCCTGGGCCAAGGACGGCGAACGCACCGAGCGCCCGCGCACGGATGGCGACCGCAAGCCGTGGGGCAACGCCACACAGCGCGGCGGATCGCCGAACCGTGCCGGTGCCCCGCGTGACGCCGGCAAGAAGCTGTGGACCCGCGAGGGTGCTCCGGCACGCGGCGATCGTGACGCCCGCGTCGTCGAAGAGGAGATGACCGAAGAGCAGCGCATGCAGCGTGAGCTGCGTTCGGTGCGTCCCCGCCACGACGACCCGGAACTTCCCGACGACGTCACGTCGCAGGACCTCGACCGGATCGCCCGCAACGAACTCAAGACCCTGAGCAAGGACAACGCGGAGGCCGTGGGCCGTCACCTCGCCATGGCCGCCCGTGTCATCGACGAGGACCCGGAGCTCGCTCACCGCCACGTCATGTCGGCCGCCCGTCGGGCCGGCCGCATCGCCGTGGTGCGCGAGAGCCTGGCGATCACCGCCTACGCGACCGGCGACTTCGCCCTCGCCCTGCGCGAACTGCGCACCTACCGGAGGATCTCCGGCTCCAACGACCAGCTTCCCCTGATGGTGGACAGCGAACGCGGCGTCGGACGCCCCGACCGCGCGCTCGAGCTGGGCCGGTCCGTCGACCGGGCGACCCTGCCGGCATCCGTTCAGGTGGCCCTGGCCATTGCGATGTCGGGCGCCCGCCTCGACCTGGGGGAGACCGAGGCCGCGCTGAGCGAACTCGAGATTCCGCAGCTCGACCCGAAGACCGCGTTCTCCTACAGCGCTGAGCTGTTCGCCGCCTACGCCGAGGTGCTCGAAGAGCTCGGCCGTGAAGACGAGGCCGAACTCTGGACCGAACGCGCCGAGCGCGCGGATGCGGCCGTCTCGGGCGCGTCGGATGCGGACGAGACCATCGAGATCCTCGAGATCGAGGACGACGAGTTCGAGGACGAGGAGGACAGCGACGAGCAGGACGACGACGAGCAGGACGACGACGAGCAGGACACCGACCCGGAGGTCTCGACAAGTTCGACCACCGGCGCGGACGACGAGGGCCAGCAGGAGCAGGATGCTGAGGCGTCGCCGCGTGGTTGAGCCGAAGACCCCGCTGTCCGGCGTCGACGTGGTGCTCGCTGACCTCGACGGTGTCGTCTACACCGGCCCGGGCGCGATCCCGTTCGCGGTGGAGAGTCTCAACCGCGCGGCCGAGACCATGCGGGTGGGCTACCTCACCAACAATGCGTCCCGCACCGACCAGACCGTGGCCGACCACCTGAGCGAGCTGGGCCTCGGGGCGGTGGCGACGGATGTCGTCACCTCACCCCAGGCCGCCGTGCGCCTGCTGGCCGACGAGGTGCCTGCGGGCGCTCTCGTGCTCGTGATCGGCGGCGAGGGTCTCGTCGTCGAGGTCGAAAAGGGTGGCTTCGTCGTCACCCGATCGGCCGACGACCTGCCGGCCGCGGTCATCCAGGGCTTCTCGCCCGACCTCGGCTGGAAGGACCTCGCGGAGGCCGCGTTCGCGCTGCACCCCCGCGCCGACGGCGTCGAGATCCCCTGGATCGCCACCAACACCGACTGGACCATCCCCGTCGCCCGCGGCATCGCCCCCGGAAACGGTACCCTCGTCTCCGCCGTGCACACCGCCGTCGGTCGCCTGCCGATCGTGGCCGGCAAGCCGGAGGTCGCCATCTTCACGGAGGCCGTCAACCGGTTCGGGGCCAGCCAGGCCCTGTTCATCGGCGACCGCCTCGACACCGACATCCTCGGCGCGAACCGGGCCGGCATCCCCGCCGTGCTCGTGCTCACCGGGATCGACAAGGCGAAACAGGCCCTCGCGGCCGACGCCGCCTCCCGGCCCCGCTACATCCTCGACGACCTGCGCCAGCTGCACGAGCCGTACCCGGAGACCGTGTTCTCCAAGGACGGCACGTCGGCGACGGTTGACGGGGCCACCGTGCGCCTGCGCGGCGCGGATGTCGAGGTCGTCGCCGAAGGCGACGGCGCGATCAACCTGCTCCGGGCCGCCTGCGCCGTGATCTGGGCCTCCGGGCGCCCGATCTACGGCCTGAATGTTCCGGAGCGACTGTATCTCTGACGGTAACGTTGAAGGCGTGACAGAGCACTCCACCCCGACGCCGGGACCGGCGCCCTCGCCGCGCACCCCGTCGGCAGACGTTTCGACCAGCGAGCCGGCGGATTTCGTTTCCACCCTCGACGCGATCGAGAACCAGCCGCTCGAGGAGCGCGCCGCGGCCTATGTGCAGCTGCACGACCGCCTGCGCGATCACCTCGAGGGCGGCGACGTTCCGCGATCGACCGACGCATGATCGGGAACCCGATGAACGACGACAGCCAGGCCGAGTCCACCGCGCCTGAACCGATGGACACGCCCCAGACGGATGCCGGCCAGCCGGATGCCAGCCAGCCACACGCCGGCCAGGGCGAGCCCGAGCAGGCCCCGCCCGGCGCCTCCCTGCCCGAACGCGCGCCGGACCAGCGCCTCGACACCGCCCTCGCCGAGCGCGGCCTGGCCCGCTCCCGCACGGTCGCCGCGCAGCTGATCACCGGCGGGCTCGTCACCGTCGACGGCAAACCGGTCGTCAAGGCATCCGCCAAGGTGCGGGGCACGCAGCTGATCGAGGTGGCCGCGACCGACCACTACGTCAGCCGCGGGGCGCACAAGCTCATCGCCGCGCTCGACGCCTTCGCCCTGCCGGTGACGGGCCGCACCGTGCTCGACGCCGGGGCGTCCACCGGCGGGTTCAGCCAGGTGCTGCTCGAACGCGGTGCCGCCCGGGTGCTCGCCGTCGACGTCGGCCACGGGCAGCTCGCGCCGCTCCTGGCCACCGAGCCACGGTTCACCCTCGTCGAGGGCTTCAATCTGCGCTACTCCACCGCCGAGTCGCTTGCCGCGGCATCCGGCGTCGACGCCCGGGCCGACCTGGTGGTCGCCGACCTCTCCTTCATCTCCCTGCCGATGGTGCTCCCGGCCCTGGTCGCCACCGCCGCGCAGGGCGCCGACTTCGTGCTGCTGATCAAACCGCAATTCGAGGTCGGCAAGGGCAGCATCCGGGAAGGGATCGTGCACGACCCCGGCCTGCGCGCCGACGCCATCGCCGGCGTGCTCTGGGCGGCCTGGGACCTGGGCCTCCGCACGAACGGCCTGATCGCGTCGCCGATCGCCGGCGGTGCCGGCAACCGGGAGTATCTCTGCTGGCTGAGCCGCGACGTGGGCACGAATCCGACAGAATGGATCGACCGGACAACGGCACTGGTGGGAGCCTGACGACATGACTGCAGCACGCCACATCCTCGTCGTCGCGCACACCGGGCGGCAGGATTCCCTCGAGGCCGCCGTCACCGTGTGCGAGCAGCTGCTCGCGGCCGGCGCGGTGCCCGTGCTGGCGCCCAACGAACGCGCCGACCTGCTCGCCTCCTGCCCCGCGCTCGACGGACAGCTCGCCATCCTGCACGAGACGGTCGACGTCACCGACCTCGAGCTCGTCGTCGTGCTCGGCGGCGACGGCACCATCCTCCGCGCCGCGGAGATCGTGCGCGGCTGCTCCGCGCCGCTGCTCGGGATCAACCTCGGCCACGTCGGCTTCCTCGCCGAGAGCGAGCGCGACGACCTCGGCGAGGCCGTGCGCCGCGCCCTGTCCCGCGACTACCTGGTCGAGGAGCGGATGGCCCTCGCCGTGCGCGTGAAGCTCGGCGACGACGTCATCTACGAGACCTGGGCGCTGAACGAGGCCACGGTCGAGAAGGCCAGCCGGGAACGGATGCTCGAGGTCGTCATCGAGGTCGACGGCCGCCCGCTCTCCTCCTTCGGCTGCGACGGCGTGGTCATGTCCACGCCCACCGGGTCGACCGCCTACGCGTTCTCCGCCGGCGGGCCGATCGTCTGGCCGAGTCTGGACGCCCTGCTGCTCGTGCCGCTGAGCGCGCACGCCCTATTCGCCCGCCCGCTCGTCGTCGGCCCGGACTCGTCCCTGGCCGTCGAGGTCGTCGCCCGCACCGGCGCCACCGCAGTGCTCTGCGCCGACGGCCGCCGGGTGCACGACCTCCCGCCCGGGGCGCGCGTGATCGTGCGCCGCTCGCCCATCCCGGTGCGGCTGGCCCGGCTGCACAGCGGCCCGTTCACCGACCGCCTGGTGAACAAGTTCAACCTGCCGGTCACCGGCTGGAGAGGCCCGGTCGGGCGTGAGTGAGCCCCGCGTGAGTGAGCCCCGCGTGAGTGAGCCCCGCATGACTGAGCCCCGGGTGAGCCGGCCCAGCGTGAGCACGCCCCGGCGATCCGGCGTGAGCGGGCCCCGGTCATGATCGACGAACTCATCATCAGGGACCTCGGCGTGATCGCCGAGGCGACCCTGCCGCTCGGCCCGGGGTTCACCGCGGTCACCGGCGAGACCGGCGCGGGCAAGACCATGGTCGTCACCGCGCTCGGCCTGCTGCTCGGCGAACGCGCCGACCCCGGGCTCGTGCGCCAGGGCCAGGCCCAGACCTGGGTCGAGGGCCGGTGGCTGATCCCCGCCGACGGCGCCGTCGCCGGCCGGGTGCGGGACGCCGGGGGAGACCTCGACGGCGGCGAACTCATCCTCAGCCGCTCGGTCTCCGCCGAGGGCCGCAGCCGGGCCGTCGTCGGCGGGCGCGGCGCCCCCGCGAGCGTGCTCAGCGACCTCGGCGGCGACCTCGTCGTCGTGCACGGCCAGTCCGACCAGGTGCGCCTGCGCTCGGCGACCGCCCAGCGCGCGGCGCTCGACCGGTTCGCCGGCCCGGAGCTCGCCGACACCCTCTACCGGTTCACCGAGGTCTTCCACCGCTGGCAGGACCGCCAGGGCGAACTGTCGCTGCTCGTCGACGAACAGGACCAGCGCAGCCAGGAGGCCGCCGAGCTCCGCGACGCGATCGACGAGATCGAACGGATCGCCCCCCAGCGCGGCGAGGACGACGAACTGGCCGCGCGCGCCGAACGCCTCGGCAACCTGGAGGAACTCCGGGTCGCGGCCGCGCAGGCCCGCGAATTCCTCTCCGCCGAGGAGAACCCCGACGGGCTCCCGGATGCCGTCGCCCTGCTCGACTCCGCCCGCCGCCAGCTCGAACGGGCCGGCGAGCACGACCCGGCCCTGCCTCCGATGGCCGAGGCCCTCGCGGGCGCCGGCTTCGTCGTCGCCGACGTCGCCGCCCAGCTCTCCAGCTACCTCGCCGGCCTCGACGCCGACGGCGCCCGCGAACTCGAGGTCGTGCAGGAACGCCGTGCGGTCCTCACCGCGCTGGCCCGCAAGTACGACGGCGGCCTCGACGAGGCCGTCGAATTCCTCGACACCGGCAGTTCCCGGCTGCTCGAACTGGACAGCGACACCGACCGCATCGACGCCCTCCGCGCCGAGACCGAGGCCGACCGGCTGGTCGTGGAGCAGCTCGCCGACCGACTCACCGGCATCCGCCTGGCCGCCGCCGAACGCCTCGGAACGGCCGTCACCGCTGAACTGGGCGCCCTGGCGATGCCGGATGCCGCCCTCGTCGTCGAGGTCGACAGCCGCCCCGAGATCACCGCCACGGGCCGCGACCTCGTGCGGATCCTGCTGCGACCGCACGCCGGGGCCGAGCCGCGCAGCCTGGCGCGCGGGGCATCCGGCGGCGAGCTCTCCCGGGTGATGCTCGCGATCGAGGTCGTCATCAACGCGACCGACCCGGTTCCCACGTTCGTCTTCGACGAGGTCGACGCCGGTGTCGGCGGGGCGGCGGCGATCGAGATCGGCCGGCGACTCGCCCGGCTCGCCGAGACCGCCCAGGTGATCGTGGTCACCCACCTCGCCCAGGTGGCGGCGTTCGCCGGCAACCACCTCAGCGTCGTCAAGGACAGCGACGGCGCCGTCACGGCCAGCAGCGTGCGGCAGTTGCACGGCGACGAACGGGCCGCCGAGATGGCCCGGCTCCTCTCCGGGCTGCCCGATTCCGCGAGCGGGCTCGAACACGCCCGTGAGCTCATTTCCCTCGCCCGCACCAACAGAACGGCCCAGCCAGAGTGATAGAGTCGAAGCCCGTGGTGGAAAATAAAAGCACGGACAAATCAGACGGCATCAATCTCAATACGACGGTCAAGCACATCTTCGTGACCGGTGGTGTCGTTTCCTCATTGGGCAAAGGCCTGACGGCGGCAAGCCTCGGCAATCTCCTGACCGCGAGCGGTTTGCGCGTCGTCATGCAGAAGCTCGATCCCTATCTCAACGTGGACCCGGGCACGATGAACCCGTTCCAGCACGGCGAGGTCTTCGTGACCGACGACGGCGCGGAGACCGACCTCGACATCGGCCACTACGAGCGGTTCCTCGACATCAACCTCAACCAGGCTGCGAACGTCACCACCGGCCAGGTCTACTCGCAGGTCATCGCCAGGGAACGCCGGGGCGAGTACCTCGGCGACACTGTGCAGGTCATCCCGCACATCACCGACGAGATCAAGCGACGGATGCGCCTCCAGGCCGACGACGAACCGCGCCCCGACGTGATCATCACCGAAATCGGCGGCACCGTCGGCGACATCGAGTCCCAGCCGTTCCTCGAGGCAGCCCGCCAGGTGCGCCACGAGCTCGGCCGCAAGAACGTCTTCTTCGTGCATGTCTCCCTGGTGCCGTTCATGGCCGCCTCCGGCGAGCAGAAGACCAAGCCCACCCAGCACTCCGTCGCCGCCCTCCGCTCGATCGGAATCCAGCCCGACGCGCTCGTGCTGCGCAGCGACCGGCCCGTCTCCGAGTCGAACAAGCGCAAGATCGCGCTCATGTGCGACGTCGACGAAGACGCCGTCGTCAACGCGATCGACGTACCCAGCATCTACGAGATCCCCACCATGCTGCACGAGCAGGGCCTGGACCGGTACATCACCGACCTGCTCGACCTCCCGGTCACCAAGGTCGACTGGACCGCCTGGCAGAAGGTGCTCGACGCCGTGCGCGAGCCCAAGCACGAGGTCACCATCGGCCTGGTCGGCAAGTACATCGACCTTCCCGACGCGTACCTCTCGGTGACCGAGGCCCTCCGCGCCGGCGGGTTCGCCAACCAGACCAAGGTCAAGATCAACTGGATCGCCTCCGACGAGTGCGAGACCGACGAGGGCGCGGTCCGCCACCTCAGCGAACTCGACGGCATCTGCGTGCCCGGCGGTTTCGGCGTGCGCGGCATCGAGGGCAAGCTCGGCGCCCTCCGCTTCGCCCGGGAGAACGGCATCCCCGTGCTCGGCCTGTGCCTCGGCCTGCAGTGCATGGTGATCGAATACGCCCGCAACAAGGCCGGCCTGATCGGCGCCTCCTCCTCCGAGTTCGACCCGGAGACCGAGTTCCCCGTGATCGCGACCATGGAGGAGCAGGTCGAGATCATCGCCGGCGGCGACCTGGGCGGCACCATGCGCCTCGGCCTCTACCCGGCCACCCTCGCCGAGGGTTCGCTCGTTTCCGAGCTCTACGGGGCCCCTGAGGCCTCCGAGCGGCACCGTCACCGCTACGAGGTGAACAACGCGTTCCGGGAACAGATCGCGGATGCCGGCATGTGGTTCTCCGGAACCTCGCCCGACCGCCACCTGGTCGAGTACGTCGAACTCAAGCGCGAGGAGCACCCGTTCTACGTCGGCACCCAGGCTCACCCTGAGCTGCGCAGCCGGCCGAGCCACGCGCATCCGCTCTTCCGCGGTCTGATCGGCGCGGCCCTCGACCGCCAGCAGGCCAGCCGCCTGTTCGAGGTTGAGGTCAAGGTCGAGGCCTAGGCCTTGGTCGACACCGCGCTGAACGCCGAGAACACCGACGGCGCGGCGTCCTCGGCGCTGCTCGCCGACGAGTTCGCGTTCGCCCCCGTCACCGACACCGGGATCGTCTTCGACGGCAAGGTCTGGGACGTGCGCCGCGACACGTTCGACTACGCCGGCTCCGGGATCGTGCGCGAGTACCTCGACCACCCCGGCGCCGTGGCGATCCTCGCCCTTGACGACGAGGACCGGGTGCTGCTGATCAAGCAGTACCGGCACCCGGTGCGCGCCCGGGAGTGGGAACTCCCCGCCGGGCTGCTCGACGAAGACGGCGAACACCCGCTGATCGGGGCGCAGCGCGAGCTCGCCGAGGAGGCCGACGTCACCGCCGCCGACTGGGACGTGCTCAGCGAGTTCTACACCTCGCCGGGCGGCAGCAACGAGGTCATCCGGATCTACCTGGCCCGCGGCCTGGCCGCCGCCACCGACGCGTTCGAACGCACCGACGAGGAAGCCGACATCGAGATCCGTTGGGTGCCGCTGGACGACTGCGTCGACGCCGTTCTCGCCCGCCGGCTGCAGAATCCGTCGCTCGTGATCGGCGTGCTCGCCGCCCACGCGTCCCGGGCCCGCGGCTGGAGCTCGCTGGCCGCCGCGGACACCCCGTGGCCGCGGCATCCGGTCAACTGGGACCACTCGGTGTGATCGCCCGGGCGGCTGTGGATTCGTACCTGCGGCACGTCGCGATCGAACGCGGGCTGAGCGCCAACACGGTCGCCGCATACCGGCGGGACCTCGTCATCTACGCCGGCTGGCTCGCCGGGCACGAGCTCACCGACCTGCGGGCGATCACCTCGCTGCACGTGTCCGAGTTCGTGCGGTTCCTGAGCCTGCGCGAAGAGTCGCCGCTGACGGCGGCGTCGATCGCGCGCATCCTCTCGACCGTGCGCGGGTTCCACCGGTTCCTGCTCGAAGAGGGCACGGTCGAAACGGATGTCGCGCACGAGTCGAAACCGCCCAGGCTCGGCACCCGGCTGCCCAAGGCCATCTCGATCGAACAGGTGACCGCGCTGTTAGACGCCACCGACGGCGACGACGTGCAGGCGCTGCGCGACAAGGCCCTGCTCGAGCTGCTCTACGCCACGGGCGCCCGGGTCTCCGAGGCGGTGAACCTCAACGTGGACGACGTGCTCGAAACGGATGTCGTGCGGCTGACCGGCAAGGGCGACAAGCAGCGGATCGTGCCGGTGGGCAGCTTCGCCCGGAAGGCCATCGACGCGTACCTGGTGCGGGCGCGGCCGATGCTCTCCGGGCGCGGCAAGGCCACGCCCGCGCTGTTCCTCGGGCTCCGCGGCCAGCGGGTGAGCCGGCAGAACGCGTGGCTGATCATCCGGGCGGCAGCGGAGCGCGCCGGCCTGGACGGGCACGTGTCGCCGCACACACTCCGGCACTCCTTCGCCACCCACCTGCTCGCCGGCGGCGCCGACGTGCGGGTCGTGCAGGAACTGCTCGGGCACTCGTCGGTCGCGACAACCCAGATCTACACCCTGGTCACCGTCGACACCCTGCGCGACATGTACACGACCGCGCACCCGCGCGCCCGCTGACGCGCGGCCTGGGGGAGACGCGGGGTCTCGACGGGCTCGACCGCCGGGGATGGAGCGTGTCGAAATCAACCGGATCGGGGCGGGAGCGGCGCTTTTCGGCGATCCTTGCGAGCGGGAGCCGATCCGATCGCTACACTCGACACAGTGATGGGTGCAGGACGGATCGAGGACATCTCAGTGGCGCGTAAGCAGGGTGACCGGATACTACTCCCCGGTTTCGAGGACGTACCAGTCGGTGCTACCGGGCGCCCGAAACGCGAATTCGACGAGCCGGAGCCTCTCAAGAGCCACGGTCCGGCGCGCATCATCTCGCTGTGCAACCAGAAGGGCGGCGTGGGCAAGACCACGACCACCATCAACCTGGGTGCCGCCCTGGCCGCGTACGGCCGTCGCGTGCTTGCGATCGACTTCGACCCGCAGGGCGCGCTCTCCGCCGGCCTCGGCGTGCCGACGCACGACGTCACCACCATCTACGACCTGCTGCTCAGCGGCTCGGTCAACCCGAGCGACGCGATCCAGAAGACCTCGGTCGAGAACCTCGACATCATCCCGGCCAACATCGACCTGTCCGCCGCGGAGGTGCACCTCGTCAACGAGGTCGCCCGCGAGCAGATCCTCGCCCGGGTGCTGCGCAAGATCTCCGGCGACTACGACGTCATCCTGATCGACTGCCAGCCCTCCCTCGGAATCCTCACCGTGAACGCACTCACGGCGAGCCACGGCGTGCTCATCCCGCTCGAGTGCGAGTTCTTCGCCCTGCGCGGCGTCGCCCTCCTGATCGAGACCATCGACAAGGTGCGCGACCGGCTGAACCCGGCCATCGAACTGGACGGCATCCTCGCCACGATGTACGACTCCCGCACCCTGCACTCCCGCGAGGTGCTCGATCGGGTCGTCGACGCGTTCGGCGACAGCGTGCTCGAGACCGTCATCGGCCGCACGGTCAAGTTCCCCGACGCATCCGTCGCCGGTGTTCCGATCACCGAGTTCGCGCCAGAGCACGCGGCAGCCAAGGCGTACAAGCAGGCGGCGCGGGAACTGATCCAGCGTGGCGCCGTCGCCTGACGCGGCCGCTCCGAAAGCATTCTCGGTTGCCCTCGGCAACTTCGAGGGCCCGTTCGACCTGCTGCTCAGCCTGATCAGCAAGCACGAACTGGACATCACCGAGATCTCGCTCAGCCGGGTCACCGACGAGTTCATCGGCTACCTGCGCGGGCTCGACCAGACCGAAGAGCTCGACCAGGCCACCCAGTTCCTCGTCGTCGCCGCGACCCTGCTCGACCTCAAGGTCGCCGGGCTGCTGCCGCAGGGCGAACTCGTCGACGCGGAGGACGTGGCCCTGCTCGAGGCCCGCGACCTGCTGTTCGCCCGGCTGCTGCAGTACCGCGCGTTCAAGACCGCCTCGGCCTGGTTCCTCGGCCGGATGGACACCGAGGCCACCCGGCACGTGCGCTCGGTGCGGCTCGAGGAGAAGTACCGCGCCCAGACGCCCGAACTGGTCTGGACGCTCTCGCTCGGCGACTTCGCCGCCCTCGCGGCGCTCGCGCTCACCCCGCGGGAGCTGCCCACCGTGGGCCTGGACCACCTGCACGCGCCGCTGGTGAGCATCCGGGAACAGGCGGCCTACATCGTGTCGATGCTGCGCCCGGGGGAGACCCTCACCTTCCGCGAACTCATCGTCGGCGCGGAGCTCAAGGGCGTCGTGATCGCCCGTTTCCTGGCCGTGCTGGAGCTCTACCGGCACGGCGCCATCTCCTTCGACCAGCTCGAACCGCTCGGCGACCTCAGCCTGCACTGGAGCGCCGAAAACTGGTCCGAAGCCAACCTCGCCGACCTCGGAGCCGACTATGACGCTTGACGCCGTGCACACCAGCGACCCCGCCGCTGACCCGATAACCGGCCCGGCCCTGGCCGGCACCGTGCAGGATGCCGCGGGCGGGCTTGCCCCGATCGAGCGCAAACTCGAGGCCCTGCTCATGGTCGCCGACGAACCGCAGAGCCTGATCCACCTGGCCACGGCCGTCGACCGCCCCCTGAAAGACGTCAAAGCGGCCATCGCCCGACTGGTCGCCGACTTCGACGGCGTCGCGGGCACCGTGCGCCGCGGTTTCGAACTGCGCGAAGTCGCCGGCGGCTGGCGCATCTACGTGCGCCCCGAATACGACCTGGTCGTCGCCGATTTCGTGCTCACCCAGAACCCGAGCCAGCTGTCCCAGGCCGCCCTCGAGACCCTCGCCGTGATCGCGTACAAGCAACCAATCAGCCGCGGCGCTGTAGCCTCGATTCGGGCCGTTAATGTTGACTCGGTCGTGCGTACCCTCCTGGGTCGAGGTTTGATCACCGAGGCCTTCACCGACAGCGAGACCGGCGCGATCAACTACGCCACCACCGACCTGTTGCTCAGCCAGCTTGGAATCAACACGCTGGACGAGCTGCCATACATATCGCCGTTGCTCGCAGACGGCGCAGACGGATTTGAGGACCTTCCATGACCACCGACCCCCAGGGCACCCCGACCAACCCGGATGCCGCCGCAGACGGCGTGCGCCTGCAGAAGGTCATGGCCTCCGCCGGCGTCGCCTCCCGCCGCGTCTCCGAAGACCTGATCGCCGCCGGCCGGGTGCGCGTGAACGGCAAGGTCGTCACCGAACTCGGCCGTCGCATCCACCCCGACACCGACAAGATCGCCGTGGACAACATCGCCGTGCAGCTGGACACCACCCGCCGCTACGTGATGCTCAACAAGCCCGTCGGCGTGGTCTCCTCCATGCAGGACGAGAGCGGCCGGCCCGACCTGCGCGAGTTCACCGACCAGTTCGAGGAACGGCTCTTCAACGTCGGCCGCCTCGACGCGATGACCAGCGGCCTGCTCATCCTCACCAACGACGGTGACCTCGCGCACGTGCTCGCGCACCCCTCGTTCGGCGTCACCAAGACCTACATCGCCAAGGTGGAGGGCCGCGTCTCCGCGCAGACCATCGGCCTGCTGCAGAGCGGCATCGAACTCGACGACGGCCCCATCTCCGCCGACAAGGCCCGCATCCTGACCAGCCCTCCCGGCGACGGTTTCAGCCTGGTCGAGCTCACCCTGCACTCCGGCCGCAACCGGATCGTGCGCCGCATGATGGAGGCCGTCGGCCACCCCGTCGTCGACCTCGTGCGCCGCCAGTTCGGCCCGCTGCACCTCGGTACCCTCCGGGTCGGCGACGTGCGCGACCTGACCAAGGCGGAACTGGGCCAGCTGCTCACCGTGTCCCGCGCCGAAACCAAGGACTAGTTCCGAACACCAGGAGAACCACCATGGTCGAGAGTCGACTGATCGGACCGGTGCGCGTCGTCGGCGCGGGCCTGCTGGGCACCAGCATCGGCCTCGGCCTGCGCAACCGGGGCATCGACGTGATCCTCGCCGACGCGTCGCCGACCAACCTGAGCATCGCCGTCGACTACGGCGCCGGCCGCGCCGCCGCCCCCGGCGACGCACCCCAGCTGATCGTCGTCTGCGTTCCCCCCGACGTGACCGCCGAGATCGTCGCCCGCGAGCTGGAGGCGTTCCCGCAGGCGATCGTGACGGATGTCGCCAGCGTCAAACTCGCGCCCCTCGCCGAGCTCACGGCCTGCGGCGCCGACGTGTCCCGCTACATCGGCGGTCACCCGCTGGCCGGCCGTGAACGCGGGGGACCCCTCGCCGGCCGCGCCGACCTGTTCGTCGGCCGGCCCTGGGTCGTCGCCGCGCACGACGCGATCAGCTACCAGCAGGCCACCGCGATCGACGACCTCATCCTCGACCTCGGCGCGATCCTGGTCGAGATGACCCCCGAAGAGCACGACCGCGGCGTCGCCCTGATCTCCCACGTTCCCCAGGTCGTCTCCACGATCATGGCCCGCCGGTTGACGGATGCCCCCGCCTCCGCCCTCAACCTCGCCGGCCAGGGCCTGCGCGACGTGACCCGGGTCGCGGCCAGCGACCCCGAACTGTGGGTGCAGATCCTCGGCGCGAACGCCCAGCCCGTGCGGGACATCCTGCTCGCCTACCGCGACGACCTCGACCGGTTCATCGACGCCCTCGCCGACCCGGCCGCGCCCGGCGCACGGCGCAAGGTCGCCGAGGAACTCGCCGGCGGCAACGCCGGGGTGGCCCGGCTGCCCGGCAAGCACGGCCAGGACCGCCGGTTCGTGTCGCTGAGCGTGATGGTCGACGACACCCCGGGCCAGCTGGCCCGGCTGCTGGCCGAGATCGGTGAGGTCGGCGTGAACCTCGAAGACCTCCGGCTCGAACACTCGCCGGGCGCCCAACTGGGCCTGGCCGAAATTTCCGTTCTCCCCGAAGCGGTTTCCCGCCTCACCGAAGAGCTGGCCGCCCGCGGCTGGCGGATTGCTGGTTAGAACTATGGGACGTCATTCCCGCCCCCACCTCGTCGCGATCGACGGGCCGGCCGGCAGCGGCAAGTCCAGCGTCAGCCGCGCCGTCGCCCGCCGGCTCGGCTTCGACTACCTCGACACCGGCGCCGCCTACCGGGCCCTGGCCTGGTACGTGCTCTCGAAGAAGATCGACCCGGCCGACGCACCGACGGTCATCGCCGCGCTCGGCGGCTTCGACTACTCGATCGGAATCGAACCCGACCGGTACTACGTGCAGGTGGGCGACACCGTCGTCACCGACTTGATCCGGGAGCCGGAGGTGTCGGCCGCGGTGAGCGCCGTGGCCCACATTCCCGAGGTGCGCAGCTACCTCACGAAACTGTTCCGCACCATCGCCGCCGGCTCCCCGCGCACCGGCGTGGTGATCGAAGGACGGGACATCACCACCGTCGTGGCCCCCGAGGCGGAGGTGCGCATTCTCCTTACCGCATCCGAAGAGGCTAGAATGGTTAGGCGCTCTGCGGAAATATCGACCCAATCGGCTGAAACCGTGGCAGAACAGTTGCGATCGAGGGATCGCGCTGACTCCCAGGTAGTCGAATTCATGAGCGCCGCAGACGGTGTGATCACCGTCGACTCCACCCATCTCGACTTCGACCAGACCATTGACGCGGTCATCGATGTCATCAATACACGCCGCGAGGAACTCGCATGAATAACAACGACTTCGACGACACGATCCCAGCCATCGACACGGAACTGGTCTCACGACTGGACGACCTCGATGAAGACCTGGTCACCCGGCGCGCCGCCGCCCTCCGCACCGGACTCGACGAGTACGAGCTCGACGACGAGGACTTCGACGTTCTCGACTCTGTGACGGACGACCCCGACGCCATCCAGTACCTGCCGGCCCTGCCGGTGATCGCCATTGTCGGCCGCCCGAACGTGGGCAAGTCCGCACTGGTGAACCGCATCCTCGGCCGCCGTGAGGCCGTCGTGGAGGACACCCCCGGTGTCACCCGCGACCGCGTCACCTACAAGGGCGAATGGCACGAACGCAAGTTCAGCCTCGTCGACACCGGCGGCTGGGAGCCCGACGCCAAGGGCATCGACGCATCCGTCGCCGCCCAGGCCGAACTGGCCATCGAACTCTGCGACGTCGTCATGTTCGTCGTCGACGCGAACGTGGGACCGACCTCCACCGACGAGGCCGTCGTGCGCCTGCTGCGCAAGGCCGGCCGGCCGGTCTTCCTCGTCGCCAACAAGGTCGACGACATCCGCCAGGAGCCCGAAGCGGCCAGCCTGTGGGCGCTCGGCCTCGGCCAGCCGTGGCCGGTCTCCGCGCTGCACGGTCGCGGCGTCGCCGACCTGCTCGACGCGATCCTCGAAAAGCTCCCCGAAATCTCCGCCGTCGCCAAGCAGGAGGTCGGCGGCCCCCGCCGCGTGGCCATCCTCGGCCGCCCGAACGTGGGCAAGTCCAGCCTGCTGAACAAGGTCGTCGGCGAGGAGCGCGTTGTCGTCAACGAGCTCGCCGGCACCACCCGCGACCCGGTCGACGAGCAGGTCGAGCTCGGCGGCAGGGTGTGGCGCTTCGTCGACACCGCCGGCATCCGTCGCCGCGTGCACCTCTCGCAGGGCGCCGACTTCTACGCCTCGCTCCGCACGAGCGCCGCCCTCGAAAAGGCCGAGGTCGCCGTCGTGCTCATCGACGTCACCGAGGTAATCAGCGAGCAGGACGTGCGCGTGATCGACCTCGTGCTCGAGTCCGGCCGTGCGCTGGTGCTCGCGTTCAACAAGTGGGACCAGATCGACGACGACCGTCGCCGCTACCTGGAGCGTGAGATCGAGCAGGACCTCGCCCACGTGGCCTGGGCTCCGCGCGTGAACATCTCGGCCAAGACCGGCCGCCACATGGAGAAGCTCGTTCCGGCGCTGGAGACCGCGCTCGAGGCGTGGGACACCCGCATCGCCACCGGCAAGTTCAACGCGTTCCTCGCCGAACTCGCCGCCGAGCACCCGCACCCCGTGCGCAGCGGCAAGCAGCCGCGCATCCTGTTCGGCACCCAGGCCTCCAGCCGCCCGCCGACCTTCGTCATCTTCACCACCGGGTTCCTCGACCCGGGCTACCGCCGGTTCATCCAGCGCCGCCTGCGCGAGACCTACGGCTTCGTGGGAAGCCCGATCAACATCAGCATGCGCGTGCGCGAGAAGCGCAAGCGCTAGGGAGTTGTTCGAGCGAAACGCGCGCGTCCTTCGGGGTGCGCGCGTTTTGCGTTACCGCCCGGCTCAAGGGATCTCATCCGGGGCTCGACCACCGGGCGGGTCAGCGGGTGGGGGCGGGCAGCTGGCGCTCGGGCGCGTGGAGGCGGGTCATGATCTTCGTGATGCCGCCCGGGCGGCGGCCTCGGGTGAGCAGCGAGACGCCCACCATCACGGCGAAGGCCGCCGGCACCGTCCATGCGGCGGGCTGCGCCAACAGCTCCTGGCCCGGCCCGGCCAGGGGCCCCAGCACCCGGCCGGCCACGATCGCCCCGCCGCAGAGCGCGGCGCCGGCGAGCATCCCGGCGATCGCACCCGCGTCGGTGAGACCGCGCCACCAGATGCCCAGCAGCAGCAGGGGACAGATCGTCGACGCCGTGAAGGCGAAGACCAGGCCGACGCTCCCGGCCAGCTGCATCGAATCGGTGAGCAGCGCGACGCCGAGCGGCACCAGGGTGGAGAACACGGCGGCGACGCGGAAGCCGAGCACGCGTCCGCCGAGCACGTCCTGGCTGATCACCCCGGCGATGGAGACCACGAGCCCCGACGTGGTCGAGAGGAACGCGGCGAACGCCCCGGCGATCACAAGAGCGGTGAGGACATCCCCGGCCAGGCCGGGAACCAGCCGTCCGGGCAGAAGCAACACCAGCGCATCCGGTGTGCCGCCGGTGGCGATGTCGGGGGTGAACGCACGCCCGAGCACTCCGTACACGGTGGGGAACAGGTAGAAGACCGACAGGAGCCCGATCACGATCAGGGTCGTGCGGCGGGCGGAGGGTCCGTCGGGGTTCGTGTAGAAGCGCACCAGCACGTGCGGCAGGCCCAGCGTGCCGAACAATAGGGCGACGACCAGCGAGATGTCCCGGTAGGCGTCGGCCACGGGGGAGGTGGCCGGGGCGGATGCGAACGGCTCGGCCACCGCCGCGACCGAGAGTCCCGAGTTGCCCATGATGATCAGGATCAACACGATCGGTAGGGCGATCGCCGTGAACTTGAGCCAGAACTGGAACGCCTGCACGAAGGTGATCGACCGCATCCCGCCGGTCACCACCGTGACGCAGACGACGACGGCGACCGCCACGGAGCCGACCCACGACGGCAACCCGGTGGCGATGCTCATGGTCAGTGCGGCGCCGTGCAGTTGGGGCACGATGTAGAACCAGCCCACCATCACCACCAGAGCGCTCGTCACTCGTCGCGCCGCCACCGACTCCAGCCTCGCCTCGGTGAAGTCGGGGATCGTGTACGCGCCCGACCGGCGCAGCGGCGCCGCCACGAACAGGAGCAGCATCAGGTAGCCGGCGGTGTAGCCGATGGGGAACCAGAGCGCATCCGACCCGGAGATGAGGATGAGCCCGGCGACGCCGAGGTAGCTGGCGGCCGAGAGGTACTCTCCGCCGATGGCGGAGGCGTTCCACCACGGCCGCACCGTGCGGGAGGCCACGTAGAAGTCCTCGGTGGTGCGCGAGATGCGGAGGCCGTAGAAGCCGATCCCCGCCGTCACGGTGAACAGCCCGATCAGGGCCGCGTAGCCCGCCCAGGCGTTCATGCGCCGTCGACCAGGGCGAGGTACCTGGCCTCGTTGCGGGCCGCGGCCCGCACGTGCAGCCACGCGCTCAGCAGGATGATCGGGTACACGCCGACGCCGAGCGCCAGCCAGGAAAAGGGCACCCCGAGGAACTCGGCCTGATCCAGACCCGGCACGTACGCGATCAGCAAGGGAAAGGCCAGCAGAATGAGGAGGAACCCGACGGCGACGACCACCGCGAGGAGCAGCTGCGAGCGGATCAGGGAACGCACATACACCTGGCCCACCTCGGACAGCTCGGCGACCGCGCCGGCCACCGGGCGGCCGGGTGCGCGCCGGGCCTGGGCGATGGGCGCCGTGACCCTGACCCGGCGCGGCGGGATCGGTGCGCCGGGGCCCGCCCCGGCGGGAGGCTCCGGCGTCATGACGACGGCCGGATTCTGGTGGCCTCGAGCTTCTCTCGAAGGTCCGGCAGGTGCCTTCGGCTCACGGGCAGTTCCGCCCCGTTGGTGACGATGGTCGGCCGGGCGGCACCCAGTTTCGCCTGGGTGATGTGCGACATCGAGACCAGATAGGAGCGGTGGATGCGGAGGAACCCGGCATCGGCCCACTGTTTCTCCAGGTCGGCGAGCGGAACCCGGATGAGGTAGCTCGATTCGTCGGTGTGCAACCGGGCATAGTCGCCCTGGGCCTGCACGTAGCGAACCTCGTCACGGCGGATCATCTTCTTCAGTCCGCCGAGATCCACGGTGATGAGCGTCGGCGGGGTGGTCTCGGCCATCGCGAGGGTCTCGATCACCCTGGCCACCGACTTGGCGAGCCGTTCGGCGCGCACGGGCTTGAGCAGGTAGTCGACCGCGGCCAGTTCGAAGGCCTTCACGGCGTGGTCCTCGTCGGCGGTGACGAAGACCACGGCCGGGGACCCGGCGGAGCGAGACACCGCATGGGCGATGTCGAGACCGGACAGCCCGGGCATGTGGATGTCGAGGAACAGTGCATCGACGCGCTCGTGATCGAGGATGCGCAGCGCCTCCGATCCCGACGAGGCGCGGTGAATGGTGCCCACCCGTTCATCTCGGCCGAGCAGGAACGCAAGCTCGTCGAGGGCCGGGAGCTCGTCATCGGCGATGAGGACACTGATCATGACGCCAGTCTCTCAGGCACGGGGTGCGCCGGTCACGAAGCGAGGTCAGGTCGGGGCTGGGATTTCGGCACCCGCAGGGTGATCAGGGTGCCGGCGCCGGGGGCGGTGTCGATCACGAGGCCGTGGTCGTCGCCGTAGACCTGGCGCAGGCGGGAATCGACGTTGCGGAGACCGACGTGGTCGCTGGCGCTGTACCCGGCGAGCACGGAGCGCAGGTGCTCCGGCTCGATCCCTACGCCGTCGTCCTCGATCGTCACCTCCACGAAGGCGCCGGCCACCTGGGCCGCGATGGCAATGTGACCGACGCCCTCCTTGTCGTCCAGCCCGTGGCGCACCGCGTTCTCGACCAGCGGCTGCAGGCTGAGAAAGGGAATGACGGTGCTCAGCACCTCGGGAGCGATGGTCAGGGTGACCTGCAGCCGGTCGCCGAATCGGGCCCGTTCGAGCTTCAGGTAGTGCTCGATGCAGCCCAGCTCCTCGGCGACGGTGGTGAAATCCCCGTGCCGGCGAAACGAGTACCGGGTGAAGTCCGCGAACTCCAGAACCAGGTCGCGGGCCTTGGCCGGGTCGGTGTTGATGAAGGACGCGATGGCATTGAGGGAGTTGTAGATGAAGTGCGGGCTGATCTGGGCTCGCAGGGCGCGCACCTCGGCCTCCATCAGGAGAGTGCGGGAGGACTGCAGCTCGGCCAGTTCCACCTGGGCGGCCACCCAGTCCGCCACCTCGCCAGTCGCGCGCACGAGGCCCGGCTTGACCCGGGGTGCGTAGGCGACGACCGTGCCCACGATGCGGGAGCCGGAACGGATCGGCGCGACGACGGCCTCCTTCAGCTTGGCGTCGTGGGGCACCGCCTCGCGAACCACCTGGGGTCGACCGGTGGCCAGCACCTTCGAGGCGAGATCGATGGCCCCGCCACGGTGCTCCTCCCCGGCGCCGTCCCAGGCCAGCAGGCCCGAGACATCCGTGATGGCCAGCGCCTCGCAGCCCAGCAGACCGCGCAGATGCCGACCGGCCTTCGCGGCGCCGGCGGGCTCCAGCCCGTTGCGCAGATGCTTGCCGGCCAGCGACGCGGAGTGCAGCGTCGTGTAGGTGGCCTGCTCGGCGTCCGTGCCGAGTTCCCGCCAGGACCTGAGCAGCCTGAAGCCCACGGCGCCGACGACCGCGATCGTCAAAGTGATGACGACCACGCCAACGACGACCACGGCGAGCAACGGCGACTCGGGCATGGTGCTAACACTAACCGGCACGCTTCGGGGCAATCCGCCGTTCGGCGCAGGGTGACCGCCGCTCGGCGATGGAACCGGGTCGGTTGCTCGCCGCAGCTCGGGGCGTGCGGGAGAGTGATCGGCATCGCACCAGACCACCGGTTCGTATGAATGCTCTATCAATGAAGAGGAGAAAATCATGGGCAATGTCGCCCTGGAAGAGGAAGTCGACGCGGTCATTCCCGCGGAAGCCTTCCACCGAGTGCAGGAATCAGCCGAGTTTCAGGAACTGCGCAAACGCCACCGCAGCTTCGTTTTCCCCGTGGCCATTGCATTCCTGCTCTGGTACTTGGCCTACGTGCTGCTGGCCGGCTACGCCCACGACTTCATGTCGACCAAGGTGTTCGGCAGCATCAACATCGGACTGCTGCTCGGCCTGGCTCAGATCGTGAGCACCTTCGCGATCACCACCTGGTACGTCAGCTACGCGGGCCGCCGGCTCGACCCGATCGCCGCAGGCATCCGTCATGAGATCGAGGGCCCGCTCGCCGCAGCCACGAAGGAGTCCAAGTGAACATCCACCTCGCCGCCGCGGCATCGTCCCCGGGTAACCCGGTTCTCAACATCAGCATCTTCGGCGCGTTCGTCGCCATCACGCTGATCATCGTTCTGCGGGCCAGCCGCAACAACAAGACCGCGGCCGACTACTACGCGGCCGGCCGCTCCTTCACCGGCGGCCAGAACGGTACCGCCATCGCCGGCGACTACCTCTCCGCAGCCTCGTTCCTCGGCATCGTCGGAGCCATCGCCATCACCGGCTACGACGGCTTCATGTATTCCATCGGCTTCCTCGTGGCCTGGCTCGTCGCGCTCCTGCTCGTCGCCGAGCTGCTGCGCAACACCGGCAAGTACACGATGGCGGATGTGCTCTCCTTCCGACTGAAGCAGCGTCCGGTGCGGATCGCGGCCGCGATCACCACCCTGGTCGTCTGCTTCTTCTACCTCCTGGCCCAGATGGCCGGAGCGGGCGGGCTCGTCTCGCTGCTGCTCGGCATCAACGACAAGGTCGGCCAGTCCGTCGTGATCACCATCGTCGGCACCCTGATGATCGTCTACGTGCTCATCGGCGGGATGAAGGGCACCACCTGGGTGCAGATCATCAAGGCCGTTCTGCTCATCGCCGGCGCCGCCGTGATGACCGTGTGGACGCTGGCGCTGCACGGCTTCAACCTCTCGACCCTGCTCGACCACGCCGTGGAGACCGCGGGCAACCCCGAGATCCTCAACCCCGGTTTGAAGTACGGCCTGTCCGACATCACCCAGCTCGACTTCATCTCCCTGGCCCTGGCGCTGGTTCTCGGCACCGCGGCGCTGCCGCACGTGCTGATGCGCTTCTACACCGTTCCGACGGCCAAGGAGGCTCGTCGCTCGGTTGTGTGGGCGATCTGGCTCATCGGCGGGTTCTACATCTTCACCCTGGTTCTGGGCTACGGCGCGGCGGCACTGATCGGCGCCGACCGCATCCTCGCTTCCCCGGGTGGCGTCAACTCCGCGGCCCCGCTGCTGGCCTTCGAGCTCGGCGGGCCCGTGCTGCTCGGCCTGATCTCCGCGGTCGCGTTCGCGACGATCCTCGCCGTTGTGGCCGGCCTCACGATCACTGCCGCGGCATCCTTCGCCCACGACATCTACGCGAGCGTCTTCAAGAAGGGCAAGGCCCGTCCGGAGGACGAGGTCAAGGTGGCCCGCCGCACCGTGATCATCATCGGCATCGTCGCGATCATCGGTGGCATCGGCGCCAACGGTCAGAACGTGGCGTTCCTGGTGGCCCTGGCGTTCGCCGTGGCGGCCTCCGCCAACCTGCCCACCATTCTCTACTCGCTGTTCTGGAAGAAGTTCAGCACCCAGGGCGCCGTGTGGAGCATGTACGGCGGACTGTCCTCGGCCATCCTCCTGATCGCGCTGTCCCCGGTCGTCTCCGGTTCACCGACGTCGATGATCCCCGGCGCCGACTTCGCCATCTTCCCGCTCAGCAACCCGGGCCTGATCTCCATCCCGCTCGCGTTCGTGCTCGGCTGGCTCGGCACCGTGCTGGACAAGGTTCCACGCGACGAGGCCAAGCAGGTCGAAATGGAGGTGCGTTCGCTCACCGGCGTCGGCGCCGAGAAGGAGGCGGTGAGCCACTGATGAACAGGGAAACCATCACCCACACCGGTCCGGATGTCCCGCGCCTCTTCGCACCGACCGAGCAGTTCCAGGCGCAGGCCAATGCCGACGCGTCGCACTACGAGCACGCCGACCGGGACAGCGAGCACTTCTGGGCGACCCAGGCCGAGAACCTGGTCTGGACCCAGCCCTGGGACGAGGTGCTCGATTGGTCGAACCCGCCCAACGCGCGCTGGTTCCACGGCGGCAAGCTCAACGTGGCGTACAACTGCCTCGACCGGCACGTCGAGTCGGGGCACGGCGACCAGGTTGCGCTGCACTGGGTGGGCGAACCGGGCGACACCCGGGACATCACCTACGCGCAGCTCACCGACGAGGTCTGCCGGGCGGCGAACGCGCTGAGCTCCCTCGGGCTGGTCGCCGGCGACCGGGTTGTCATCCAGTTGCCGATGATCCCGGAGGCGGTCGTCTCCATGCTCGCCTGCGCGCGGCTGGGTCTCGTGCACAGCGTCGTCTTCGGCGGATTCGCGCCGGCGGCGCTGCGCGCCAGGGTGGACGACGCCGCGGCGCGAGTGGTGATCACCTCCGACGGTCAGTACCGGCGAGGGGTCGGCGCACCGATGAAGGAGAACGTGGACGAGGCGCTGGGGGGCGCCGAAACCGTGGAGAAGGTGATCGTGGTGCGCCGGGTGGGGGAGCCCGTCGCCATGCAGGAGGGTCGCGACCTCTGGTGGCACGACCTGGTCGGCTCCCAGTCGGCCGAGCACGAGCCCGAGTCGTTCGACGCGGAGCATCCTCTGTTCATCCTCTACACGTCGGGCACGACCGGGAAGCCCAAGGGGATCCTGCACACCTCGGGCGGCTACCTCACCCAGGTGGCGTACACGCACCGGGCCGTGTTCGACCTCAAGCCGGACACCGACGTGTACTGGTGCGGGGCCGACGTGGGCTGGATCACCGGGCACAGCTACATCGTCTACGGGCCGCTCGCGAACCGGGCGACCCAGGTGATGTACGAGGGCACCCCGAACACACCGCACGAGGGCCGGCACTTCGAGATCATCGAGAAATACGGGGTGACGATCTACTACATCGCCCCGACGCTGATCCGCACGTTCATGAAGTGGGGCGAACACATCCCGCAGGGCTACAACCTCGAGTCGGTGCGCCTGCTCGGCAGCGTGGGGGAGCCGATCAACCCGGAGGCGTGGATGTGGTACCACACCCACATCGGCCGGAGCACGACACCGATCGTGGACACGTGGTGGCAGACGGAGACCGGCGCGATCATGATCTCGCCGCTGCCCGGCCTCACCGCCACGAAACCGGGCTCGGCGCACCAGGCGTTGCCCGGCATCTCGGTGCGGGTCGTCGACGACCACGGCGAGACCGTGGAATCCGGCGGGGGCGGGTATCTCGTGATCGACAAGCCCTGGCCGGCCATGTCCCGCGGCATTTGGGGCGAGCCGGATCGCGCGCAGGAGGTGTACTGGGACCGGTTCAAGGCGCAGGGCTTCTACTTCGCCGGGGACGGGGCGAAGTACGACGAGCACGGTGACATCTGGCTGCTCGGCCGGGTCGACGATGTGATGAACATCTCCGGCCACCGCATCTCCACGGTGGAGGTGGAGTCGGCGCTGGTCTCGCATCCGATGGTGGCGGAGGCCGCCGTGGTGGGAGCCGCGGATGCGACGACCGGGCAGGCCATCGTGGCGTTCGTCATTCTCCGTGACCGGAACGACGACGACGTGCTCGACAATGAGTCGGTCGCCGCCGTGCTCAAGGCGCATGTAGCCGCGGAGATCGGGCCGATCGCCCGGCCGAAGCGCCTCCTGATCGTGCCCGAGCTGCCGAAGACGCGTTCGGGGAAGATCATGCGCCGTTTGCTGCGGGACGTGGCGGAGGGCCGGGACGTGGGCGACGTCGCCACCTTGGCGGACACCACGTCGATGCGCACCATCGCGACGAGCCTGGCGGGCGCGACCGCGTCCGCGTAGCTCGTGACGGTGGTCGAGCTTGTCGAGACCAATCCAGGATCTCGACAGGCTCGATCACTGTGGGCACCGGTGGTCGAGCTTGTCGAGACCCCAGGCCCCCTACAGAACCAGCTCGACCACCGCGCGATCACCCGTCGGCCGTGCCACAACCTCGAACCCCGCGCCGAGAAACAACGACACCGTCCCGTGGTACAGCTCCGCAGCCGGCGCCTTCACCCGCTCGGCCGTGTCCACCGGATAACCCTCTATCACCCGCGCGCCGAGCCGGCGCGCCTGCTCGACCGCGCCGGCCAACAGGTCCGCCGCGATCCCGTGCCGGCGAAAACCGACCCTCACGACGAAGCAGGTGACCGCCCAGACCGACGCGTCGTCGGCATCCTGCCGGCTGCCCTCGGTGACCACCTTCGCCCGCCGCAGCCGCGGATAGTTCGGCCGGGGCTCGACCGCGCACCAGCCCACGGGCTCGTCGCCCTGATACGCGATCACGCCGGGCGCCGGGTCGTGGGCGCGCACCTGGTCCTGCAACAGCTGCTCGCACTGCGCCGGTTCCGCGGTCTCCCACGCCTTGTTGGGAAGCTTGAAGAACTGGCACCAGCACCGGTGCGGGTCGCCGCGGTTGCCGAACACCGTGCGCACGTCGTCCCAGGGCACCGTCTCGACGGATGCGATGGTGATCTCAGGGTTCGGCGTCACGCGTTCAAATTACCGCGTCAGGGCGTCGCACGGGGGTTTTGGGTCGAACTCGCCGCCGCCATTTTTCGGTGTCTCAGCGCGCGGTCGTCGGCTCCAGTTCGGGCTCGGCCGCGGCCTCGCCCAAGGCGGTGGCTTCGTCGTCGGTCCCGGCCATGCCGGTCGTCTCGACCGCGTCGTCGGCGTCGATCTCGTCGGCGTCGAGATCCTCACCGGACAGGTCGAGTTCATCGTCGAAGGAGTCCTCGGCCGGCTCCGCGTCGGCCACGCCTGCAGCGATCCCGGCGGGGTGGGTCTTCACGTGCGCGGCCAGCGCCAGCAGGAGCCCCAGCACGCCGGCCCCCATCAGCGTGGTGCCCAGGGTGCTCCCGGACTGCGCCGTGAAGTAGGTCGCATAATCCTGCGAGCCTGAACTGGCGAATTGAGCCTGGGCGGCATTCGAGGACGTCATCACCAGGTAGCCCACCGCGGTGACGACGAACCCGGCCAGCCACAGGAGCGCGAGGGGCACGTTGATTTTCGCCAGGACGTCAGAATTATTGCGAGACATGGTTTCCTTCGTTGGGGGAGCGGCCGAGACCAGCCTCGCGTCACGCTACGGGCGCGTTCTATGGATTTCCTATGCGTGGTCAGGGGATTGGCCCGGAAGCGCTCGGCCGGGATGCGTTTTCGCGCGCTCAGCGGCATCCTGTACCTGCGATTCCGCCCTGCTACTTTCGGTTTGAGCCGTCTGAGTCGCGATTGTGGGGCGCCAGCGGTGCGCGGGCACCCACCGAAGGCGGTAAGCTATCGGAGTTGTCTCCTGCTGGTTTTGTTCCTTGAAATCGTCTGTGGGAGCGGCGGGCTGTGGCGCAGCTTGGTAGCGCACTTGACTGGGGGTCAAGGGGTCGCAGGTTCAAATCCTGTCAGCCCGACCAAAGGGGCCGTTCGCGAAACTCTTCACGAAACGGTCCGGTCGAAACAAAAAGAAATCGCTCCTGAGGCTTCTCAGGAGTGATTTCTGGTTTATGGGGTTCTCGCGTCCGGCTTCGGTCGCGATTCTTGAGTTGTGGTTGTCTTCTCGGCTGCTGAGCGTGTTTTCAGCCGTTTCCGCGCTCGTCGGATTGTCTCGAATGCTGGGTGCCTTGCCCTCTCGGGCAGTATTGGTTCCTGAGCCGGACCGACCCATCGTTCTTGAGAGAGCGTTGGCCCGCTCTACACATGTCATGGGACAAAACGACTGGACAGCACTCGCAAAACCCGGCGGTGACGCCATCGAGGATTTCATCGCAGCGTGCCTCTGCCAGCGATTCTCGACGCTTCGGGCCGAGGCGAGCGAGGCATCGACGTCTGGGTACGCGGATCAGCTTTCCGTAGGCGCATCACTTCGACACTCTTGTCGGCAGGCTCTCGACCGGATCCTACGTGGCGCTGATGAACCGCGAGGTCTGCGGCACAGGGCAGAAGATGAGAGAGCGAACCTTGTCCCTTGTGGCACGAGACGTGTCTGGTTATCGGTCGTGGCCCCGCTACCGCTCGCGGCTCTGCCTCTTCATCATCTCGCGCTCGTCGGGAGTCGGAATCGGCGGCGACGGAACTACAGCGGGCCACCAGTGCTCAACCGGGCGCACCGGCGCCCGTTCATCGCCATGCCATCGTTTCGGCGTCCAGAACTGAATTAGCTCGCTGGTGGCGTCAGCCGGGTTCTTGTGGATCTGAGACGCGCCGGGCGGCGCCGGGGGAGGCAAGTAGATCTTCGTGGCGAGCTTGTCGCTTGGGCGCGAGAACGCATAATGGCGGGCGCTGCCAGCGATCACAGCGTTGAGCTCCAACGTCTCCGCTGTCGTCAACTCGATCGGTCCGGGTGCCGGCAAATCGCGGCGGAACATTGCGAGGACATGGTGCGGGTCGAGTGGGAAGACATAGATCGGCGCGCCCCACAGTGCTCCGATTTCGGGATGAACCCCCATGTCCTCGGCGAGCTCAATGACCGGTTCGTCGCACGTGATGAGCGCGCGGGTCGTCTCGTAGATTGCGAAGTTTCGGTTTCCGATGAAGATCGCAGCGTGACCGCCTGAGATGCTCGACATTCGCAGGTCCTCCATGCGGCTAAGCGGGAACTTCATAGGGTCAGCGATCATGTCGGGGAGTTGGTTGCGCATATCGCGCACGGCCTGCGGAGTCGGTTCACGGCCCAGTTTGACCAGAAACTGACGGAGCGCTCCGTCGTGGCCGTCGGCGCTCAGGTGGGCGAGTCCATGAGTTGCGACAGAACGACGCCCGATCCGTGCGGCATGGGTACGGGTGATCTGCATCCCCAAGAAGTGGCAGAGATCGGAGTGTTGTTGTGCTGACATCGAGTTGATGCCGTCCTCGAGGATCTGTGCGATCACCCCGGCAGCCTTCCCCTCGATCTCAGATAGCCACGCCTCATAGACCACGGGGGACTGGTCGCCCGCCTCATGATCCTCCGACCGGTAGAAGTCATTCACGCGCGCGGCCTTGCTCGGGGACAGCTCGAAGGTGCGGCGATCGTTGACCATGTCTGTAACACGGATGCGATCATTCACCGCCCACCGCTCGAGGTAAAATCTTGGCACCAGGTGATGCCCCTTGGGCTCCTGGCCAGCGGCCGTCATCGCTTCGGCGGCCAGCTCGTACGGCTGCTTCTGAGGGGCAGGTCGGGCACGCTTCCGCTTCGTCACGGCGCAACTCTAAAGCACCGGCCGTCCGTAACGAATCCGCACGCGTCATAACTAAAGGTAGAAATTGCCGCATTAAGTTATAGAATTGGGGCATGGCACCTCACTTGACAGCGGACGCTGGTATCGACCTGCTCACGTCATTCGGCCTGAATGTGGCCATCGACAGTGCGAGCGACCTCGTCGTCAACGGCGTCCCCGTCGAGTTGAAGGTGTGCGCCCGCACCCCTTCACCGTCCGACGTGATGAGGATGCTCGATCGGGCTCGTCAGCGCGGGGTGCGGAATGAGAGCACGAACAGACGACTGCTGATCGTGATGCCGAGCGTTCCGACGTCGATTCGCACGCTCGCCGAGGCCACGCCAGACCTCGCCGTCGCCGGCGTCAACGACAGCATTCTGATCTGGGGCAGGAAGACGCAGTTCCTCGGCCTCGTCGACGACATCGAGGACGTGGGCCGGCCGAGGGGTCGACCATCGTGGGGTCGCCATGCGCTGATGCGGGTGCTTCTGTTTTCCGATGAGCCGCGCACGCAGGTGGAACTTGCGGCGCAGATAGGCACCTCGCAGGCGGCGGTCTCCAAGGCTCTCAAAGACTGGATGGGCACCGTCGAGAAGGCCAACGGCCGTTGGCGCGCCGTCGAGCCAGAGAGGCTCTGGGACCGCTTCCTGGACACCTACCCGGGCCCCGGTGGCATCACAGAGTCCTGGTACAGCCTTGACCCGATCATCAAGCAGGCCGAGGACGCCCAGGCCACCAGTCCGGACGTGCTGCTCTCAGGGGACGCGGCCGCCGACACGATCGCGCCGTGGCGGGTGCCCAGGAAGGCCCTCGTCTACGCGAAGAAGGGGCTGCCGCTGGCCCGCGCCAAGTTCGCCGAGGCGGCGCGAGATGAAGCCAGCCTCGAAGTCGTCATCCCCGCCGATCCGACCATCTGGGCGACTGCCGCAGCTTGGTCAGCGCATCCACGTACGGTGGATCCGGTGCTCGCGGCGTGGGACGTCCGGCGAACCGGTGGCCCGGACGCGGGCGAAGCGATCGATCGCCTGGCCAGGCGAGTGCTTCAGAGGGCCCTGAGATGACAACGACCCAGGTGGTTGCAGAGACCGTGTCGACCTCTGACGCTGACGACGCTGCATTCCAGGCGCTCGAGGATGTGGCCGCGATCGCCCTTGATCTCGACGACATCCTCGTCATCGGCGGGCAGATGGCATCCCTCCTATTGACAGCGTTCCCGGCGACCGGGTCACTCGCCCGGCGCACCGGTGACGCGGATGCCGCGATGACGACCGCCATCGCGGCATCCGGGACCGTGCATGACAGACTCATCGCGGCGGGGTACGAGGCGGTGAGCGGCAACCACTACGAGCGAGGAGCAGGTGGAGAGGTCGCTGTGGACCTGCTCGTGCCAGCCGACAGCAGCACCTTCGGGCGTGCTGAGCACGGCGGCCGTGCGTTCGACGCCGTCCCGGGCCTTCGGCTCGCGCTCAGCGGTCACCGGATACTCGTCGACGTCCGCGTGACCTTCCGCGACGGATCGACACGGCAATTCACCGTTCCTGTTCCGAGTGTCGAGACTGCGATCATCCTGAAGGCGTACGCGACACGCTCACGCCTGGAAGCGAAAGACATCACCGACCTCTACAACTTCTTCCTCATCGTCAACCAGCACGACGCGAACACCATCGGCGGATGGAAACTCAGCGAAGCGACCATGTCCGGTTCCCGCTCTGACGCCGCTCGCATCCTCCACGAGCTCACCGAGACCATCAAGAGAAGCGCCCCGATCCGCGACGCGGGCGTGCCCGGCACGCTTTTCGTTGCGCTTATCCGTCGGCACGTGACGGATCCTCGTTGAAGGAAAGTGAACGCTTGACCTACGAGCATTTCCCCACCATTTTCCCATCGAAATCAATCATGAAAGTCCGGATACGGCCGCGTACACTCGAAAGCAGTGAACCGCCCGGTTCCGTGTAATCACAAGGGAATCCGAGGGTTTTCCGAGACACTCGGTGAAGTTCAAGTTAAGGCCTGAACTTTCAAGGGGTCGCAGGTTCAAATCCTGTCAGCCCGACCTTTGTCACCCATTCTGAGACATACCGCAACGAGCGATGCGGAGTCGCGGCACAAAAAATCCCTTCCATAGACTGAGTCAGGACAATCGGCTCTATTCTCGAATCGACACCCGAATCGCCGCGGAAAGGTCTTCTATGCCCAGCACTGGCGCGGTCCACAACTCCTCAGACACGCGCGGGGCAGAGGCGTCGAGTGGCGGCACGGCGGCATCCGCTGTCACTGAACCTGACCTGCTGCTGCAGCGGGAGGGCCAGCTGGCCCGCATCATTCTGAACCGGCCCAAGGCGCTCAACGCGCTGACCCACCCGATGATCTGCGAGATCGCTGCGGCCCTGACCGAGTGGGCCGACGACCCCACCGTGCACACCGTGCTACTCACCGGCAGCGGCGACCGCGCCCTGTGTGCCGGCGGCGACATCGTGTCGATCTACCGCGACGCCCGCACCGATCCCGATGAGAACGCGCAGTTCTGGGCCGATGAGTACACGATGAACGCCCAGATCAAAAGGTATCCCAAACCGTTTGTGGCTCTGATGGATCGCATCGTGCTCGGCGGGGGAGTCGGCCTCAGCGGGCACGCCTCGCACCGGGTCGTGACCGAACGCACGAAGCTGGGCATGCCCGAGACGACGATCGGTTTCGTGCCCGACGTCGGCGGAACCTGGCTCTATTCCCGCGCTCCTGGCGACCTGGGCACCCACCTCGCCCTGACCGCTGCGACCATGACCGGCGCCGATGCCATCGCGCTCGGCCTCGCCGACAGCTTCGTCAACTCGACGCGGCTTGATTCTCTGGTGGACACTTTGAAGCGGATACCCGCTGCCGCAGCCATCGCCGAGCACGCCGCGTCGACCGTGCCACCGGCCTCGCTGTTGGCCGAACGCGCCTGGATCGACGAATGCTACGCCGGCAACGACCTGCCCACGATCATCGCCCGGTTGCAGCAGTCGCCTGTTGCGTCAGCGCGCGATGCAGCGACCGCAATTCTGGCCAAGTCGCCGACCGCCGTCTCGGTCACCCTCGCTTCACTGCGCCGGGCCCGCGACCTCGGCAGCCTCGAAGACGTGCTGGAGCAGGAGTACCGGGTGTCGCTGCGCATGGTGGCCGGCCCCGATGTGGTCGAGGGCATTCGTGCTCAGGTCATCGACAAAGACCGCACTCCGGTCTGGCAACCCCGAACCATTGAGGCGGTGACGGACGGGGACGTGCAGGCGCACTTCGCGTCGTTGGGGGAGCGTGAGCTGCGCTTGCCACGTGCAGCCCGGCGTTCGCGCTAGTCATAGCCCCAGGGAATCCGGCCTGGAATGATAGCTCCTGCTCCATAGGTAGACATGTGGAGGGGGAGGAAGGATTGCCTCTCGGCGGAGGAAAACGACGTTAGGCCTCCCCGGTAATCCGGGGCGACGGTCTCGGTGTATTTCGGCTTCGTGATGGGGCAGATCATGGAGACCGACGTCTGCGAGGGCACGATCGCATCTGCCGCGGTCATGACGCCCACGGATAATGGAGTGCAGCTCAATGTTTCGAGCCGTTCAGATTGTTACCCTGCGGGTCTCTCGCCTTGAAGAAGATGAGGACCGGTAGATGCGATATCGCACACTCGGCAACAGCGGCGCAGTCGTTTCGACCTACGCACTGGGCACCATGACCTTTGGGGCGGAAGCCGATGAGGAGATGGCCAACGCGCTCCTGGACACGTATGTGGGCGCCGGCGGCACCCTCGTCGACACTGCGGATGTCTACAGTTCCGGAACCTCGGAGGAGATGATCGGGTCGTGGTTGGCCTCTCACCCGACCGAAAGGAAGCAGATCGTTCTCGCCACCAAGGGCCGGTTCGCCATGGGAGACGGCCCAAACGATCGGGGTACCAGTCGTCGGCACTTGCACCGGGCCCTCGACGATTCACTGCGTCGGCTGGGAACGGAGCACATCGACCTGTATCAACTGCACGCCTGGGACCCGTTGACGCCGTTGGAGGAGACGCTGCGCTTTCTCGACGACGCCATCCGCAGCGGAAAGATCAGCTACTACGGCTTCTCCAACTTTCTCGGTTGGCAGCTGACCAAAGCCGTGCACGTGGCGAAGGCTTTGGGCTTCACGGCGCCGGTCACACTCCAGCCGCAGTACAACCTGCTCGTTCGCGAGATCGAATCTGAGATCGTGCCGGCGGCGCTCGATGCGGGTCTGGGACTTCTGCCCTGGTCGCCGCTCGGCGGCGGGTGGCTATCGGGCAAGTACCAGCGCGACACCGATCCCATCGGTGCGACGCGGCTGGGCGAAGACCCCGCACGTGGAATGGAGGCGTGGGCCCCGCGTAATAAGAAGGAACGCACCTGGCGGATCATCGATGCCGTCGCCGAGGTCGCGACCGAGTTCGGTGCCACGAGCGCACAGGTGTCTTTGGCCTGGCTCGAGGCGCAACCGGGGGTGACCTCGGTGATCCTCGGAGCGCGAAGTGTCGAACAGCTCACCGAGAACCTGTCCGCGGCCCACGTGCAGCTGAGTGCTGATCAGCTGGACCGGCTGGGAGCCCTGAGCTCTCCGGTCGTCTCCGACTATCCGTATGGGGAGGCCGCGGTCGCGCAACGCTCCCGCGGTCGCCTTCCAGACTGAATCGAGTCCGACGCCTCAGCAAACGCTGCTGCTATTGGTCGCTTGCTGCCTGGTCGGGGTGGGACGTGGCGGGTTGCTTTGTCCACGCCGGTGGAGTGTCCGTGCCGGCGCTCTCGTCCTCGGCGGCGGCGTCGGCCGTTGTGTGGATATTACCGGCGGCGTGATGGACCGGCGCGTAGATCACATAGAGGTTCATGGGACCGTCACCGGTGTTGGTGACGTTGTGCCAGGTGCCCGCGGGGACAAGGATGCACCAGCCGTCAGACACATCCTGCTCGAAAACGAGCTTGTCCTTGTCGGGCCCCATTTGAGCCTTCCCGGTGCCGGCGTCGAGGCGCAGGAACTGGTCGGTGTCGGGGTGCATTTCCAGACCGATGGATTCTCCGGCCGGGATGCACATCAGGGTGACCTGTAAATACAGGCCGGTCCAGGCGACGGTTCGATAGTTGGTGTTCTCGATGGTGGCGGTCTCCAGATCGAAGGAGTCCGGGTGGGGGCCGATGTCACTGCGAGTCATGTTGGATGATCCTTTTTCTCGGGTCTTTCATCGTTGTTTTGGCCAGGTGTATCTGAATCCTGTTGCTCCGCGACGTGCCGGTTCCGCCCCGGCCGCACCCCGGGTTCTTCCGCGGGAGACCGCCCGGAAGGACGCCGCGGCGCGGATGAAATCCTCGAGGCGTGGGCTCGCCTCCAGTCTCCTTGAATTGGCCGTGATTGGCTACCGTGCAGAACCTCGCCTGGTGATGACCGAAAGCCCGCGGTCGGGCCTCGCACGATATCGAGGAAAAGACCGCGGGCTGCGGAGGAAATAGAGCTCCAGAGTCACGGACCATGCGCGCCCTGTTGGCTTTCGCAATCAGCCCACCAAACCAAATGTCCCGGAATCTCAAGGGTTTCCGGGATTTTTTTGGTAAATGAATTGACTACCCCATCACAAACCCATCTTTTACTCCTCTCCGGAGCCGGTGAGACGGCCTTTCCATCCGAGGCGGCGGCGTCGTTTTCGGTCCGCTCCGATCGTCCGGGATCGTGGCGCACACCTTCTGAGTATGAGCATCCACGACGACTACCCACCCTCCTCTCCCACCCCCGCCACCGACGCGTGGGGTCTGGAACCCCTGATGGACATCAACGAGTTGGCGTCCTACTTGGGCATACCGATGTCCACGGTCTACGACTGGCGTGTGCACGGCAAATGCCCCACGGCCTACCGGTTCGGCAAACATCTGAAGTTCGCCATCTCCGATGTGCGGGCCTGGATTGCCGAGCAGCGTGAGCCGTCCAGCCCGCCCCGGCGCACCGATCGCCGGTGAGCTGAGATGTCGCGGCCACGGTTGACGATCAGCACCTTCGGCGACATCACCACGCGGGTGACGCCGTCCGGCCGGTTCGAGGCTCGGACCGTCAAGTTACGGCCTCAACCTTCAGTCGGTCGCTGGTTCAAATGAAGCACGTGCATGGCGAGGGTACAGGCCAATTGGACGTTGGACGTCTCCATCCTGTTCCGCTTCGAAAAACCCCATGTAGAGCGGTGAGACACCAAACGTGACGAGACGACTTTCCGAGACGCTCGGCAGGGGCACCGAGCTCAGTACAACTAGGTGCGGCTCAGCGCTTCCTCGTCGGCCGCAACATTCTTCTGCACGGCGAACTGGGTCCGGTGCAATTCCTCGTACCGCCCACCCACAGCCAGCAGTTCCTCGTGCGTACCGCGCTCCACGATCGAGCCGTCCTCAACCACGAGGATCAGGTCCGCGCTGCGGATGGTGGAGAGGCGGTGTGCGATGACCATTGCCGTCCGTCCCTTGAGCGCCTCGCTGAGCGCCGCTTGCACGGCGGCCTCAGACGTCGAGTCCAGTGCCGCCGTCGCCTCGTCGAGGATGACGACGCGCGGCTGGGCGAGTAGGAGCCTTGCGATGGTCATCCGCTGGCGCTCGCCCCCGGACAGCCGGTAGCCACGCTCTCCCACCATGGTGTCCAGCTGGTCCGGCAGGGACCGGATGAGCGGCTCGAGCCGCGCGCGGCGGACGGCGTCCCACACCTCGTCGTCGGATGCCTCCGGCCTCGCGAGGCGCAGATTGGAGAGGATGGTCTCGTGGAACAGGTGGCCGTCCTGCGTCACCATGCCCAGGGTGTTTCGCAGGGAGGCGAAAGTGACATCGCGGACATCCGTCCCTGCGAGGCGCACGGCGCCGCTGTCGACGTCATACAGGCGCGAGAGGAGCTGCGCAATTGTGGACTTGCCGGCACCGGACGTACCAACGAGGGCAACGGTCTGCCCCGGCTCGATCCTGAAGGACACGCCGTGCAGCACCTCCTCGCCGCCGCGGGTATCCAGCGTGGCAACCTCCTCGAGAGAGGCGAGGGACACTTTGTCCGCGGACGGGTAGGCGAAGCGGACGTTGTCGAACTCGACGGCCACTGGGCCTTCGGGGACGGCGGCGGCGTTGGGCTTCTCCTTGATGAGCGGGTCGAGGTCCAGCACCTCGAAGACGCGCTCGAAGCTGACCACCGCGCTCATGATCTCGACCCGTGCGTTTGCGAGGCTGGTGAGCGGCGCGTAGAGGCGGGTGAGGAGGAGTGCCAGGGTGACCACGTCACCGGTGTTCAGCTGGCCGGCGAGTGCGAGGGAGCCGCCGAGCCCGTACACGAGCGCGAGGGCGAGAGCGGAGCCGAGCATCAGTGCGGTGAAGAAGACGAACTGGAGCATCGCGGTCCGGACCCCGATGTCGCGGACGCGGGCGGCGCGGACGCGGAACTCCTCGGCCTCCTCGTCGGGCCGGCCGAATAGCTTGACGAGGGTGGCGCCGGGCGCTGAGAAGCGCTCGGTCATCTGCGTGCTCATGGCGGAATTGTGATCGGCCGCCTCGCGGCGCAGCGCGGCGAGGCGGCTGCCCATGCGGCGCGCGGGTACCAGGAAGATGGGGAGCATGATCATGGCGAGAACTGTCACGAGCCAGGACGTGCTGAGCATGACGATCAGGGTGAGGGTCAGCGCCACGAGGTTCGTGACCACGCCGGACAGCGTGCCGCTGAAGGCCTGCTGGGCGCCGATCACATCGTTGTTGAGGCGGCTCACGAGGGCGCCCGTCCGCGTGCGGGTGAAGAACGCGATCGGCATCTTTTGCACGTGGTTGAAGACGGAGGTGCGGAGGTCCAGGATCACGCCTTCGCCGATCCGCGCCGAGTACCAGCGCGTCACGAGTGACACGGCGGCGTCGGCCACGGCCACGAGGGCGATGACGACGGCGAGCCAAACGATCGTGGTGACCTCGCCCCGGGCGACGATCACGTCGACCACCTGGCCGGCGAGTACCGGCGTCGCGACCGCGAGGAAAGCTCCCACGATGGAGAGGGTGATGAAGATCAGCAGCTTGGACCGGTAGGGCACCGCGAACGTCGTGATCCGCCGCACGGACTCACGGGAGAAGCCGTGCTTGCCGTCCCTGGCGGTAGAGATCTTGTGCAGCGAGCTCCAGGCCGCGCCTTCCATGCTCATTGACGTTCCTTCCGTGGGCAGAAGGCCCAGCTTAGATGGCGAGTCGCCCGAGCTTTGCGACGCGGCTGCCGAGGTGACGCTCGGTGCGCCGATCAGCGTCACGGACCGCGTCGGTCCGCGGTCATTCCACGACTGTGCGCCGGCTCCGAGGTAGAAGCCAAGACGGTTGCCCTAACGTGCCCCGCGCACCGCGTAGCGGTGCATCGTCACTCCTTGGTCGAACGAATCCTGTTCCAAGAGGTCGAGCTCGAGAGGCTGGTCGAGAGTGTCGAAGAGCGGCCGGCCGGCTCCGAGCACGACAGGGTGTGTGAACAGCCAGAGCTCGTCGAGCAGGTGAGCCCGCATCAGCTGGGTCGCGAGGTTCGCGCCACCGATGCCGATTTCTCCGTCCGTCTCCTGTCGCAGCACGGCGAGTTGTTCGATCGCGTTGTCGCCGCCGATGATGCGCGTGTTGTGTTCGGCCATGGTGCGCGTGCGCGAGACGAGCACCTTGGGCATGTCCGTCCAGATCTCGCCGTACTCGCGCAGGAAGCCCGGAAGGGATTCGTCCGTGCGAGCGTTCGGCCAGAACGGATCCATCAACTCGTAGACTTTGCGGCCCTGAACTATCATCGTCAGCGCCCGCGCCCGAGCGTTGAATTCGCGATGCAGCGGCTCGCCCAGGCGGATCCAACTGGGCCCCCCGATGTCACCGTGCTCACCCACCTCGCGCTCGATGAAGAGATCAAGCGAGACATTCATCCAGTAAACGAACCGGCCGGCCATGACCACTCCCTTCGCCGAGCCACGATTGTGGGGAACTCCTACACGCTAGGTTTTTGAATTAGCGCTGGGCGGGCTCGGCACCACCCTACAACTCGCCCCCGGCTCCACGGCGACCGCCCTTGTTGGTCCGCGAATCGGACCTCGACGGACGCGGATTCAGCGCCAAGTCGCGTAGATTCCGAAGTCTCGGGGGAGTCGCGTTTGGGAACCCTCAATGGCGTGCTTCGGCCTCGCTAGGCGCTCAGGAGCGACTGGATCTGGTTGAGCTCTCCCGCGTGAGCAGCAGATTGCACGTCAAGGTCGTATCGGGTCTGGAGGTTCATCCAAAATCGATCCGTTGTGCCGAGTGCTCGTGCCAGCCGAAGGGCGGTGTCCGGGCTGATACCTCGTTTGCCGTGAACGATCTCGTTGATGCGGCGCGGGGGCACGGCGATCGCCTGGGCAAGACGGTATTGGCTGATGCCCAGCGGAGTGAGGAATTCTTCGAGAAGAATCTCGCCGGGGTGAATGGGCTCGTGTGCGGCAGTCACAATATCTCCTCAGTGATAGTCGGTGATTTCGACATTTATTGGCCCAGCGGGTGTCCACGTGAAGCAGATGCGCCATTGGTCGTTGACTCGGATGCTGTGTTGGCCTTTTCGGTTGCCCTGCAGCTGTTCGAGACGGTTGCCCGGTGGAACGCGCAGGTCATTGATGGTTTCAGCGGCGTCGAGTATCAGTAGCTTTCGATTCGCGATTCGCTGCAAGTCGGGGCCAAACTTGCGCACATGGACCCGCTGCCAGACGCGCTCAGTGTCTTTTTCCGCGAACGTCTGGATCACACCATTAGCATAACGCGCAGCGTTATTATCGTCAAGCGTTATTAGTTACATGCAGGGCACGTGGACGCCACGAGTTTCACATCGACTTGCGTGTCTCGGTACTGCCTGATTGTTGTCTGTGTCACCTGGTCTGCTCCTCTCGTTGGAACCACGGCAAATCGCCGACGGCGGGCAGTTGAGATCATCTCACCGGCACGAATGCTGGCGAAGGGACAAAAGTCCTGCCCGGGAAGATGCCGGGCGCAACCCATCGGCGCCACTCACACATTTAGGCGCCGGTCCGGACTCGCCCCCGGCACCAGCAGGCGACCCTCCACGGAGTCCTCGCCCGCGTGCGCGACCTCGGCGCCGCCCTCCTTTCGGTCACGATCGGACGAGGCGCACGCCGGTCGCGAGCAGCCAGACGAGCCAGGCGGCGAATCCTAGGAGCCCGACGAAGATCAGTGCCGAGCCGTCGGCGATCGCGAGGCTGCCGAGCCCCGCGGCGAGCAGCAGGCTCCCGCCCACCAGGCCCAGCAGGCGCTGCCAAGCCGGAGTCAACCCGCTCGCGTGCGTGGCGAGAGCCACGCCGAAGGAGGTGGTGCCGATCAGCGGCAGCGCCAGCGCGAACGCCGCCGCGTGAATCTGCCAGACGAGCTCGAAAGCGGGCGTCGGCTCGGCGAGCCCGCCAGCGGAGAGCGCGAGCCCGATCTGCGTGACGTTGAACAGCACGAAGATGGCCGCCAGCGTCGCGCCAGCGGCCAAGGCGACGCGCGACCAGCCGGCGCCCGCTCCGCCGCGCCGCCCCACGAGGCCGTGCAGGCCCGTCACGAACACCAGCAGCAGCGGTAGGTACAGGGCCACCAGACCAGAAATGATCGCGACCGCGTCGCGGTTGGTCGCGTAGTAGGCCAGCACTTCCTCGATCGGATCGCCATAGCCCGGAGCGCCCGTTACCGCAAACAACACGTTCTCTATCACCACCAACACTGCGAACCCGATCGAGGCGGCACCGACGAGCCGGCCTCGAGCGAACGCACTGCGTGCTGGCGTGCTGGCGGTGTTCTTCGGTGATCTCATCTCTTACTCCTTAGTTGCGGTCGGATGCCCGGCGGGTTGTCGAGGGGGTTCATGATGTGAGCGCGCCACGCCTCGCACGACCGCGCCTCCGCCGGCTGGTCCGTCGCAGGATGAGCAACTCCGCCACGGCGCTGTTGATCACGAAGCCCGCGGCGACCAGCCATGCCTCGCCGAATGCGTTGACCTCACCGACATTGAGCGTCCACAGTGTGACGACGAGTGCTTGGGTTCCGCCGGAGATAGCGATCGCGTAGGCGCGCGTCATCCATGCTCCGTGCGCGGCGAAGTCGCGACGCGTGATCGTGATCACCGCGAGCACAAGAAACACTGTCATCGGTACAGCGAAGACGAGGCGAATCATCGCGAGTGCGAACTCATCAGGGGGCCCACCGAAGAAGACTGCGAGCCAGATGCTGGACAGTGTCGCGATGAATCCAGCGGGGATCAGTGCACGGCCGGCGGTACGGTGCCAACCGCGCCGAATTCGCAGTGCTGGAGAGAACTGGAATGCGCCGAGAATGCAGAACACGCTCATGGCCACGATGTGCGCAACGATCGCCACCGATGTGGCCAACAGAATTTCGCTCTCGGGCCCAGCGACCCCGTCCCGCAGGCGAAGCACACCGCCGAGCACGGGAAGGGCGCTGAGGATCAAGAGGCCGGTTATGGCAAGCCATCCGCTCCTCGGCCGCTGCCGCTCGCCCTTCTGCTGAGCAATAGGGCGGGTGGCGGTCATCTCTTGGTCGATCGAGAAGCTCTTGTCGAGGGGGTTCATGGTGCCTCTCCTGGGGTGTCGAGGGAGCGCATAGCGCGCCCGTCGCGGATGAAGAGCTGGCGGTCGCATCGCGCCGTCTCCCGGGCAGGCACCGAGAGGGCGACACCAGCCAACGCGTCGAACCGGGCGGTGCCCTTGCCGTAGGACTCGCGGATATCGTGGGCCACGAGCATGGGCGTTCTCAACGTTGTGGCGGTGGTGTTCACTGGTCCTACTCCTTGGTGTTGTTCAGGCTGGTGACGGTGATGGTGACCTTTCCCCTGGCGTGCTCCTCCACGAAGTAGCGGATCGCCTCAGGCGTCTCAGCGAGCGGGTAGCTGCGGTCGACTGGCGGCGTGATGGTGCCGGCGTCGATGAGCTCCCGAAGAACTTCGAGGTCGGCCCCGCTCGCGGCTGCGGAGAGAGGTCGAAGGTTCTGGGTCACGAACATGCCCAGAAGCATCGCTGCAAGCATCCGTCGGATCGGACCGAGCACTCGCCCCCCGTTGCCCGACGCCAGCACAAGAGTTCCGCGACGAGTGAGGGCCCGCCTGCACTCGGCTATCGATCGGTTGCCGGCGAGGTCGAAGATGACGTCGTAGCGAGCCTCGCCCGTCGTGAAGTTCTCAGTCGTGTAGTCGATGACGTGGTCTGCGCCCAACGACCGCACGAACTCGAGATTTGCGGTGCTGCAGACCCCAGTCACTTCGGCCCCGAACGCCTTGGCCAGCTGCACGGCGAAGGAGCCGACTCCGCCGGACGCCCCGTTGATGAGCACCTTGTCGCCCGGCTTGATCTTCGCGACATCCCGCACCCCCTGCAGCGCCGTCGTTGCGGCGATCGGCACGGCAGCCGCCTCGCCGAAGCTGATTCGCAAAGGTTTGTGAGCGAGGCGCTTCGCGTGGGCGACGGTGTACTCGGCGAAGCTGCCGGCATCCACCTCGGCATACACCTCATCGCCCACGCTGAAACGGCGCACGTTGTCGCCCACAGCCTCGATCACGCCGGCCACATCCCTGCCTCGCGCCCGGACCTTGGGCCGCCGCAGGCCGAACGCCAACCTCGCAACGAAGGGTTCACCCTGCATGAGCAGCCAATCGGCCGCGTTGACGGATGCTCCCAGAACCCGGATGAGGACTTCGTCCTTAGCCGCTACGGGCCGGGCAACAGTCTCGTATTCGAGAGTGTCGAGTCCGCCGTAGCGGTATTGGGTTATCGCCTTCACCGTTCTCAGCGCCCCTCGGGGTCAAGTCCGTTGACCGGCTCTGTCGAGGCTGGCTGCCAAGATCGCCGGTGATGCGGTGTGGCGTGGCCAGGTCCAGGCGGAGCGCAGGATGAAGGCCAGGATCAGCACCTCGACTCCGATGGTGAGGCCGTAGTAGAAGGCCCAGTCCCAGGACGCCCCTGCCGCGTTGAACACCATGACGGGGATGTACAGCGCTGCAACGACGAGGTTCGTTGCGCGATTCACACGGGCGGGCAGCGTCATGGAGAGCATCACCATCAGGGCCGGGATCGCGATGATCGCGAAGAAAATGGACATCAATGTCCCGCTGATGTCGAACTCGAAGATGACGCCACCCCGGATTTCGTCGATTTCGCCAGGCTGGTAGAGGTGGAAGTAGTCAATGTAGATGACGAGGAACATGAGGCTGGTCCAGGCTGCCGCAAGCTTGGCCTGCACGGGCCTGCGCAGATCTTCCAGCGTGCTCTGGGACGGCGGATTCTCTAGTGCGGTGTGGAATTGAGGCGTTCTCATCACAATGCTCCTTGGCTTGATTCGTTAGATCGGGACTTACGGGTGTAAGAACCGGTCCCCAGCGTAGCCTTACGAGCGTAAGTGCGCAAGGATGGGAGAATGACGTCGCGCACACCGCTGAGCAGGGAGCGGATCATCACCGCCGCCGCTACCGTCGCTGACGATGCGGGTGTTGCCGCCGTGAGCATGCGCAGTGTCGCGAAGGTGCTCGGCGTTGAGGCGATGTCGCTCTACCATCACGTGCCAGGCAAGGAGGCGCTGCTCGACGACCTCGCCGACTGGGTGTTCGAGAGGATCGAGCTGCCCGAGGTCGGCGATACCTGGCGGGAGGCGCTGACCGCCCGGGCACGATCGGCACGATCGGTGCTCACGGCTCATCCGTGGGCGCTGGGGATGATGGAATCGCGCCCAACCCCCGGCCCGGCGCTGCTGCAGCACCACGACCGGCTACTTGGCGTGCTGATGACCGACGGCTTCAGCGCCGCGCTCGCGACACACGCGTTCTCCGCCATCGACGCCTACGTGTACGGGTTCGCGCTGACCGAGACGAGCCTGCCATTCGAACCGGGGGACGGCGCCGAGGAGGCGTTCGCCGTCAAGGTCGCGGCGCCGGCGGAGCTGTATCCTCACATTGCTTTGTCGCGCGCCGAGCTGTTCGGCGATGGCGGTTACGCGTTCGCGGACGAGTTCGACTACGGGTTGGAGCTGCTGCTGGAGGGCTTGGAGCGTCGGGTCGCCGACGCGAGCCCCGCGCTGCCCGAGCGTTCTAATCGAGGCACCCGGCGAAAGCCGTAAAGACCCTACGAACGTCGCGGCTCCTATCCCAACTGCCGCGAGCTCGCCCGGATGCAGTTGGTGCTGAACGACGAAGCTGCGATCCTTGATCCGCCAGAGGCCTTGGCCGAGGCTCGACAGGCGTGCCCGCAAACGGCGAGATGCGCGAAATTGAAAACCGTTCAGTCGTTTAGGTGCTGGATTGCGAAGTCGGCTTCCACTGGCGTGAACTGTTCCACATACTCGCTGGTGAGCTGCTCGCGAATCAACTCTGGTGACATGGCCATGTTCTCCTGGTAGGACTTCGCTTTGGCGAGGGCGTTGGCGTTCCAGTCGGCCTGCACGTTGTCCACCCCGTACTGTGCGGCCTCCGGCGAGAATCGTTCCCCGTACTCCGAGGTGAGTTGACCGTAGAGTCCCACCTTGCTCATGTGCATGTTCTGCGAGTAGCTCGTGGCCTTGATCGACGCGGAGGTGAACTCGGCAGGGACGGCTGGGGCCGGAGGCTCGGGGGCTTGCGTTTCCTCAGCTGGAATCGGCTCCGCAATGGGCTCCGTGGTCTCCACCGGTTTCGGTTCCGTCGTCGCAGCCGGCTCGTCTGAGGGGACCGGCGCCACCGCGGCGGGCTGCGTTCACAGCTTCCCGAGGCTCGAGGCTTTTCACCACGCAGCCTGAAATACATGCGAGCACTTGCCGAGTGCTGGCCGCGGGAGGAATTTGTTCACCAGATCGAGACGCGATTGCACGAGCGATCGGCGCGCGCCGTCACGAACTTCGCGGCAACGCTGCCACCCGGGGATTCGGATCTCGCGCAGCAGCTGACCAAAGATCCCTACGTTTTCGACTTTCTCGCCCTCACCGATCGGCGCAGTGAGCGCGAGCTCGAGACCCAGCTGGTCACCCATGTGCAGAAGTTTCTGCTGGAACTCGGGCAGGGTTTCGCGTTCGTCGGCGAGCAGGTGCGGCTCGAGATCGGCAACGACGAGTTCTTCGCGGACCTGCTCTTCTACCACCTGACCCTGCGCTGCTATGTGGTGATCGAGTTGAAGGCCACGGCGTTCGACCCCGGGTTCCTCGGCCGGCTTGGGATGTACATGGCCGCCGTCGATGACCTGCTCGCCGTGCCGGGGGACAAGCCCACCATCGGCCTGCTGCTCTGCAAGACGAAGAACAATGTCGTCGCGGAGTATGCGCTCCGCGACTACTCGGCGCCGATCGGCGTCGCGGAGTGGAAGAGCGCCATCACGAACTCGCTTCCTTAGGAATTCGCCTCCAGCCTGCCGTCGATCGAAACCCTTGAAGCAGAACTTGGTGCAGAACTTGGCGCCGACACCACCAGCAGCCGAACGGATGACCGATAACCACCACAACTCCGCTGGGATTCTCCGAAGCGCAATGGGAGAACGTCGCGCTTGACCTGCTGGCCGGGCCCCTCGACTGGCAGCCGAAGTCGGGCGACCAGATCGTGCCGGGCAGTGGGCAGCGGGACAGCTGGGATGAGCTGAAACTCAAGGTCGATGGGCTCCGAGGCGGGGATGGCCCAGACGGCGTCGATCGTGATCCCGGCTGCCGCCATCAGCGCGGTGACGGAATCGAGAAGACCGCGGGGGAGACGAAACGTCGATTCGTCGTGTTCGAAGCAATATGGGGCACGCACACGATCGCCGAGATGCTCGATGCCGGAGGGTCGATCTGCTCTCCGACGCGGAATTGTGGTCTTGTCGCACGCCGCACGGCCACATAGTCTGTGGATGTCTGCTGCGATGGAGGAGCGAAATGCGCAATCAGTTGAAGTTCTTCGCGACGACGATAGCCGTCTCCGGTCTGACCTTGGTCGGCCTAGTACCTTCGCTCCCCGCCTCAGCGGGCGCGCGGGCGAATACGGTCGACATTCAGGTTCTGAACGTGTCCGATTTCCATGGTCAGCTCGATCCGCTCAGCGTCAACAACGTGAACGTCGGAGGGGCAGCCGCGCTGAGCACCTACTGGCAGCGTGACCGGGCGGAGAATCCGAACACCCTCCTGTTGACAGGTGGGGACGCGGTGGGAGCGAGCCCGCCCCTTTCGTCGTTCTTCGATGACATCCCGACCATCGACTTCATGAACTACGCGGGCTTCGATGCGGATACTTTCGGCAATCACAACTTCGACAAGGGCCTCGCGCACTTGCAGGAGCAGATCGATCTCGCCGAGTTCAGCTATGTGTCATCGAACCTCGCCAACCTCGATGACAACCTCACCGGGGTGGCGCCGTTCGTCATCGAGAAGGTCGGCGGCGTCAAGGTGGCCGTCATCGGCGTCACCAATCCCGAGGCTCCGACGCTGGTCGCTCCGGGCGCGCTGGGCACCATCGAGATCACCGACCCCGCGGCGGCCGCGAACGCCGCCCGCGCTGAAGCCGAAAAGCTCGGCGCGAAGGTGATCATCGCCATCGGTCACCTCGGCATCGAGGGCACCGACGCGGGCGGTGAGCCCACCGGCCCGCTGACCGAGTTCGCGCAGGACGTGCACGGCTTCGACCTCATCCTGGGCGACCACACCAACGTGCAGTACAGGAACACGATCAACGGCGCACTGGTGCTCGAGAACCTCAGCAAGGGCGCGACGTACGCCAAGACGACGCTGCACTACGACCGTCGCCACGGCGGAAGCGTGACGGCGAGCTCGGAGTTCGTCGTCCCGGTGACCAGCGCGGTGCAGCCCGACCCGAGGGTCGTCGAGTTGCTGGCGCCGTACCGCGCGGAGCTCGCCGCGCAGCTCGACGGGGTCATCGGGGTCGCCACCGGCATCTTTCCGCGCGGCGGCAACATCGAGCGGATCCGTGAGGTCGCCCTCGGAGACCTCACCGCCGACGCGCTGCGCGCCGCCTACGAAACGCAGATCGCGTTCACCAATGGTGGTGGTCTGCGCTCCCCGCTGCCCTCGTCCTACCTGCCACAGGACACGACCCTCCGGCGACCGACTCCAGGCTACGCGGCAGGCCCGCCGTACGACCTCGTCATCGGCGATGTCTACTCGGTGCTGCCGTTCGGCAATCAGTCGCTGACCCGGACGGTCACCGGGGCACAGCTTTGGGCGGTTCTCGAGCGGAGTGTCGGCCAGGCACCGAACGCGTTCGGCGGATTCCTCCAGATCTCCGGATTCCGCTTCACGTACGACTCGACGCAACCGGCCGGTTCGCGGGTGACATCGGTGACGCTCGACGACGGCAGGGTGGTCGCGGAGGACGCTACGACGTACACCGCGACGACGAACGACTTCACCAACGCCGGTGGTGACGGGTACGTCGAGTTGGCCGATGGTCAGGGCGTGACCCGCAATCTGATGGCGAATGACCTGCTCGCCTACATTACCGCCCAGGGCGCGATCACTCCGACGACTGACGGACGCATCGATGACGTGGCCCGCCCAGGCGCCTGACGGAGTTCAGCTCACCACTACTCAGGGCCGTCCAGGCGGCGCAACAATCGGGCGAGCGTCGCCTGCTACTGCCGGGTGAGGCCGCGGAGCTCCGCGGGCTCCCGTTTTGCGAGTCGTCGCATGGCGTCGTCCACACTCGTCGCGCCGTCGAAGGTGAGTCGGGAGAGGACGCAGAGTAAGCCCCCCCGCACCGGCTGTGCTGTCGCTGGACGAGCATCCCTTCGCCCGCTCGCGCAGGGTGGGTGCGGCGCGTTCGTTCGATCAGTGCCCGTCGGTGAGCGGGGCGGCGTCCTGAGTCGGTTCTTCCAGGAGTACGACGTGCGACCGGGTGAACCCTTCCACGTGACGTTTGGATCATGGATGACTCTTCTGCATCATGAGAGGCTCAGACGAGATGATGCCCGCGGGCTTTCCCGCGGCCAAATTCTGAGCCTGCCCGCGAATGTAACCAGGCGTATGCGAGCGGATGGAAGCATCAGCGTCGAGCTGACGAGTGGCTTCCACGAGCCGTTCGAGTAGCTCTTCGACGATCGCCCTCGATGAGCTCTCCGGCAGTCCCCACTCCTCAGCCTCGGCCACGAGGTCGTCCACCGTGATGTCAGGCTGGCAGTGGACACCGTTCACCTTCATCGCCATAGTCCGGTCTACGTCGTAGCGGAGGGCGAGTGGCGTCACGTCGTAGAGAGGGGCAAGCCTGGTCCCACCGTTCGCGTCATGCAGGAAACTGAAGTTCTTGGCGTGCGCGTCGGTATTGCCAGCCGCCACATTGAAGGTGGTGTAGCGCAGCAGCATCTCAGCGTCGGGCCGGTATGGCGCGAACACAGTCCGCTGGGTGTCGAGGAGTTCCGCAAGGGAGCGGAGGGAGGAGCGGCTGTCGTCGCGCTCGAACTTCGCGTCCCCGCCCCAGGACAGCCCCAGCGCCTGCGCTCCGTCCTCTTGATGGATGCGGGCGATGGAACTTCCGTCTCGCTCGCGGTCATAGCGCTCGATGACGAGCACGGTATGGCGCCCAATCTTCTCCACCCAGGAATCAAATCCCAGCAAACCGACTTCTCGCGCCAGGCCCAAGGTGTAGTTCTCGTTTTCCACGGCCGTTCGATAGTCCTCGACGACAGGTTTGAGAATATGCGTGGAGGGAATCGTTCCGTTGCCGCGCAGCCATGTGCCGTCCGCACCGCGAGTGAGTGTCAGCTTTCGCTGGAAGCCAGGCAGGGCCGAACCGCCGCCACCGACCAGGAACCCCGAGGCGTTTGCCAGGAGGGCATCAACCTCGTCACCGGTCAGGTTCTCCGACTCGGTCGCCTCATGGGCGCTGCCGACGCGGAGGGCACCGGCCAGGTCCGCGCCGACCTTCTCGAGGATCCCGAGGAGGTCGTTACTTGCTACCTTCACTTCCCGTGCCAAGTTCACGAGGTTCTGGCCCTCAGGAAGAAGCGCACCAAAGAATGATTCGGTCCGAGCAACATTGCTGAAGCCAACCCGAAGGGATCGACTGAGAACAGGAGAGTTGAATCCCCACCGTTCCTCGGCGTCATCGGACCAGCGAAACAACGTCCCACCTCCGCCGGTCCTGGCGAGTTCACCGATGTGGATGCCGTAGAGGGTGACGGGCAGGTCGCGGTCACTCATTGGCGACATCTGCCGTCAACTGAATTCCAAGCTGCCCCAGCAGGTTGAAGTACCGAGCATCAGCGCGCTTAGGTTTCCCAGCCTCGAGTTCGTAGATGTAACGCTGTGAGGTTTTTAGGCGTTCGGCGAGCTGGTATTGAGTCAGCCCATGTTTGGTACGCACTCGGCGCACGAGGTTGCCCAGGTCTTCGGGCGTTTCAATAATCGCGCGCACGTTCACTCCCTTGGATTGGCCAACCTCGGCTGAAACTACCGATCGGTAGTCTACCAGGTGCGCACTACCGATCGGTAGTCTCAAGTCCGCAGACTACCTCAAGGTATTCTCACCGTGCCTAACTCCATATCGGTAATTCGCCCCAGCAGAACCCTGTGCGGGCGAGCCAAGCAGGCGCTCGACGTGTCGCTTAAAGTGGCTCCCATGGTCATCATTTACTCATCCAATTCATCTCTATTTGACCCAAAACGATGACCTACAATTAGAGGCAGTGAACCGCCCGGTTCCCCGTAAACACAAGGGAATCCGAGGGTTTTCGGACACAGTCGGCAACGACTGAACTAGGGCCAGAACCTTCAAGGGGTCGCAGGTTCAAATCCTGTCAGCCCGACCATGTGATGTCGCAAGACATCGGAATAGCTCGAACCCACGGATCGTGGGTTCGAGCCATTTTTTTGTGCCGGGAACGAGGAGAACCCCGCCAAAGGGCAGGGTTCTCCTCGTGAGACAGCAGCTAGTCGTTCAGATGCTGGATCGCGTAGTCGGCTTCTTCCAGGGTGAATTTCTCCCCATACTCGCTCGTGAGCTGGTCACGTATTGCCTCGGGGGACATGGACATTTGGCCCTGGTAAGACTTCGCCTTGGCGAGAGCATTCGCGTTCCAGTCAGCTTGAACGTTGTCCACCCCGTACTGGGCGGCCTCAGGAGAGAATCTTTTGGCGCGCCCCGACGAGCTCTGGCACCCGACCGTTTGAGCGCCGGGAGCGCCTCGCCAGGTGAGACGAGGGCGTGACCGGACACGTCCGAGATCGGCAGTGCCAAAGTCAGGGAGTCAGACCCCGCAGTTTCTGCTGTAGAGCCACGTAGTGTGTCTAACGTGAGCGGGGACGCCGTGACCATGAAACGCCTCGGATTGGCGGGGATCAGCCCGAAGAAATGGAAGACGACCACCATCATCGACCACGCTGACGCCTACCCGGTCGACGCCGTGAAACGCGAGTGGGACACCGGGGCGCTGAGCCAGGTCTGGGTGGGCGATATCACCTACCTGAGGACGGGGGAGGGATGGGTGTATTTGGCGACCGTCATCGACGCCCACAGCCGCCGCGTGATCGGTTGGGCCATCGCCGACCATATGCGCACCGACCTCATCCAGGACGCCCTCACGAAGGCCATGGTGCTGCGCGGAGACCGGCCGGCGACCGTGATCTTCCACTCGGACCGCGGCACCCAGTACGCTTCGGAGCAGATCACCCTCTTCGCCGCGAACAGCGTTGTTTGCACCCGCGTCAAGGTGGGGGCAGTGCCGCACCGGCTCGGCTACACCCGAGCGACAGCCTCGGCTTCCGGAACAGCTCAACAAGTAACGAAAGCCACTGTTGCCGGATGCGGGGCTTCGCCGTTCAACGCCCATGCGAAGGCCGCGGCGATGCCAGCGATATCGCAGTCCGACAGAATCGGCGTGCGGTAGTCATAGAGGTAGTTCCCCGTCAGAGGGTCAACCGTCACGTTCGCCCACCCGTAGGCCATGATGTCCGTAGAGGTGTTGAGCGGCGACGCGTGTCCGAGTCCAAGGGCGTGTCCGAGTTCGTGCAACCCCATCCGATAGATCCGAAGGTTATCGAAGTCGGGGTACGGCCCGCCGGGCGGCTCCTCCGATTTGATGATCACATTCGAGCAGTGCTGGGAACCGCAGGTCGCGTTCCCGCCCCACGCGACTCCACCAGCGTGCGGGACGTAGTGCACGACGATGTCAGCGGCTCGCGAGCGACCGGTACCAGTGACGTCAACCAGCGAAACCATCGGGAGTCGACGTGCAAGCACTCCACTCCACGTCGCCACCGCATCGCGCAGGGCACGCACTCCATCAGGGCTCGCCTCGGGTGCTGCCGTCACCGCGACGGTCAGATTGGTGTGATTCCACCAGAACTGCGTGCCAGGTCCACCTGACTTGTTGTTGACGCCACTCAAAACAGCAACAAGATCAGCGTCGGATGGACCAGTGATGAAGGGCGCGTCGTCCGCCGCTGATGCGGTCGCCGGAACTCCGAGGGACGCGCCAAGGACGAGGGCAGACAGGGCAATTGTCGCTAAGGCGGTGCGCCCGCGGCGGCGCTGGCGGACAGCGCCCTCCGAACCGGTACGGCGGATGGTGGACCACATGACTTGACCACTTTCTCTGTGAGCACGACTGGCACCCTGCGGCGCATCATAATCGAACCTCACGGCCGGCAACAGGCCGCATTGACTCATAGAAAACCTCCGCGTAGCTGTATTCATTGCCTCATTTGAAAACCTCCGCTTGGTGGTGTTGGTTTCCAACTTGGTGGATCTGGGCTACGCCCGTTTCTATCGAGCTGACGATGACGCAACGGCCAGGCTGTGACGAAGAAGAAAGCGCTCGCGTATCGGAGCGCTGACCGTTCGGGGAAGTCCCGGATCCTCACTGAGGTGGTGGAGCTGACGGGCTGGCATCGCGAAATTCGGTCGCCTCACCCTGCTCGTGATCCGAGATGCCCTGGCGTCGATCGTGGAGGCTCGCTCACGCGACTCGAACCTGCACTATCTGGACGGGACACGACTCTACGACTCGGCGGATGCCGCCATCCATCCGCTCGCTGACGCCCTGCACCCCGACGCGGCGAGTCATCGGCTCGTTGGGGAGCGGTTCGCCGACTATGCCTTCTCGCCGGTCGGCCCGTTCGCCGACCGCCTCTGAGAATGTGAGGGTTGACTAGGACCCCTAGGTAAAACTAGTGTTATCCTAGGAAACGAAGGAAGGGACGCTCATGGCACGCGCAGGACTTACTCCGGCCCGCATCATCGCCGCTGCTGCAGACCTGGCCGACACGGACGGATTCGAGAATGTGTCGATGTCCGCGGTCGCCCGGCTCGTCGAGGTCAAAGACGCCAGCCTGTACGCCCACATACGCAGCCTCCACGAACTGCGTTCCGGGGTAGCAGTTCTCTCGTTGGCGGAACTTGCGGATCAGGTAGGCGCGGCACTTGCGGGGCGAGCCGGGCGCGACGCGCTCGTCGCCTTCGCCAACGCGTACCGCACGTACGCGCTGAATCATCCCGGGCGGTACGCGTCGACGCAAATGTCCTTGGAGCCTGCTGTCGCCGAGCAAAGTGCTGCCGGGCGCCACGCTGCCATGACACGAGCCATCCTGCGCGGCTACGCACTGAGCGAACCCGACGAAACGGATGCCGTGCGGTTGCTGCACTCCACCTTCCACGGCTTTGTCCTGCTTGAACGCGGTGGCGGCTTCAGCCGCGGCACCCGCTCCGCCAGTGCATCGTGGGACAGCGCCCTGAACGCGCTGCACTTCACCCTCAGTCACTGGCCATCCAGCTGACATCCACTCACTACCGAGAAAGGACCCAACGTGAAACAGCTCACCGCTGCTGATGTGCGCGCATCCTTCATCAATACGTCCCTTCGAGAACGCAAGGCCGTCAAGCTGCCGCCCGAATTCGACAACCTTGTCTGGACAGACCTCGACTACCTGGGATGGAAAGATCCCAAAGTCCCCAACATCGGTTACGTCGTCACCCACCTCGACGATGAGCCGACCGGGATCATGATGCGGCAGTCCTCCGGCCGTGCCCGCTCTCGCCCGCAATGTTCCTGGTGCGAGGACGTCACCCTCCCCAATGACGTTCACTACTTCACCGCAAGAAGAACGGGGCCCGCCGGACGGGCCGGCGATACGGTGGCAACCCTGGTCTGTGCGAACTTCGAGTGCTCAGCCAACGTGCGCAAGCTTCCTCCACTCGCCTACACCGGCTTCGATCGGGACACGGCGCGACTCAAACGAATCGAAAAGCTCGAACTCCGTTCACGGGCATTCGTCGCGGGCCTCCGCGACAACCTCTGATCTGCGCTTCGGTGCCGCACTGGTCATTCGGGAAATCTGTCCGTATCTGTGCGGTGGCATTACGGCTTCGTGGGACCGATGAGGGCAATTTTTGCATCGAGTATTAGTGGCCACCGTCCCGACTTCTATCGTTGCGGAATACCCCAGCGGGGTATAGAGTTACCGATACATGTACCCGGTAGGGGTACCACGACGGAGGAAGAGGATACGTAATGGCCACGAACGAGTACCAGGTGACAGGCATGACCTGCGGGCACTGCGAGATGTCGATCCGTGAAGAGGTCGGCCAGATCGCTGGAGTCGACCGCATCGAGGTGAATGCGCAGACGGGCAAGCTCGCTGTGACAGGCTCTGATCCGGTCGACGATGCCCAGGTTCTGGCCGCCGTGGAGGAAGCAGGTTACTCGGCGGTTCGGGCGGCATGAATACCGGCGTGCGTCTTGCCGTCTACGGACTCGGCCTTGTGGTGGCGTTCGGTGGCGCGTTTGGGATCGCCGGGGCCGTCGTGCCTGACCGCGTCGTTACGGGGTGGACGGAAGGGAGCGAAATGAACGGTCATGAAGAGGGCCACGATGCCGGCAGCGCCGAGGTAAAGTCTGCCGCCGCGGTCACGCTGAAGGGCCTTGCTCTTGGCGTTGACGGGTATGAGCTCTCGCCTGTTCAGACGCCTGCATCTGTTGGTGAGCTCGGCGAGCTGAGCTTCCAGATTCGGGATGCCTCTGGCGCCCCGGTCACGGAGTACACGACCACACACGACAAGGATCTGCATCTGATCGTGGCGCGGTCAGATGGCAGTCAGTTCCGTCACGTTCACCCAGTGTTGGACGAGCCATCGGGCACGTGGTCGATGCCCTGGCAATGGGCGGAAGCTGGGAGCTACCGCGTGTTCGCAGACTTCACGCCGGCAGGGGCAAAGGCCTCCGGGATCACCCTCACTCGCACGGTTCAGGTGGCCGGGGAGTTCGCCCCTGTGGCGCCGCAGCCGACTCAGGTCGATCAGGTCGCTGGTTTCACGGTGTCGATCGACGGCGAAATGGTGGCGGGCTCGTCGAGCGAGCTCATGATCACCATCAGCCGTGATGGTGAACCGGTGACCACCTTGGAGCCGTACCTGGGAGCGTTCGGTCACCTCGTTGCGCTGCGTGAGGGCGATCTCGCCTTCTTACACGTGCACGCCGAGGGTCAAGACCCCAAGGTTGGCGAAACGGCCGGGCCGGAAATCGTTTTTGCCGCAGAGGCCCCGACTGCGGGCCGTTACCTGCTGTACCTGGACTTTCAGGTGAATGGCGAAGTCCACACCGCCGAGTTCGTGCTCGATGCCGCCCGCAGCGGCGGCTCCACGGGTGCCGAGACCGGATCGCATATGGAGGGGCACTGAGCGTCAGGTCTCACCCTTTCCCAACAGCTAAGAGAAGGAACAATACATGAGCACATCAGCGCCCCCGAGTTTGGGCACAGGCATCGAGTTGGAGATCGGCGGTATGACCTGCGCCTCCTGCGCGATGCGGATCGAAAAAAAGCTGAACAAGCTCGACGGTGTCACCGCGACAGTCAACTACGCCACCGAAAAGGCGAAGGTCACAGTCCCAAATGGCTACGATCCAGCGCTGCTGATCGCCGAGGTCGAGAAGACCGGATACACCGCCGCGATGCCCGTCCCCAAGAACAGGAAGAAGGACGGCGCGGCCTCCGGTGACGCCGACGACGCGGACCCGGAGCTGACGTCGCTGCGTAACCGGCTGATCGGTTCGATCGTGCTGACCGTGCCGGTAATCGCGATGGCGATGAGCCCAGCGCTGCAGTTCATCTACTGGCAGTGGGCCTCGCTCGCGCTCGCAGCCCCCGTGATCCTGTGGGCGGCCTGGCCTTTCCATAAGGCGGCGTGGACGAACCTCAAGCACGGGGCCGCGACGATGGACACCCTCATTTCTATTGGCACCTCCGCCGCGTTCCTCTGGTCGCTGTATGCGTTGTTCTTCGGCACCGCGGGGACTCCGGGGATGACGCATCAGTTTGAGTTTGCGTTGGCCCCGTCCGATGGTGCGGCAAACATCTACCTCGAGGTGGGCGCCGGTGTGACGATGTTCATCCTCGCCGGCCGATATTTCGAGAAGCGGTCAAAGAAGCAGGCCGGTGCGGCTTTGCGAGCACTGCTGGAGCTTGGCGCGAAAGAGGTCTCGGTGCTTCGCGGTGGGATCGAGACGAAGATCCCGGTTGAAGACCTACAGGTCGGTGACGAGTTCATCGTGCGCCCGGGGGAGAAGATCGCCACCGACGGTGTAGTGATCTCCGGCACCTCCGCCGTGGACGCCTCCATGCTCACCGGCGAGTCGGTGCCGGTTGAGGTTGCCGAGGGCGACGCCGTCACCGGAGCCACGACGAACGTTGGCGGTCGCCTCGTCATGCGTGCGACCAGGATCGGCTCAGACACGCAGCTGGCGCAGATGGCCAAGCTTGTCGAGGATGCTCAGACGGGCAAGGCCGAGGTGCAGCGCCTCGCTGACAGGATCTCCGGCGTGTTCGTGCCGATCGTGATCGTGATCGCGTTCGTCGTGCTGGGCGGTTGGCTGGGCGCAGGGTTCCCCGTGACCGCGGCGTTCACCGCTGCCGTCGCGGTCCTCGTGATCGCGTGCCCCTGCGCGCTGGGCTTGGCGACGCCGACAGCGCTGCTTGTCGGCACGGGCCGCGGAGCACAGATGGGTGTTCTCATCAAGGGCCCAGAGGTGCTGGAGTCCACGCGCAAGATCGATACTGTCCTTCTGGACAAGACAGGTACTGTCACCACTGGCAAGATGACGCTCGTCGACGTTGTCGTTGAGCCCGGCACGGATCGTGCTGAGCTGCTGCGCCTAGCCGGGGCGTTGGAAGACGCCTCGGAGCACCCGATTGCGCAGGCAATCGCGAAGGGGGCGACGCAGGAGGTCGGTACGTTACCGACCCCGGAGGACTTCGCGAACATCGAAGGCAAGGGCGTGCAGGGAATTGTCGATGGCCACGCCGTACTGGTGGGGCGTGATTCGTTGCTCGCCGAGTGGTCTCAACAGCTGAGCCGCGAACTTGCTTCCACGAAGGCGCGCGCCGAAGGTGAAGGCAAGACTGTCGTCGCTGTGGGCTGGGACGGGCGGGCGCGGGGCATCCTCGTCGTCGCCGATACCGTCAAGCCGACCAGCGCCGACGCGATCGCTCAGTTGAAGGCGCTCGGATTGACTCCGATCCTGCTCACCGGTGACAACGAGGCAGTAGCCCGGCGGATCGCCATGGAGGTGGGCATTGAGGAAGTCATTGCCGAGGTTCTTCCGAAGGACAAAGTAAACGTTGTCGCCCGGTTGCAGCGCGAAGGAAAGGTCGTAGCGATGATCGGCGACGGCGTCAATGACGCCCCTGCCCTTGCCCAGGCCGACCTTGGTCTTGCCATGGGCACCGGCGCTGACGTCGCGATCGAAGCATCCGATATCACCCTGGTGCGCGGAGACCTGCGCAGCGCGGTCGACGCAATCCGCCTGTCCCGCAAGACGCTCGCAACGATCAAGACCAACCTGTTCTGGGCGTTCGCCTACAACGTCGCGGCGATCCCCATCGCGGCGCTTGGAATGCTCAACCCCATGCTTGCCGGGGGAGCGATGGCGATATCCAGCGTCTTCGTCGTCGGTAACAGCCTGCGCCTGCGCGGGTTCAAAAGCGTCGCGAAGTAACAACGCGACCAACCCCACACCATCAATATGAATACGAAGGGAATCACCCAACATGATGAACGACCACGAGGCGACCTCCAGCTGTTGCAGCGCAAGCGCGCCCACCCCTGCCGCGGCGAGCAACAACCATGAGAACCTGCTCGGCGGCGTGGGGAAAGACATCACCACCTGCCCGGTGATGGTCGGCAACCCCGTCAGCAAGAAGGCTGCCGAAGCGACCGGTCTGTATCGCGACTACGAGGGCGAGCGGTACTACCTCTGCTGCGGCGGATGTGGGCCCGCCTTCGACTCGAATCCCGCCAAGTACGCCGCCAACATGGCGTAGATCATTGTCCTCGGCCTCCAGGTGTGTCGAGAGCCGACGTCGATCACCGACAAGCAAATCGACGGCCTCCCTACCCACGGCTACAGCGACCGCGAGATCGCCGTTGTCGTGGGTATTGTGGCACTCAACATCGTTACGGGAGCGTTCAACGGCCTCGCAGGGGTAACCCCGAGGAGCGCCGCTTGAGCCGGGCAACGCAAACTAGCCCTAATACCCTAACGGGGTATACCCTGATTCTATGCCGACGTCACCAGGCCACGACGCACCTCACGTGGCTGATCTCACCCGCGAGATGCACGAAGGACAAGATATGTCCACGATTCACTGGGCGCGATCCTGATGTCTCTGTCCACGGTCATGGTCGCTCTCAACGCAGCTGTTGCGCCGCATGGATCTCGGCCCCGAAGCGAGCACCCGGGCCGTCCTCGGCCGTGAGAACGAAGGAACTGGAAATGACTTCAATGCCCGTCACACACGAACACCCGCACGGGTACATCACGGACAAGGATAAGTATCTTCAGCGGCTCCGTCGGATCGAAGGTCAGGCTCGAGGAATCTCTCGGATGGTCGACGAGGAGAAGTACTGCATCGACATCCTCACGCAGATCAGCGCGCTCACCAGTGCACTGCAGGCTGTTGGTTTGGGTCTTCTCGATGACCATCTCGCGCATTGTGTGCTCGACGCCGCCCGTATGGACGGCCCCGATGCGCAAGCGAAGATCAAAGAGGCCAGCGACGCGATCGCCCGCCTCGTCCGGTCCTGACCGCAGCTCGAAGCGGAGAGTCGACGACTCGGTCAATCTCCCAGACCGTGGTCGTCCTGATCGGGGTGGCCTGCTTTCTTGTCGAGCAACACACCGAGTGGGAGGCCTCCACTCGCCGCTACATGCGGCAACTGGAGGCCCTGAACGAGACCCCCACCGGCGTCTACGCCGGCGCACTCACGGTGTGATTCCCGTTCCTGAGCTCACTGTGGCGAATCAGAAACGCTGACCTGCACGGTGGGGTGAGCTTGCCGAGGCGGCGTTGTCGCCGCATGCTCCGACGCGGCCCATCGAGCCGGTGATGCCGTTGGTCTTCAGCACTCGCAGGAACGCTTTGGAGCGGAATTGGGAGCCTCGGTCCGAGTGCAGGATCGTGCCGTCGATGGTGCGCTGGCCGATCGCGTTCCGGGCCGCGGCGACGGCCGGGGACGCCTTCATCCGCGAATCGATCGAGTACCCGACGATCTTGTTCGAGTAGACGTCTTTGATCGCGCAGAGGTAGATCTTGCCCTCGTCGGTGCGGTGTTCGGTGATGTCGGTCAGCCAGAGCTGGTTCGGGCGTGTCGCGGTGAACTTCCGCTTGACCTGGTCGTCGTGGGCGGGCGGGCCGGCCTTGCGCGTCAGGCCGCGTTTCTTCGCGAACACGCTCCAGAGCCGTTGCTGGGAGCAGAGCCGCCAGAACACCGTCGACGGCCAGTTCACGGACCAGCGGGTACATCATTTTGGGTTGACGTCCCGAGAGAGATAAGCGACGGCCCGCCGCATGACCTCGGCTTCCTGCTCGAGCAGCCGAATGCGCTTCTTGGCATCCCGCAGTTCCGCGGACTCCTTCTCGGTCACACCCGGCTTGACGCCTTCCTCGACGTCGGCTTTCTTCAGCCAGTTCGCCAGGCAGGACTCCGAGATGCCGAAGTCTTTCGCGATCTGATTCAACGGGGCTTCGTGCTTCCGGGCGACCGCGACAACATCGCGGCGGAACTCGGGTGGGTAGGGCTTGGGCATGATGACATCTTTCCAGCGAAGACGAATCTCCACAGGTCAGGAGTCAACCAAACCGGGGGCAGTCCCAAACTCCACCACTCAACGGGACGCGACCTAAGGGCGCGGACCAGTGGGGCATGGCATGATGTGCCACTGCCCCACTGGGCGGTTCAGACCGCTGCTTGCGACATCGCGGGTTCTTGCACTGCAGCAACTGCAGGCCGCAGGGTAACAGTGACCACCAGGGCCCCCACGAAGGCGATGATGGCTGCCCCCACGAAGGCGGCGGAGTAGCCGTCTGTGAGCGCAGGCGCATCGCCGGCTGCGCCCGTGAACACGGCGGCTACCGCGGTGAGAGCAGCGAGCCCGACTGCTGAACCGATCTGGTAGCTGGTGTTCACCAGACCGGCGGCCGTGCCCGTTTCCTCGGGCCGTGCACTGGAGATGGCCGTTCCGAGCGATGGGACGAAGGCAAGCGCCATTCCCAGCGCGGCGACGAGAGAAGCCGGAAGCACATCGACCACGTAGTTGCCGTCTGGCCGCGCGAATGCCAACCAGCCGAGGCCGGCGCTCAGCAGAAGCAGACCGCTGACAATCATCGGTTTGGCCCCAAATCGGGCCTGCAGTCGTGGAGCGAGGGCAATCATGCCGACTACGATCAATGCGGTCATCGGCAGCAGTGCGGCGCCGGATGCGAATGCTCCCGCTCCCAGAACCTGCTGAAGGTAGAGATTCAGGAAGAACCACATGGGAATCCATGCTGCGCCGAGAAGCAACTGTGCCAGGTTCGCCGCCCCGAGCTGTGGCGCCTTGAAGATGCCGAGCCGGAGGAGGGGCTGTCGACTGCGGGATTGGATGACGAAGAACAGGAGCAGCAACACGACGCCGGCGATGAAAGCGGTCAAAGTTTCCGGTGCGACCCACCCGGCCTCGGGGGCGCGGACGATCCCATACACCAGCGCCGTGAGCCCGCCAGTTGCTGTCAGCGCTCCGCCCACGTCAATTGACCCGCTGCGTGCCGGTATGGCCGGCAGTGCGAAGGGGGCCGCGATGATGACGAGCAGAGCGATGGGAATCGTGATGTAGAAGACCCAAGGCCAGCTTGCATATTCAGTAAGCACGCCACCGAGGAACACACCAGCTGTTCCTCCAATCGGGGCGGCTGCACCATAGATCGCGAAGGCCTTCGGGAGGTCCGGTGTTCCCCCGAACAGGGTCATGAGCAAGGTCAATGCGGCAGGGGCGATCAATGCGGCACCCACTCCCTGCACAGCCCGGCCCGCGATCTCGAAAGCGACTGTTCCGGCAGCTCCGGCCAGGACCGAGCCGATGAGCAGTGTCGCCCAACCCCCAATGAAGACCTTCCGTGCGCCGAAGAGGTCGGATAGCCGCCCGCCGAGCAGTAGCAGCCCTCCAAAGGCCACGACATAAGCGTTGAAAACCCAAGACAGCGACTCGGGAGTGAACCCGAGCTCACGCTGGATGTCCGGTAAAGCAACACCGATGATCGACGTATCCATGATTACCACGAATTGAGCTGTGGCGATGAGAGCCAAGCCCAGCCAGCGCCGACCGCTACCGCGGTCTGTAAACGAACTCATTGCTGCTCCTTTTAGTAAATGACAGTAGAGACCGAGAGATACCCGGTAGGGGTATCAAGCTATACCCCTATGGGGTACCACGTCAAGCGCGATTCCTTAACGGGAGGTCGAAGGCGACGCCCAGCGCCCAGTGCCCTCGACCGCCTTTTCCATGAGGTCGAAGATCGCGAGGGGGACCTGGAGGGCCCCGATTTCATCGCACTTCATAAAAACTTGCAACATACTGTACGATCGTGCGTATAGTTACTATAGCTCGTTTGCTGGCCCTCTCGCCAGCGATGCAGGCTTTTGTCCCCTAACCATGAATGCCGTGCCGATCAAACGGTACGAGCGTTTGAAAATCCAGATTCCGAGGAAGACCCATGCAGACAACCCTGACGCATATCGGCACAGCAACAATGCTCGTTCAATTCGGGGGGCTGACGTTCCTTACCGATCCCGTGTTCGACCCCGCTCCGACCGAGTATGTCTCGGGGCCGGTAGTCCTGCGGAGCACCACCATGCCAGCCATACCCGCGAGCGAACTCCCTCCGATTGACGCCGTGCTGCTCAGCCACGACGAACACCCGGACAACCTGGATGAGGCCGGCAGGAGGTTGCTGGACGGCAAGCTCGTCATAACCACCCAAAGTGGTGCGGGACGGCTGGGTGGCCACGCGGTGGGCGTTGCGCCTTGGAGCAGCCACACGGTCGTGGTGGGTGAGAAGTCTGTGATCATCACAGCGACGCCTGCACATCACGGTCCCGCAGGAGACGTGATTGGGTTCATCCTCCGGGTGCCTGGGGAAGAGAAGGTCCTGTACATCTCCGGCGACACCACCTATGAAAGCGACCTTGATCAAATCAGCGAACTCTTTTCGATCGGAGTAGCGGTGCTGCACCTCGGCGCGGCGAAGTTCGCCATCCTCGGGGACCAGATGATCAGTATGGACAGCGCGAGCGCAGCCAAGTTCACCGCGTCTCTCGCAGCCGACATCGTGGTACCGATTCATTACTCCTCTTGGGAACACTTCACAGAAACAGAAGACGAGATCGTGGCTTCATTTGCAGGAGCCGGTCTGACTGATCGCCTCAAGTGGCTCACCCCCGGCGTGCCGCGGGACCTTGGGGCATGAGCCCCACTCGCCGACAGAGGCGGCACTCTGAATGGAACAACTCCATGACTGACCCCCAGCCCAGCATCCATTTCACCGATGCGCACAGCCTCGCTATGGGCTGGCCGATCATATCTGGCAAGCGCTACGGAGACTGGGAACTCGTCGACCGTGTCGGCAGAGACATCGACACCGGCGGCCGCGATCTCCACGACGTCACGGGGCGGCTGAAAGACCTGCTCACGGAGCTGAGCACACGGTCTAGACGGTGGCGCTGGCGCTCGTGACGCGTCAGTTTGGCGCGAGTGTGTTGGCCGCGACATGCCTGGTTGACACGGGTCTCCGATTCGAGGTTGCGGTGCCGCGGAATGGCCGTTCCCAAGAGTCGATTCCGTGCGCTGAAGATTCAGTCAATGCGTAGAGTTATGCCAGTGGCGATCGCCGGGAGTCGGCGACGCGCCGCGTAGCGGCCCGGGTCAATCTGGTCCGACCCGCAGACCCCCTTGAGGATTGAGGCTCCGAGCAGTGCACGATCACATTCTTATCTGCGGGCCGGTCTCGTGGAATAAGCTTGTCTACCTCGACCGGCTGCCGGAGCCTCACCCCCACACTCAGTTCGCCCTCGAGCATTTCGAGACGATCGGCGGAACGTCTGCAGGAAAGGCGCTGCACCTTTCAGGACTGGGCCGCCACGTCATATGTCACACCGTGCTGGGCGACGACCCCGAGTCCGACCGGTTGCGGTCGGCGCTCGAGTCCGCCGACATCACCGTGGTCGCAGATGACATTCCCGGCGACAGCGAACGGCACCTGAACCTGATGACGCCTGCCGGAGAGCGGGTGTCGATCTACCTGTCAGTACCCGAATTCATCGCACCGAACATCGCCCGATTCGAGGCGATGAGTGTGGATGCAGCGGCGCTGGTGATGGACCTGTCCGAGACATCCCGAGCTCTCCTCCCCGCGGCCGCGGGTACTGGCATACCCATCTGGACGGATGTGCACGACTACGACGGCCTGTCCGAATTCCACAAACCGTTCATCGAGGCGGCCAATTTCATCTTCATGAACGGTGATGGAATGGATGAACCGGTGCCGTTCATGCGCGCACGGGTGGAGGGAGGCGCCGATGCAGTGGTGTGTACTCTCGGCGCAGACGGCGCCGTTGCATTCGACGCCGACGGGCTTCACCGTGTGAACGCGGTGGCGGTGGATGTCAGGGACACAAACGGCGCCGGCGATGCGTTTCTCGCGGGCTATCTGGATGCCACCCTGTCCGGCGCATCCACTGATGAGGCCCTCTTGGCGGCCACACGCCAGGCAGCAGTTGCGCTCGGCACCAAGCACCTTCACCCGTCCCTCGAGGCTTTACAGCGCTAGCCTGCGAGCCGTGGTGAGTAGCGCCTGTAGGCCCGATGGTTGATGAACGTCGCCTATCGCTGGTCCTCAGTGGAGGGCGAAGGCGACGTGCTCACCGCGTGGTCACGAACCGGTCGTATCGGAGAATGGTCGCCAGCCCCGCACCCAATCGACTTCGAACACTTTGGGGTAGCTTTCTGCGGCCGTCGCCTCAAATTCATACACGTTCAGCATGAGCTGCATCGGATAGGCGGGAGACTGTTCCATGGATGCGACCAGCTCATCGTCAATGAAGAACCTGACTTCGCCTGGCAGCCACTCGACGCTGTAGGTGTGGAACTCACGGGCATCCAGCATCATGGGGATCTTGACGAAGTCGTCCTGAATTCGCGTGTCACCGAACGGGTGTAACCCCATGCCCACAACCGCTTTGTCTGCGGCGACGTCCTTGCCGAAGATCTCAAAGATGCAGATCTCCGCCGAACGGTCGGGTTGGTCTTCGAAGCCGATCATCCACAGCGCCACCATGCAGTTCGGATCGGCGATCGCAGCAACCCGCGCCTCGATGATTCCGTACAGCGGCGTGTACAAACGCTGCTCATCTTGGGCCTCGCGGACGCGCAACCCCGCCGCGAAGCGGTGCTGGCCGATCTCACTGCCGACGGGACCCGCGAAAACCCCGGTTTGAAGGTTCGACACGCGTAAGCGGCCATTGTGCTCCGGCGACCACGGAAGCTGATCCGACTCGATCAGAAGCCGGAGTTTGCCATCCTGCTGCGCGTACCGCGCAGCAGACAACGCGCGACTACCCCACTGAGGAAGGTACGACGGAACCCAACGCGATCGGTCAAGTTCGTCCCCCTCGAAGGTGTCGAGAAAATCAACTTCGTAGCCCGACCGGTCAAGACGCATTGGGGAATCCTATCCATGCCACACCCGGGTCGCCTCTCAAGAGGCGTGAATTCGTGGTCACGTCCTAGTTCTGCGGCTGACATTCGGTCGCCATGAACGGTGCAGCACGATCATGCGCTCGACGGGGCACGATGAGCGATCGCGCGAATGCCGGCCGATGAAGAGAGGAAGATCACGCCGAGTACGACCCAACCTGCTGTTCCATTGTCTACAACGGTGACGGCGATAACAGCGGGGGTCACCATGGTGCCGGTTGAGAACGCCATCGCGAATAGTCCCTGGTATGCGCCGGCGCTACGCGGGTCGGCGAGCTCATAGCTAAGGCCCCAGATTCCCGCCGAGGAGAGGATTTCGCCGAATGTGTGGGCAACAGCTGCGGCGAGGATCAGCGCGAGAGCCAGTACGGGCGACACTCCTGCGGACGCAGCGTAGACGGCGCACGCAATAGCCATGAATACGCCCGCCAAGGAAACCGCTTTTCCTGCGCGTCGTATGTCATGGCTACCGCGCGAAAGCGGAATCTGCAGGGCGACTACCAAAACCGTGTTGACGATCAGAGCTATGGAAACGACAACCACCGGGGCCTGCGTGTGGTGCAAGACCCATAACGGGAGGCCAATTTCGGCGAGACCGAACTGGATACCGAACAGTGCGGAGAGCGCTGCCAGCCCCAGGTAGCGTGGGTCCCGCCAGGGTGACCGGCCAACCAGGTGAGCTGAGGCCGCCCGATCGACCTTGGACAGCACAATAGCGTCGACGCGGCGTGGCAGGGCGACGATACGCGCGGCGCTGATCAAGGTCGCGAAACCGGCGATACCGATTGTCAGGCGGTACGCGTCCGGGGCATCCAACAACAGCGGGATGCTCGCCGCCGCGCCGCCAAGTGCAATTCCGACGTTTCCTACAGTAAGTAGAATCGCTCGTGTCCTGATCCGGACTTCGCCTTCGAAGGCCCGGCCGACGATGGTCGCTCTCACGGCCTTGCTGCCACTGCTGGCCCCGTTCACCACGCAGGCTATGACGAGCGCAACCATAAACGACGAGGCGAAAGCATAGGACACTAAGGCAAGCCCTTCCACCACCAGGAGCGCGAGAAGGAGTCGCTTGGCGCTCACTCTGTCCGCGAGGCTGCCACCGAGCCACGACGTGGCCACGCCCAACGCGCTTGAGACAGTAAGAATGACGGCGATTTCCGTGACGCTCAGTCCGACGATCAATGTGAAGTACAGGACGGTGAGAGCCAGGAAAACACCGCGTCCAAGAGAGTTCAAGAATATCTGGGTGGCGAGAATTCGTAACATCTGGTGGCTTGATGGGCCGTCGGGGTGCACTTCGATGCGGTCGATTGCGGGAGCTTCAGTAGGCATATGTCAGTTCTGCCAGAGGTGAGTGCGCAAAAGAACTGATGTAGGGTATTGCTTCATGCTGACCTACACGCTGAACGAGGAAGACGTTGGCGAAGTGCGGTTCGGTATTTCACCCCTGTGCGAGATGGGGCTCTCGCTCCGTGCCCTCAAGGACCCTGCCCGATTTCCGCTCCAGCTTCCCTGGCTGAGGCGCACGGAAAAGGCGCGCTCACGCCTGGACACTGAACTGCTGCTCGCGCTTATCGACACGCGCTTGAGCACGCCGGACCTGCTCAATCCGCGACCGGGAAGTCCCCTGACGCGGATCGTCGACGAGCTGGACAGATTCCGGTCGACTGATCCTTCGCTTTTCACGCGGCAGATCGAGGCTATACATGGTGAGATACCGGCCGCGCTGAGGGGCGATCCGAGAGCCGCTCTCGACCGAACGGCCAACATTCTCGAGCAGTACTGGGAGAGTTGCTTTCAACCACATTGGCTTCGGATGCGCACCCTTCTCGAGGCTGACATTGCTTATCGCGGTCGGCAGATTGCTCAGGTTGGGTTGTCCGCGATGATAAATACCATTGACACCAGGGTGTCCATCGCCGACGCCGTCCTTTCTGTGCAGGTGGAGTGCAAACTAACGACCTCGAAGGCAGTGGCAGGGCGCGGTATGACTTTCGTGCCTACCATTTTCACGAGCGGCGCCAGCGCACCGAGTGATCCCAGCGGGCCGCCGATGATTCTGTACGCGGCACGCGGCCAGGGTGCGATGTGGGAGACAAGCACGTCGGCGACTGATGCAGGGGCCATCCAACTACTCGGCCGAACCCGGGCGGCCTTGCTGGCGGTTCTCAGCGAGCCAACTTCGTCCACGGACCTCGGCCTTCGTATGGGCGTTACGACGTCCGCAGTGAACCAGCACCTGCGGGCACTCCACGCCGGACGCCTCGTCACGTCGACGCGCCATGGCCGCGTTGTACTCTATTTCCGAAGCGAGTTGGGTACCGCGCTTCTCGGCGGCTAAGGTCGACCGGTGCCAGGTTTGCCGGGGACCGGATCTACGAGGCCAGCCTCAGCGAGAACCGTCATGTTGGCGCCGCTCGCCAGGAGTCGGGATACGACGCCGCGGCGAGCGAATTCGTACGGTTCCGCAGACATACGTAGGAGCGAGTACGAGTTGGACGCCTCGATCAGAGCAGTGAGTTCGAACACGAGCTGTCGGCTGACGGTGGTGTCGAGCAGCTCTCCCTGATCGACGGCGTGACCGATGTTGGCGGCAATGTATGCGTCTCTCTCGTCGACAGCCCGCACGATGGCGTCGTGCACAACGCCGGGCCGAGAGTCGAATTCAGCGGAAACAGCGAAGAAGAAACATCCGCCCTCGAAAACACGATCGGCAGAGTAGTCGATCCAGCTTCGAAGGAGGGCGCACAGCCGGCGAAGACCGCGAGGTTGTGTGCGTGCCAGGTCGATGACGGAGGCGGTGAATATGCCGCGGGCAGTCTCGATCGCGGCGAGCTGGAGCTGCTCTTTGGTGCCGAAGAGTGCGGCCACGCCGCTCTTACTCGCGGACACCTCGGCTGCCAAACGCCCGATAGTGAGCCCCTCAAGCCCGTTGACGGACGCAATGTCAACGGCACGAGCCAGAACGACGCGGCGTGACTCGTCGCCGCGGGCTTTTCGACCGTCGAGTGGTTTCATGACATCAGTTTAGTAGTACGATCATCCGTATTGTTACATGTACGGTCGTCCGTATTGTTCTTCTGGTGAGGAGACCAGCATGCCTAGTGTCATCCGAATGGCTTTTTCCGCTGCTGAAACTCTCTCCCCGCGCCTGGCTGGTCGACTCGCCCTTATCCTCTTCAGGCGTGTGGGCAGCCGTCTGCCCGTGCGCCCGGACGAACGTGCAACCCACGACAGCGCTCGCGTGGGAACCATCACCGTGAACAACAAAAACGTCGTCACCTACCAGTGGGGAACCGGCGCCCGCCCGGTGCTGCTCGTGCACGGTTGGCGCGGCCGGGCCGTCCAGTTTGCCCGCCTCATCCGTGAGCTACGCGCCGAAGGCTACACCGTCGTTTCTTTCGATGCGCCCGCCAACGGAAGTTCCGACGGACGCTACACCGACGTGCGCGAGTACGTCGACGCAATGGTCCAGCTGCAGCGCCTGCACGGATCCTTTGAAGCCGTCGTCGCCCACTCGTTCGGTGTGCTCGGCGCAATCTCCGCCGTGGCCAATGGCCTGGACACGAACCGTGTAGTTGGAATTTCGGGGGTTGCCGAACCCGGATACCTGCTCAGTTACTTCGGGCAGTCTCTTGGCCTGGGGCCGGCCGCGACGGCTGAGTTGGGCGCAGCGTTCGTGCGCCGGGTCTTCGAGAACGAACCCGATGCACTTTCACGCTTCTCCGGGGTCCAGAACCCACTTCCGGCATCGGTCGCTCTGCTGCTGTTTCATGATCGAGTGGACCCGGTCGTCGACATCGAGCAGTCGGAACAACTTCACGCCGCCCACGGTGAGCGCTCGCACCTGGTCGCCACCGAGGGGCTCGGGCATCGGCGAATCCTATCGGCGGACCTCACTCTCGACGCCGTCCTCGAGTTCATCGCCGCGCCTCTTCCCGTCGCCCAGGGGAGATCCGTGGAAAGGCGCTGAGCCCTCTAAACGGGCGTCCGGACGCGGGATCCAGGCCGGCGCCTTCAGCGGCAGAGGCCACTTCCTGACGGCTGACCGCGACTCGCGCCTGACCGTCGATTCATCTGGGGGCCGACAGGCGGCCCCGGAGCGGTCTGAATGCGCCGTCACGTGCGTCGAACACCACCCCAACGTACGCAGCAACATGATTTCTCGATCGCGTGGTATACCGCGGTGCCGGTTGGATGTGCTGGGGAACGTCCCGAAGGCTGATGTACCCGTTGGCGGCATTCCGTAGCGTGAGAGCAACCCGGGCGCATGGAGCGACGGCCCTTCACCCCTTGAATGAATCGAGACGCATGTTTTCACGATTAGGAGCCATCTTCACGCCGCCCTCTCTGCGGAATCCCGGTCCAGGGGCAGGTGACACTATGACGTCGCATATGCCGTATTTTCGCGTCCGTTCGCGTGATTCCTCGATGGAGATCGGTCAGGCTGGCCTGCAGCGCCGATCAGCACTCTTCCACCTCGTCGGGCATTTCGCCGTAATGGTCGTGTTGATGTACGCAGGAATGTTCGCCTTGGACCCACTCTACGATCTTCTGGCGGGGTTCGCCGGAGTAAGCGATCCGTGGAGCCGGCTGCCCGTCCTGTCGAACTTCGCCATGGCGCTCAACATGACCATACCGATGACCCTCTACATGATCTGTAAACGTCACAGTTGGGGAGCCATCGCAGAAATGTCGGCAGCGATGTTTCTTCCTGCGGTCCTTACTAGTGGTCCCTTCCTGGTGGGGAGCATGACCGCCGGGACGATGATGACTCTCAGTCATGCAGCAATGATTCCGTTGATGGGGTTGGCCGCGATTCTCCGCTTCACAATCATGCGCTCCGGCGCCCGACGCGTGAAATGAGAAACAATCGCCGGGCATATCTGTTAGATATGTCAGTACAATATATCTGACAGATAGAAAGCGATGTGCTTTGAAACCTACAGTGACGAGGTCATTCTCACCCTTTGCCCGGGGCTCCTTCGTTGTCGGCACCGCATTCCTGACGGGTTTCGTCTTGTTTCGACGGGCCGTGCGGGCGCTCGGCGCGTGCAGGAGCGGTGCCGCAGAGGGGGGAGCGACCGAGCAGCCTGAATTGGAGCTGCGCCGGCAGCGTTTTCGCAGCCATGCGTCCCGAAAGAGATTCTCCCTCAGCCGGGGGAGTGCTCGCTGTGTGCCGGATAAGAGGATGGACACGTAATGCCGTTGGATCAGTTTCTTGCAATACTTGCCTGCGCAGTTCTGGCCGGCCTGACAATTCTCCAAGGTGCGCTCATTGCCGGAGCACCGCTGGGGAGGATGGCCTGGGGCGGACAGCATCGCGTCCTCCCTGCCAAGCTGAGAGCCGGGAGCGCCCTGTCCATAGGCATATATGTCCTCTTCGCCTATGCGGCCCTGGCCAAGGCAAGCCTTGTCCCGCCGGTGGTCAACGAATCCTTCACGGCAATCACGATGTGGGTGATGACGGCATACTTCGTGCTCGGCGTTGTCATGAACGGAATCTCCCGCAGCAAACTTGAACGCCTCATCATGACCCCGACCACGCTGGCCCTCGCAACGATCTATCTAGTTCTTGCTGCCCAATGAGCCTGCATCAGCGCAGCCCGGAATCCCTGCCGGTCGCGATCATCGGCGCGGGCCCGGTCGGGCTCGCTGCTGCCGCCAACCTCGTCGAGCGCGGAATCGAATTCGTGATCTACGAGTCGGGCGACGAGATCGCCTCCAGCATTCGGCAGTGGGGGCACACTCGGTTGTTCTCGCCGTGGAAGCACGTCGTTGACCCCGCGTCGCGCCGACTGCTCGAAGCAACTGGGTGGCAGTTGCCGGCCCCCGAGGGTCTCCCGACGGGTGCCGAACTCGTGGAGAACTATCTGGAGCCGCTGGCGGCGCTCGACTCACTCGCCCACCGCATCCGGACCGGCGTCATGGTTGAGGCGGTGACTCGGCGGGGCATGGACCGCACGCGCACTGCACTTCGTGCGTCGACGCCGTTCCTGCTCCGTGCGCGAACCGTTGAGGGCGTCGAGGAGTTCACTGCGCGCGCCGTGATCGACACGTCCGGCACCTACGCGTATCCAAACAGCCTCGCCTCGTCGGGACTGGATCCACTCGGACTCGCCGACGTTACTGACCGGGTCAGCCACGCCCTGCCCGACGTGCTCGGCCGGGACCGCGAGCGGTTCGCCGGCCGGCACACGACGGTGGTCGGCGCAGGTCACTCCGCCGCGAACACGCTGCTGGCGTTGGCGGAGCTCACCGAGCAGGAACCGAAAACCCGCATCACGTGGTTGATCCGGAATGCAAGCGCTGTCCGAGTTACGACTTCCGACGACGACGGACTCGCTGCGCGGGCGTCGATCGGGCGTCGTGTCGACGCGCTCGTCACCGCCGGGCGCATCGCCGTCGTCGACCGATTCGAGATTGTGCGCTTAGGCCGCACCGACGACGGAGTCCGCGTCTATGGCTCTCGCGCTGGCGAATTGGTCGAGCACGACACCGACCTCGTGGTCAGCGCCACCGGATTGCGGCCGAACCTTGCCATGCTTCGGGAGATCCGCCTCGAACTAGACGAAATCATTGAAGCGCCCAAGCGCCTCGCGCCGCTCATTGACCCGAATGTGCACACCTGCGGGACGGTAGAGCCGCATGGCTTCGCCGAGCTCACCCACCCGGAGCCCGGTTTCTTCCTGGCAGGAATGAAGAGCTATGGCCGCGCGCCCACCTTCCTGCTCGCCACCGGATACGAACAGGTACGCTCCATCACTGCATGGATCGCCGGCGACATCACGGCAGCGAGCAACGTCGAACTCAAGCTGCCTGCGACGGCTGTGTGCTCCACAGTCTGCTCCTGAAGAGCTTCATCACCGCCGCCGAGGAGAATGGGCACTGGACGATCCAGTCCTCGGTCTTCCCGGAGAACACGGCCAGCCTGCGCCTGCACGAGGGCGCCGGATTCCGGGTTATCGGCCGACGTGAACGAATCGCACTCATGTCGTACGGACCTGCTGATGGCACGTGGCGCGATACCATCCTCATTGAACGACGCACCTCACTGAACGGAACACCATGACTGATAACCCGTCCTTGCCTCGAGCCCTTGATCCGCGCGCCGCTCTTGTGCTTGTCGACGTCCAACAAGCCTTCGATGAGACCGCCTACTGGGGTCCGCGAGATAATCCGTCGTGCGAGGCGAACATCGAGGCTCTGTTGACGCGCTGGCGGGAAACCGGTCGACCCGTCATCTTCGTCCGCCATGACTCCACCGCGCCTTCCTCACCTCTCCACCCGGACAACCCCGGAAACGCGTTCAAGGACATCATCACGGGCACCCCGGATCTCCTGGTCACCAAAAGCGTCAATTCCAGCTTCCATGGCACTCCTGACCTGCACGCCTGGCTGCAGGAGAACGCCATCGAGGAACTGGTCGTCTGTGGGATCACGACCAACCACTGCTGCGAGACCACAGCGCGAGTGGGGGGCAACCTCGGTTACCGGGTGTACTTCCCCCTGGACGCCACCCATACCTTTGACCGCATCGCTCAGGACGGTGAGAACGTCGCGGCAGCTGTCCTGTCTCGGATGACCGGGGTAAACCTAGACGGGGAATTCGCCACGGTCGTTACCACCGCCGATCTGCTCGAACAGGTACCACGGCTCCGCCCGTCCGCCGGATAGCCAGTGCGCCCCGGAGGCCGGGCCTGAAGGTGCGGTGCCGGTGATTTTGACACCGAGGCTGAGCCTGACTACGGTGATGTATCTATCAGATATATGAGGGGATCACTAGTGCCGCGTTCCGATCAGTCCCAGACAGCGATACTTGGAGCGCTCAGCATTATGCCGATGACCGGATATGCGTTGCGGGAGGAGATTCGGGATACGTTGGGTCACTTCTGGAGCGAGAGTTTCGGTCAGATATACCCCGTCCTGGCCGAGCTGGAGCGAAAGGGTTTAGTTGAACGGCAAGAGGCTACCGATTCCCGCTCTAGCAAGTTTGGGATTACCGACGCTGGAGTTACTCGACTCCGAGAGCTTCTTGCTGAGCCCCCACAGGCACCAAACCCACGAAATGGGCTCATGCTTCGGTTGTTCTTCGGCAGCCAGCTCGGTCCTGAAGCGTGTAGGGAGCTCGTGCTGCAGGCGCGGGAGCAAGCGGAGGCCGCTCTCGCGCGCATGGAGGCAGCTCGCACGGAAGTGGCCGAAAATGGAGGGCTTGCCCAGGCCGCTCCCTATATCCTCCTTACTGTCTCGGCGGGTGAGCACTCCGCGCGTGCCGCGATTGCCTGGGCGGATGAGGCGCTTGCTGACCTTGCGAAGCTTGAGGCTACATCGTCCCAACCCGCGCGTGGACGCGGCCGGCCGTGAACCTGCAGGACCCTATCGGCGGATGTCGAACGTGAGTCACACGGCGATTGGAACGCCAGCATTGTCCGATTAGACGGGTTCGATTCGAACCACGTGTTTAAACGGCTACTCCCCGCGATTGCGCGCGTCACCTGATGAGTCCGCCCCTCACCCACCGCACGCCGTCCGGCGGCGGCAATCAGCTCTTGCACCGCACCGGCTGGAGGATTCGGGTTCTGAAGAAAAGCCCGGTGTCGTACCCAGGGACCATAACGGGGCGCTAACTCCACCCGTGAGGAGGACTCACTGGAAATGGCCGTTCCGTAGCTTGATATTACGTTCGCGGCTACGCCAGGAGCGGCCCCTTCCCCCTCATCACCTTGGAGTACTTGATGCCATTTTCTCTTCGCCGCACGCTTCGCGTCACCGGCGCGATCGGCTTGTCAGCCGTCACGATCGCCACCATTGCAGTCGGCGGGGCGCTGGTCACAACCAGCCAGGCCGCCGCTACCACACCAGTGGATCCGGGCCTGGTGTGGCCCACCCCGAGCGCCTATAACTCTGCCGGGCCGATCGTTGTTGCAATCGCCCTGGGCGCTACTCCCACGGTCGCAAGCGACTTCCTGGCACCGTACGAGGTTTTCGCCAGCTCGCCACAGTTCTCGGTGTACGCGGTCGCGGCTAGCGCCTCGCCCGCTCAGCTGGAGGGTGGACCGGCCGTGCTACCAGTGCACACGTTCGACCAGGTCGAATCAGGCGAGGCTCCCCGCCCGGACGTCGTTGTGGTTCCGGCAGTCCAAGAGCCCACCGGAACAAAAGAATCCGCGCTGCGCACCTTCATCACGGACCAATCTGATCGCGGGGCTCGGATCCTCGGAATTTGCAGCGGCGCGTTGGTATTAGCCGAAACCGGCATCCTTGACGGCCTGCACGCAACCTCCCACTGGTCCAGGATCAGCGCACTCGAGGAGAGCCGACCGCAGGTTGACTGGGTGCGTGGAAAACGATACGTGCAAGACGGTTCAGTAACCACCACTGCAGGTGTGACGTCGGGCATCCCCGGTGCCCTGAAGGTCATGGCTGACCTGGCCGGACCCGCGGAAGCCGAACGAGTGGGACAGGCGCTGAACTATCCGGGGTGGTCCCTGGAAGGCCCAGCCGACATCCCGACCCAACACTTTACCGTCGCCGACGCACCGGTAGCACTGAACGCGATTCTGCCGTGGCTGCGACCAACGCTGGGCGTCGGGCTCAGCGACGGTGACAGCGAAATCGACATTGCCGGCCTGTTCGAGGTCTACAACGTCTCGTTCGCGGCGCGAGCCGTCGCGGTGTCAGCGGGAGATACAATCACTACCCGCCATGGACTTGTCCTCTCCACCAGAGCGCTCGGCACGGGACCCACCATCGACCGGCTGATCATTCCCGGCACCACGCCGGCAGATGAGGTGGATCCAGCGATGATCGACTGGGCCGCCGAACACACCGTGCCTATCGATACCATCAACCGGTCCGCCGGCGAGAACGGGTTCGACGCTGCACTTCGCTATATTGCTCACGACACTGACCAGGCGACAGCGGAAAGCGCCGCGAAGATGATCGACTACCCGACCAAGCACCTGGCCCTGAGCCCCGAGGGCACCTCCTGGCGTGCGCCGCTCCTGCTGCTCACCAGCGTCCTCCTGGCCATTGCGGTTGGTTTCCTTCCCGCAGCCATTCGCCTCGCCATCCGTCGGCGACGGATCGGGACCTCGCGCCTCGCAGAGTCAGTAGAGTCCAGTTCATGAACACCGTTCCGAGATCCGCTCCTCAGGAACATCCGCCTGTCGGAGCGACCAGGCGGGCCTATCACGCAGCCTCGCTCCTCGCACGTCCCGCGAGGACAGGCATATCACGGCTGGTCCGTGAGCAGGTGTACTCGCTACTCAAGCGATCAGGTGTTCCCGAGGTTTGTGTGTGCGATGTCGAACGTCTCGTAACAATGCCCGCGCTCGACAAGGCGGCCAGTCATGCATCCGGACGGTTCCCTGTGCCGAGCAGGGACACCGAGGAGAGCGCAACCCGATTCGTCGTCGCCGCGCTCAACGCGTCCATCGCCAATGGTCGGCCGCGATGAAGGCCGAATCGGGCGACCATGTCTCGTCCGGTATTATTGCGACGCGGTTGCGGTTCCCGGCGCTAGTAGTGCTACCAGTGGCGGTGCTCGCCGCGATCACTCCGGCCGTCATACACGAATTCATCGGACACGGATCGATGTGCCTCGCCGTGGGAGGACACCCGACCGTCGTCTCGACGTCCATGTTTTGGTGCACGGTCCCCACGCCCGTCGTCGCAGCAGGCGGCCCGGCCGCCAACCTCCTCGTGGGCCTCATATGTCTCATGCTCAGACTTCGACTGCGCACGCCCGCACCCGCGCTGCAGTTGTACCTCGCGCTGGTGACCGCGTTCGCATGGTTCTGGGAAGGAGGTTACGCAATCCAAGCGATGCTCCTTCGCCGCGGAGACCTCTATGATCTCCTGGCACACACCCTCGGACCCCCCGGAATCGGTATGAGCATACTTATCGCACTCGCTGGTGCCACCCTCTACATCATCAATGCAGCGGTCACGCGCGCCGCCCTACTTTCGATCGCGGGCCATGCCACGCTCGCCAGCCAGGTCTCTCGATCTTCCTGGCTAGCCGGCACACTTGCGGTAACGATCGCCGCTTCGATCTCTCCACTCGGCCCGACAAATCTCCTCGACACGGTATTGGCGATCGGGCTCGCCGGACTTCCACTCCTGGTGTTTCTGCCGCATCGCGGAACATCGCCGGTCACCGGAACCCCATTCACCAGCAACGCGATGCTACCTGTCCTAACGGCCGTGATATGGGTGCTCTTCACCGCCACACTGGGACACGGGATCACGTGGGACAACTGATGATCTCGGCACCCAGGGACATCACGGGGCAAGACCATCAACTTGCCTGCCGTCACCCGGCGGAACAGTTCGAGTCAATACGGATACCCAACGGACTAGTTGTTGTTCCTACTGACGTTGTGAACGCGGTCGATGGGTGATTTGCCGCCGAAGCCGGTATGGGGTCTGTGGTGATTGTAGCTATGGATATCCAGTCCTGGTAGGTGTTGGCTCGAGCCTGGTCTGAGCTGTAGTGCCGGGCGTAGGCCCACTCGGCGGCGAGGGTGCGGTGGAAGCGCTCGATCTTGCCGTTGGTCTGCGGCCGGTAGGGCCGGGTGAATTTGTGCCTGATGTCGCCGAGGGTGTCGTTGAAGAACCGGGATCGGTAGCAGGCCCCCGTTGTCGGACATCACGCGCAGCACGGTGATGCCGTGGGAGGCGTAGAACGCGTTGGCGCGCTGCCAGGACCCGGCGGCGGTTTCCTTCGTCTCGTTGGTCAGGATCTCGGAGTAGACCAGCCTGGAGTGGTCGTCGATCGCGGAGTGCAGGAAGGAATGGCCGACCCCGGCGCGCCTGTTTCGCTTGCCGGCCTGCCGGCCGAGGGTGCGGTGGCCGCCGCCGTCGGGGATGCGGCCGAGTTTCTTCACGTCCACGTGTAGTAAGCGCGGGCCAGCCGGGGTCGGTCTGCACTATCCAGGCCAGCTTCGCTTGCTGTTTCTCGGTCAGGTTCTCCGGGTTCTTCCTGAGCGCGTAGCGGCAGTTCTTGATGCCGGCAGCTCGAGCACTATCCGGTCGGGCCGGAGCGTCGGCGGCGGGCCGGCCGCGGGTACGGCGGGCCGGCAGCGCGTGCAGCGGGCATCGTGTTGCCGGGCCGCTTTGCGGGCATCGTTCCACGCGGTCCGGCGGACCTCGTCGAGGGCGTCGGTGGCCCATTTCGCGACGTGAAACGGATCAGTGTCAACGACGGTTGAAAAGTAGGCCGAGATCGACGGGCGAAAACTAGTCCAGTGTTGTGTGTGACTATTCTGGGGGCCCGTGGACTTCCAGATGTAGGGTCCGGACACATCCAATCGTGGTCGAGTGGACTGGTTTTCAACCGTCGATTCTGGCTGGGTATTCAACCGTCGTTGACGATCAGCGCAGCGGATGGCCTTGGGGGGCTTTCTCCGCGACGACACTTGCGATCCAGGCCGCACCGTCCGCGGAAAAATACGTGATCTGCGCCGACAGTTACGTCAGGAGAGCCATATCGTCGATTGATTGTGTCGCAGCGAATGCCGGAGACGATCTCCTCCATGTCAGACGTGAAACGGCTCCGGATGTAGCTCCGCTGCAAAGCGTCTTTTAAGCGGTATCACCATGCCCAGGACGCCGGGATTCTAGGCACGACCGGGTGATCAGGGCTGAACCAGCGCTGCCGAGTCTGGAGCGGCCAGCTGAATGAACCGGGAGGGTGCGGCTTCCTCGGTCAACGCTCCCAGCGCCAGGGCCTTCTCTATGACGGTCGGTGTTAGGTGAGGCCGTGTTCGTAGGCGAAGATCACAGCATGAACGCGGTCGCGCAGGCCCAACTTCATGAGTACCCGACCGACGTGGGTCTTCACGGTGGATTCCGAGACGAATAGCTGCTCGCCAATCTCGGTGTTCGACATTCCGCGCGCGATCAGAAACAGGATGTCCCGTTCCCGTGGCGTGAGCGCCGCGACTGCCTGGTCGCCGCCGTCCGGATCATCCGCGGGTAGTCGCTGGCCAAACAAGTCCAGCATTCGGCGACTGACCCGGGATGACAGCGCCGCCTCACCAGCCGCGACGGCACGAATGGCCGCGAGCAGTTCGGCGGGTTCGACATCTTTGAGCAGAAATCCGCTCGCCCCCGCCCGGAGAGCCTTGAACGCATACTCGTCGAGGTCGAAGGTCGTCAGGACGATGACGTGCACGGTCGGCTGGTCCTCGACGATCCGTCGAGTTGCCTCGATCCCATCAAGTCGTGGCATGCGCACGTCCATGAGGACAACGTCGGGTACGAGTGCGTTCGCCAGTTCCATCGCGGCGGCTCCGTCCGCGGCTTCGCCGACCACATCGACCCCGTCCGCCGCGTCGAGGACCATTCGAAACCCGATTCGAACGAGCGTCTGGTCGTCGACCAGCATCACCCGGATGGGCGCCGCCGCCTCGCCTGTCCCGCTCACGCCGCCACTTGGGGGATGAGTTGGGCATGCATTGCCCAGCCACCGCCGTCACGTGGTCCAGTGGTCACCCTCCCGCTGTAGAGCGCGACGCGCTCACCAATGCCGACAAGACCACGACCCAGATCATCGCCGGCAGTCTCATCCGCGGTTCCATCGTCATCGACGATCACCGTCACCAGGTCTGGGGCGAACGTGATCGTGACCGCTACCCGTGTTGCGCCGCGCGCGTACTTGAGCGCATTGGTCAACGACTCCTGCACGATGCGGTACACGGTCAGCTGCATGACTGCATCCGGTGGAGCGTCGCCGGTGGAGCGCATGTTCACGGGCAACCCGGTGGCACGGAAACGTTCGAGCAGTGCGGGCAAGTCCTCGATTCCAGGGGTTGAAGTCGCTCCGTCTGCGGGTCTGCCGTCGGGGGCGTCTCGCAAGACACCCAGCATCCGCCTCATGTCACCCAGCGCACCACGCCCGGTCCGCGCCACCTCGCGCATCCCCTCAACGGCACGATCCGGTTCCTTGGTCGCAATTTCGGCCGATCCATGAGCAAGTGAGATCATGACCGAGAGGCTGTGCGACACGATGTCGTGCATCTCGCGAGCGATCGAGGTGCGCTCGGCGGCGGCGGCGGCGGCCACATCCTGTTCGCGCTCGCGGGCCAGCTGGGCGAGTTGCACGGCGGCGAAATGGCGGCTGCTCCTGACGCTGAGGCCGACCAGTACGGCGACAACGAGCACCACGATTGCCTGCACCGATTCGCCGACGCTCGCCACCGACTGGGGCAGCAGGGCTCCCTCGACGACCAGCAGGACGCCGACGACCCCCCAACCGATGACTGCGCCGCGCACGCTGCGGTAGACCGTAACCGCATATAGCGCGCAACCGACCGCGATGACGGCGATACTACCCGGAGTCCAAAACGTGGCCAACATCACTGCCGTCGTCAGCACGAAGACGAGCACGGGTGCCCTGCGGCGAAAGAGCAGCGCCAGCCCTGAAGCCGCAACTGCACATGAAGTGATGGCGAATTGGATTGCGTCGTGATCGCCAAACGCAACTGCCAGGACCACCGCGAACGCGGGCAGCGCATACGCGAGGGCAACGAGAAGATCGGTCACGCCGGGCCGGGATGCGAGCCAGCCCGTAGACGGCGGACGCGGCGCGGCCGATCGTTCCGGCTCAGTTCTCGACCCGCTCATGTTCTGAACTCTATCGCCAGAGACCAGAAGCCCGCCCGAACACGCGACCGCGATGCGACGCTGTTCCGGCGGGCTGGCAGTAGCAAAATCTGGGCTACTTGCTGCCTCACTCGCTTCACTCGCTTCACTCGCCTCATCATGGTCGGAATTAGTCAAACCCCCACCGAGAATAGGAGGCTCAGGAAGAGCGGGATCGGCGCTCGCCACGCGAGGCCGCCGGCCGCCAACTCAAGACCCGCGGTCGGGTAGTCGATCATATTTGCGGCGGCGATCGCGGTGCCACGATTCGTGTGCGCGGTGAGGTCCTCCAGAGCGCCGTCGAAGCCCGTCGAGCCGGTCGGGCCGTGCAGCGCGTCTGCCGGGATGTTGCGGGCTGTCGCCCATTCTGCCAGCTGCGGGTCGATCGAATTCACGCTTGTTGCGCCGGGAACGATGACCCGGCTCAGGGCCGGCTAACCCCACTCCAGGTCCGCTGTGATCAGGCCCGGCACTACACGGTTCTCCTGCTCCAACAACCGCAACCTCACAGACTCGACGCTCGTCACGCCTGCGGACACACCCTCATGAATGGCGGCCTGATCGGCCCACGCCCGCACCATCCCGTGCTCAGTCCCCAACTTCACCTGCGATGTCCGCGTCATTCGGACCGCGCCGGCTCTCTCCTCCGGCGTATACCGACACGTCGTCGGCTTGCGCACTGCTTGCTCTCCCGGCAAGTCCCCATCCCCGTTTCCGAGGTCAGGAGACCCAAATGTACTCAGGGCGCTTCGCCGAATAGATCCTGCTTGCGAGCGACTCCCGTGTCCACGCTCATCGAGGTTGCTCACCGGTTGCGCCGAGGTCGGCACTCGACGCCCCTGCTTCCATGGTGGGTGCTTCGGTCAACCTCAACCGTTCTGCGGGGCCACGGGTTCGGTGAGTGAGCGGCATCGCGAGGGCCATGGCCGGGAGCATCAGCAGGTGGCCTCCGGCCGCGAGTACGTCGCCGGAGATTGTGCCGACCCAGAATAGCGGGGCGAGGATGAGGAAGGGGAGGTACATGACGGCGGACATGACGACGATGCCGCGCCAGGCGTGGCGGCGTGCGACCATCCACGCTGACATGCCGATGACCATCTCGCTGGCCATGATGATCGCCTCGACGTCGGCCCGCAGGACGGGACCGGGTGCGACAAGATCTCGGATCAAACCGAGTATGACCATTCCCGCGAGCATCGCCGCAACCATGCCGAGGTACTCGAGAAGGCTTCGGAGGTGGCGCCGGGCGTGGTGAGAAGTCTCGTGTCCTGTGGCTGTGTTCGGTTGGCTGGCCATGGCTGGCCTCCTTCTTGGTTTGGGTGGGATTGGGGCGAAGTGGTCGGGTTTCATGTGCGGCGCAGGATCCGGTGGGCCACGAGTTGGAGCGAGTCGGCGGTGGCGAGGAGCACCGGCGATCGCCACTGCTGGTACATGGGCGGTTGGTCACCGTTCACCATGTCGAGCGGGCACGTGCGAACCTTGCTGACGGAATCGACCGAGGAGGGGCTGACCGTGGGTCCCAGTTGCTCGAACGCGGCGTCGAAGCCGCCCATCTCGCTCTGGCTGGTGGTTTCCCCGGCCTCCCGGACAGCCAGGAAACGATCCACCTGGTTGACGTCGAGGGCGACGCGACCTACGCGTCGAAGGCGGTGATGCATGAAAGTCTCCGGTTCATCTGGTTACGCCAGCGACCTCGAATTGAGAGCACATGCGTAAATCTGTATCCAAATTACGAACCGGGGCGGCTTTCGTCGTCGGACTACCTGACATTCCTCAGAGCGGGAAAGTAGCACCCCGGTACTAGGCGCGCATCGGGGCAATCAAGCCGCCACTGGCTTCGAGCCAATCGTCCAGGCGGTCGACCTCATCATGACGACTGCGAGCGCCCGATAGGTGGCTGCACGGTTGGACTCGGTACTCACCGGCCTCGCTCGCTGTGAAGTGACCCACCTGGCCTGGTTAATCGGCTGGTCTCAGCCCCGCCGCCAGCCGCAGTTGCCACTCCTACTGGCCGTATCGAACCACGACGCGTGGACCGGCCGGAAGGAACGCGCCCTGCTCCTGGTCCCGAGCCGAATCGGGCCACGCGTTCCAGAAGTCACCGCCCAGCGACGCGTCGACGATCGATTTGGCACTGCCGTACCGATCGCTCTAGCCGTACTAACTGGCAATCTAGCCGCCAGTAGTTACGAGCCAATCGTCCGGATGGTCGGCCTCATCACGACGACCGCCGGGATGAGCATCTGTTTGGCCGTGACCCCGTTGGGAGACACCTCACAAGGGAGAATGTTCATCATGGCAAGATCACGTCCGGAGTTCACTCCTGACTACAAAGACGAGGCTGTGAAGCTGGTCGTCACCACCGGCTTGGCCGCCACGACCGTGGCCCGCGAGCTCCGAGACAACAGGGCGTTCTTGGATATAGCGTCCATCTTTTTCGCCTAGGAAGCATCGGATACGAACGTCAAGCGTTCGAGTTGAAGCTGGCGGAGAAGACCAACTTCACAATCACCCGCATGGTCGGCTTCCGGATTGCTGTTGGTCTAGCTGCCTCGCTGACGTCTATTCCAGAAAGAAGCTTTCGACTCCGAGCGGATGGGTGCCGGTGCCCTACGTCCCGCGGTGAATGCGTCGGTAATTTGTGGGAGTTGTCGCGAGATCGCCCGCGAAGTGAAATCGCAGGTTGCTGGATGTCCCGAGCCCGCAACGCTGCGCGATCGCCTCCACGGTCAGATCGGTGACCTCGAGCAGTCGCCGTGCCTCGTCGACGCGCCGGGACGTGAGCCATCGTAAGGGGGTTGTGCCCGTCTCGGCCAGGAACCGGCGGGCAAAGGTGCGCGGAGACCAGCGCGCGTGTTTGGCCATGTCGGCGACCGATATGGGCTCTGCGAGGTGATCGACCGCCCACGCACAGGTGGCAGCGAGCCCTTCAGAGTGGGCGACGACAGGGCGCTCAATGAATTGCGCTTGGCCGCCGTCGCGGTGAGGGGCCACGACCATGCGCCGAGCAATCCCGGTTGCGGCGTCGGTGCCGAAATCTTGTCGGACAAGGTGCAGGCACAGGTCGATGCCGGCGGCGACTCCGGCGCTTGTGCTGATACCGCCGTCAACGACGTAGAGCACGTCGGGGTCGACGCTGATGCGCGGATAGCGGGAGGAGAGTTCGGCGGCGTCTCGCCAATGAGTTGTCGCCCGTTTGCCGTCCAGAAGCCCGGCGGCCGCCAACGCGAAAGCGCCGGTGCACACGGAAACCATGCGAATGCCGCGGTGAGACGCTTCACGCAGCGCGTCGAGTACGGCGGCCGACGGGTCTCCAAGGGGGACGAATCCTGGAACGATGACAGTGTCCGCATCCAGTAGCGAGTCCAGGCCACGCGTCGCCTCAATGGCGAATCCGGATGTCGTCGGGATCAGTCCCGGAATCTCCGCGCAGACCGAGAAAGTATAGCGTTCGCGCTCGTCACTGTGACCAAAGACCTGCGCCGGTATTGCGAGGTCGAAGGCAACCACGTCGGGGAGAGCCAGAGCCACAATGCGATGCATGCAGTCAGTGTCGCACGATTCAGGCAGAATTCTTTCGATCTGCGGCATTCCTGCCACTTTCGTCTGTCCAACGGCCCTGCCATCGTGTGTCTCATGACAACTACTACGGCCGGAGAGGCCCGACACATTGGCATCTTCCTCTTCGACGACGTCGAAGAACTCGACGCCGTGGGGCCTTGGGAAGTCTTGGCAAATTGGACCCTCAGATTTCCGGACGACGGATACGAGGTCTCCTGCGTCTCCCGTGACGGGCGTTCGGTTCGGGCATCGAAGGGGCTCGTTCTCGGTGCACACCACTCTTTTGCGGACGCGCCAAGCTTTGACATCTTGCTGCACCCGGGTGGGCAGGGAACTCGCACGCTGATGAGGGACGACGCGCATCTGGATTGGGTACGCGCTCAGCGTGCGACGACCCCGCTCATGACGAGCGTGTGCACCGGGAGCCTCGTGTACGCCGCTGCCGGTATTCTCCGGGCAAGGCCGGCGACGACGCATTGGGAGAGTTTGGGTCTGCTCGCAGAGCTCGATCCCACGATCGTGACCAGGTACGACCGTTTCGTCGACGATGGTGACGTGATTACGAGCGCCGGGGTCAGCGCGGGCATAGACATGGCACTTCACCTCGTCGAACGCCTCGCCGGTGTCGACCGCGCCCTCAACGTACGGCGGGATCTTCAGTACGACCCCCAGCCGCCGGTCTGAGCTCATTCCCGGCATGGCACGGCGAAAATTGGGCGCTCGTCCTGGCGCCGCGCGTCATGCAACCGTCGGATTCGCCCCCTTTCCTGCACTGATTCCGAGTCCATTCGCAGCCGCAAGGCCAATACACGCCAGGAGACGCCATGCCATTTCCCGCCGACATCCGGGCGCACGACCAGACACCACGGTGGCCTACGGCGATGTTCTCACCAGCAATCGGCTGGGGAGCGGTCGTTGGAGTAGTCACGGCCGCCGCTCCACTCGGATTGTGGTGGCTCACCCCATCAATGGTCTACGCGCTCGTTCTGGCAATCGTCGCCGCGGTCTACATCGGGTTCGCCGTCGCCGACGGCCGGGCACGGGTGCTCGCTCTGGAGGGCACGGTCGCGGTGCTATTCGTGGCGCTGGCTATTGCGGCGCTCACGGGTTCCGCCTGGCTGGTCGTGGCCGGTTTCGCGGGCCACGGCCTGAAGGACCTCTGGCAGCACCGCACCCGATTCGTCCGCAATGCCAGATGGTGGCCTCCGTTCTGCGCGACTGTCGACTTTGTTGCCGCCGGCATCCTGGCTGTTCACACAATTTTCACGATCTGAGGAAGACCAAACGATGCACATTTCGGATATATCGTTCTACCGCCTCCACAGGGCCGAGGAAGACCGTGTCACGCGCGCACTCGAGGTGCATCGTCTCGCCGCAGAACGGGTTACCGATCTCAGGGAACACCGCAGAAACGACGAAGGCCTCGGCGGTGGAAAGGCAGCAGAGAGCAAGGCGAGGTGGAAGTCGCTGTGGACGATGCCAGCCAGGGGCGAAATTGGAAAACTATGCAAGGAGACCTTCATAGGTCAAACACCGTTCAAAGTTCACCCGCCCGCAAGCCCTGCCGGAAAGGCCGCCGCTGCCCTATTCCTTGTCGTGGTGGCCTTCCAGGTGGCGCTAGCTGCAGGCGCGCCATGGGGTGAAGCCTCCTTTGGCGGCTCCAACCCGGGGGTCCTTCCTGCATCTCTCCGCACGAATAGCGCTATCGCAGTGGTTGTGTATGTGTTGCTCGCCGCCGTCGCTGGCACCCGGTGGACCGGAGCAACGCTCCGTCGACGTCTGCTGTACGGTGCGGCCGCTTTGATGGTGATTGGAACGGTAGTGAACGTCGCCTCACCCTCATTCCTGGAGCGCATCGTCTGGGCGCCCGTGACAATCGCGCTTGTAATCGCCCTGTGGCGTTCTGCTCGGCACGCCTCGCTCTCGAATGTGTCACGAAATGAAGGCGGCATTGCACACCGTGCCGTCTGAATCCACAATCGCACGCGGCGACGGTACCCGAAACGCACTGGTCTTCGGCGCGACAGGGTTCTTTGGGCGGTGGCTGGTGAAGGAGCTTCTCGACCAGGGCATCTCGACCACAGCCGCGGTTCGCAACCTCGCCCGATTTGGTGCCGTTGCCGAGTGGCTGCGCGACCACAACGTCGCCACGACGGCCTTGAGTGTTGTCGAAGTCGACCTGGTAGTCGACGGAATCGAGTTGAGGCCGGGACGCCTGAACCACATCCGCGAAATCTTTAACGTTGCCGGAGCCCACGCGTGCGGAATGACGCCGGCAGCGGCGCGCGCGGCGAATGTCCTCGCGTCGCGTGGTGGAGTCGCGGCGACGCTTCCGCACCTTGGCCGTTTGGTGCACCTGTCCGGCTATCGGGTCGGCGGGCAGGACCGGCATCGATTCCCTGGTTGGAGGCCAAACGCAAGTACCAGTAAACCCGCCTCGGCGCCTATGAGGTATCCAGGTGGAGAATGACGCGGTCGTCCAGGCCTATGCGGACCAAGCTCAGCGTTCCTTGGACGATCGCTAACCCGGCAACCGTCATAGGCGACTTGGTGAACGGTGAATCAGAGCAAATGCTGGGGCTCGCGACCACCATTCGTGACCTGGAACTGTCGTGGGATCTGGTCCGCGCGCCGATTCGTCAGGGATAACTCGGATGAACTACTAGAGGTTCGAGGCTGTGATCGTGATCACAACCTTTCCGAAGTGTTTGCCCTCTGCCAGATGCTGAAGTGCCTCGCGGATCCGCTGAACGGGGTACGTCGAGTCGAGGACAGGAACGATCCCGTGTTTATCGATGATCTGAACCATCTCCTCGAACATCTCCCGCGATCCGGTTTCGATTCCGTGAATGGTCACATGTCTCGTCACGAAGTCGTAGGTGTTGATCTGCGCGGCCAGGCCGGCGATGAGCCCCACGAAGCTAATCGTCCCGCCAATCTTCACGGCCTTAAGCGATCGATTGAGGTTTTCCCCGCCGATCGTTTCGATCACATGATTGACGCCTTCCCCGCCAGTGAGACTCATCACTTCCGCGGCGACGTCGGGGGTGGATTTGTAGTTGATCGAGTGGGCGGCGCCGGATTTGCGCGCTCTATCCAGCTTCTCGTCACTGCTGGAGGTGATGATCGGAATCCCGCCGAGCGCCAGGACAAACTGCAGCGCGAACAGGGCCACGCCGCCAGTGCCGTGGATCAGTACCGTTTCACCCCGCTGGACGCGACTTCGCCGTGCCACGGCATGCCATGCCGTCAGGGCGGCAATCGGGAGAGTTGCGGCGTGCTCGTCGTCGAGGCTGTGCGGCGTTCTCGCGGCGTTGTCCTGTGACACGACCACGTACTCGGCCAACATGCCGCCATTGATGGGTCCGCCGATCGGATTCACATACGTCTCGCGCGTAAGCTGACCCGATCGCCACTCCGGCAGGAACATGGCCGAAACGCGATCCCCGAGATCGAACCGGTCAACACCCTCTCCGACGCCAACGACTGTGCCGACGGCATCTGAAAGCGGAACCACGCGACTCGTCGGCTTCCAGTTGCCGACACCATTGATCACCATGAGGTCGCGATAATTCAGCGAGAGGGCGGCGATCTTGACCAACACCTCGCCTCGGCCGGGTTGGGGCACCGGAACCCGGACCGTTGACATATTCTCTATGCCGCTGCCGGTCGTGGTCCACGCCGTCATGACGCCCGGTGCACTGTGAGAAGGGGATGAGATATTGCTCGAGAGAAGGGACATAAGACCTATCGTCCTGTTGCCACCTGGCACATGCCAGTGGCATAAACGCGTCTTATAGACAAGATACGGCCATACTGGTCGAGTGCTCAAGAAGATCGCCGTCATCCTTCAACCACCCGTCGCTCTGTTTGAATTCGGCGTGCTCACAGAAGTGTTCGGCGTTGATCGGTCGGCCGACGGAGTGCCGAAGTTCGAGTACGTAGTGTGTGCCGAGAATCCGAACGAGCCTCTGGCAGCGGGACCAGGCTCGTTCGTCGTGGCAACCAAGACGTTGGACGCGGCAGCAGACGCTGATCTGGTCGCCGTCCCCTCGTCCTCGCTCACCGCCACGCCGAGCGAAGCGGTGATGAGCGCGCTACGGGATGCTGACCGACGTGGTGCGTACGTGATGTCTCTTTGCTCGGGCGCCTTCGCCCTGGCAGCGGCTGGGCTCCTGGACGACCGCACGGTGGCCACGCATTGGAGCTATGCGGATCGGCTGGCGCGCGACTACCCGGCCGTGCGAGTTGACAGCGACATCCTCTATGCGCAGGATGGGACGATCGTCAGCAGCGCGGGCACGGCCGCGGGGATCGACGCCTGCCTGCACATTGTGCGCACAGAACTTGGCTCGGCCGTGGCGAACCGCATTGCAAGACGCATGGTCGTTTCGCCCCACCGGGACGGGGGTCAGAAGCAGTTCATCGAGAGACCGGTGGCTGGTCGCTCAGAACAGAGCCTGCAGCCCACTCTTGATTGGATCACCGAAAACATCGCACACACCATCACGGTCGCGGCCATGGCACGCGTCGCTGGTGTTGCGGAACGGACGCTCACACGTCGCTTCATGGCCGAAGTCGGCTGTGCGCCACATACGTGGCTCACCCAGCAACGAGTCGCACGCGCGCGAGAGCTGCTGGACGACACGCGCCTTTCGGTTGAGGACGTCGCGGCAGAATCAGGGTTCGGTGCGGCCCCCTTGCTGAGACATCACTTCACGCGACTGGTCGGCATCACCCCAACGGAATACCGCAGACGGTTCGTTGATCGTCGGGACGCCAAATAGCTAAATTGCTTGAGTTTGTGTGGTCGTCGGCTCGCCGTCAAACGGCGCCGACACCCGCTCTGCTTTGAGGAGGACACGTGGAGAGGCGCTCCGATGAACCCTGCGTCGAGGGCGACATCCGGTCGTTGTGAGCTCTTCAATGAATCGTTCAGTGAACGCAAAAATCCTTGGGCACTATTTGCCTTGATGTCACCCTGCGGGCTTTCGGATCTTGTTGAGGACGCGCCCCAAGAGTGCCAGATCCTCGTCTGTGAGGTTGGACGCGAACTGGCCTTCGATCGCGCGTACATAGACGGGGGCGGTTGCACGGAACTCGGCGAGTCCCGCATTCGTGATGGCTGCGTACGCTGAGCGCCGGTCGTCTGGATGCTCCTCCTTGGTGATCAGGCCCCGGCTCGCCAGCTCATCGACGAGACGGCTGACCCTGGATCGGCTAAGGACCACCCGTTCCGCAAGGTCGGTCATCCGCAGCCGACCGGCAGGTTCCGCCGCTAGCTCGAGCAGCACGTCGTACCACGACAGCGGCAGGCCGGTCTGCCTTTGGACTTCCTTGTCCAGCGCGGGGACGAGGGAGGCGTGGACTTGGAGCAGTGCGCCCCAAGCATCGGCGGCGAGCTTCTTGCGAGAGGGCATGCCTTAAACATAGCGGAGTTGCGTGCGCACGCACACATTGGTATTGTTGTGTGCGCACGCACATAAACAAGAAAGGGCATCATGACCAAACTCATTACCCGCGACGACCTCAAGGCGGCCATCGACTCTCGGACCGTCACCGTGATCGACGCGCTGGGAGGCATGTACTACGAGCAGCAGCACCTTCCGGGGGCGCTGCCACTTGTGGGAGAGGATGTCGCGCTCCAGGCTTCGAGCTTGCTTCCGGACAAGGACGCCGCGATCATCACCTATTGTTCGAATGTTTCCTGCCCGAACAGCCAGAACGTCGCGAACATGCTCACTGCTGCTGGATACTCCAATATTCGCAAGTACAGCGAGGGTATTCAGGATTGGGTAGAGGCCGGCTTGCCGATCGAGTCTGGCGCGTACATCCGTCCCTGACCGATCCGGTCGGGGCCGCCGCTGGGCTCCATGACCCGGGCGCCTGCTGGTAAGACGACTACAGGTCGCCTGTATGCGACCGCGCGCGCCCGGGTTGGGCTTCCGACCCTAACCCCTGGTTTTCTCGAAAACCAGGGGTTTCGATTGCCCAACCGATGGTGCGCTCGTGACTGACCTTGTTCGACGCCTTCGATTTTGCCCAGGCAATTTGGCGTCGGATTGGCCGTCCAGGCGCTCGAGGCCAAGCGCGCGTCACTGAGTCGGCTCGTGCAGCGGTCATTTGCGCGTGCTGGCCCCTTCGGCTGGTGAGCACACGCCTTCAAAGAATGGCAGTATCTCGTCCAGAGCTGTCATTTCTGCCATTCCTATGCCAAGCCCCAATCCTTAGCGTGGGGCCATGAGACTTTCAATCGACCTGCCCGCCACCCCCCTTGCTCGCGCGGCGCTCGCTGCAGCACAGACTTCAGAGAGTATCTCGGTATCCAATCACAGCATCCGCAGTTTCCTGTTTGCGGAACTCCTCGCCGGCCATGAGGGCGCACTCAACGATGCGGCGTATGACCGGGATCTACTCTTTGCCGCCTGCGTCATGCACGACCTGGGTACCGGCGCCAAGGCACCCGGCAAGCAGCGGTTCGAGGTGGAAGGCGCGGATCTTGCAGCCGAAATCTTGACCGAGCATGGAGTGGCGGCGGGGGACGTTGACCGGGTGTGGGAAGCGATTGCCTTGCACAGTTCGCCGGGCATCGCCGAGCGTCGAGGGCTCCTCGCCTACCTGACAACGGAGGGGATCGGGATCGACTTTGGCCACAAGGCCGACATCGTCATGTCACAGGAGCGGCTCATTCACTCACGCTACCCGCGGCTGGACATGGTCAAGTCGCTCACGAATTCAATCGTCGCTCACGCCGCCCTTTCGACCGCCGCCGCGCCTCGCTATTCACTGCCGGGGGAGCTTGCCCGCGAAAGAAGAGAACGGGGTGTCAGCAACATGGAAATTGCAGCGTCTTCCTCTGTGTGGGGAAGCTGACCTCTGCACAGAACACCCGTGGCGAACCTGCGGCGTGAAGTGCGTTCTTGCTTCGGCCCCGGGGTCGACATCCTGGACATCACCGACCGCTACAACCTCTTCCGTGGGGGAGCGCCCGGTTTCCATCCTGTGGGTCTGGTCGCAGGAAACATCAATCTTCTTGAGGCACGGCGAATTCTGCGTGACTGCTCGTTGAAGGTCATGACCAGGAACAGTTTCGTGATTTCGTCCAGTCGTACTTTGGTCGACGCGGTGGTCCGTCGAGTGGGTAGCCTTCGTCGAACGCGTGGCCTGGCAACGGTATTGACCGTGCGGGGATGCCCGACACTATGGATTTGAAGCGAGTGCCGAAATGATTCCAATTTCCTTGACACGCTTCCGACAATAGTTATTATAAAAGATGTAATAAGTCCCGCCCTAGCCTGACCTGAGAGCCGATCACAGATGACCGACGTTTCCTTGGACCTTGCTGCGTTTCCAGCCGAATTCCGTTGGGGAGTGGCGACCGCCGCCTTCGAGATCGAAGGGGCGGCGCAAGAGGGTGGTGACGTGAACGACGCGGACCGCCTCTCCTTCCTGGCCGGCTACCTTTCGGCCGCCGCACGAGCCCTCCGGGAGGGGGTGAATCTCCAGGGCTGCTACGCGCGGTCCTTCCTCGACAACTTCGAATGGGCCGAGGGTTACAGCAAGCGCCTCGGGCTCGTCTACGTCGACTACCGAAATCAAGAGCGAATCCCGAAGGCGAGTGCCCGCTGGTACGCGGACCAAATCGCGCGCCACCGCATCTGCGCCGAGGCGAAAGCAGTCACGGCTTGACCCAGTTCCGTCCGAAAGGGCGGGAAACCTGCAGACGCAGGCTCCCGCCGAAAATCCCCTTCAACCCGCATCAAGAAAAGGAAACTCAGTGAAGAGAATACTTGCCAGATCGCTGGCGCCGGTCGCTATCGTGGGCCTGGCACTCAGCCTCGCTGCGTGCTCGGCGACCGCCAGCGGCGACACCGCAGCAGACGCCAAAGGACCCCTCACCGTTTGGGTGATGGGTGATTCTGGCGCCAACTTCGAGAAGCTCGTAGCACCGTACGTCAAGAAATCCGGCCAGAAGGTAGACGTCGTCGCCATCCCCTGGGATAGCATCGACGCGAAGCTCACCACCGCGGTGGCCTCGGGTTCCGGGCCGGACGTCCTGGAAATCGGGCTCTCCAAGCTCCGCACGTTCGCCGATGCCGGCGCACTCCTTCCGCTCGACGACCTGCTGGGCGACCACCCCGCTCTCGACCCCAAGAACTTCCCGTCGGGTATCAGCGGCGAGGCGACATCCGTCAGTGGTCAGATCGTGAGCGTGCCGTGGGTGAGCGACACCCGCGTGCTGTTCACCCGAACCGACATCCTCGCCGCCAACGGCATCACTGCGCCCCCGGCAACCTGGGACGACCTGCGGGCGGATGCGAAGACCCTCCACGGCCGCGGCGACGGCCAATACGGCTACTACATCCCGCAGTGGGATGCCCCCCTCCCGATCGAAATGACCTGGAGCCTCGGCGGCGACGTCATCGACGAAAACGGTAACGTCGCCTTCGACACCCCCGCATTCAAGAAGGCGGTCGACCTCTACACCGGCCTATACGCCGACGGCAGCGTGCCCACGAACGCCGACTTCGACCAGACGCAGGGGTTCATCTCCGGTGTCGCGCCGATGCTCGTCAGTGGTCCGTACCTCGGCAAAGCGATCGCAGACGGCGCCCCCGAGCTCAAGGGCCAATGGAAGGCCAGCCCGCTGCCTTCCGGTACCTCGTCGACGTCCCTGTTCGCCGGATCGAACCTCGGCGTGTGGGCGAAATCCGACAAGCCCAATGCATCGCTCGCCCTGCTCGACTTCCTCTCACAGTCGCAAACCCAGCTCGACTGGTACTCCGCGACGGGCTCGCTGCCCACGGTGACCAGCGCGCTGAGCGACAAGACGCTCAACAGCGACCCCAACGTCGCGGTCTACACCAAGCAGCTGGAGACGGCGAAGGTGCTGCCTCTTGTCTCGAACTGGGACGGTGCCGTCGGTACCGAACTGCTCAAGGCGTTGAACGCGATCGCGCTCACTGGCGCCGACCGTGACACGTCGCTGGCGACCTTCTACTCGAAGATCGAGGGTCTCAGCACGGAGTAGCACAAGGTGGAGGGTTGCCGGTGCCCCCGACAGCCCTCCACACCACCTCGAGCCTCTCCAGCACCTCTCGAAAGGAGTGATCGTGCGCACTCGATTGTCCCCGTACCTCTTCGTTTCCCCGGCGATGCTCCTACTCATCGCATTTGGAGTCTTCCCCATCTTCGTCGCGCTCGGCGTGAGCGTGACGAACATGAACATCTCGGCCTTCGCTGACATCCGCAACGTCAAGTTCGTCGGCGTCGACAACTACGTCAAACTCTTCGACGACGTCGATTTCTGGCAGGCTCTCGGCAATACCGGCCTCTTTGCCGCACTCGGCGTGCCGGCGATCGTACTGCTGTCACTGGCGGTCGCATTGCTTCTGAACCGCAGCGACTCCTGGTTCTTCCGGACGCTGCGGTCCTTCTACTTCATCCCCGCGATCACGGCCATCGTTGCGATTTCGCTGATCTGGGGATACCTCTACAACACACAATTCGGATTCCTGAACTACGTCCTGTCGCTGGTCGGCATCGAGCAGGTCCAATGGCTGTCAGACCCGGTCCTCGCCAAGTTCTCCGTCGCCCTCGTCGCCGTCTGGCGCGGCACCGGCCTCAACATCATCATCTTCCTGGCGGCGCTCCAGGGTGTGCCGAAGGAATACCTCGAGGCGGCATCGATCGACGGGGCCGGCGAAGTGCGCAAAACGTTCTCGATCGTCATTCCGCTGCTTCGTTTCGCCATCTTCTTCGTCACGGTCACCACGATCATCGCTTGGGGCCAGTTCTTCGACGAACCCTTCGTGCTGACCCGCGGCGGCCCGCTCGGTGCGACCACGAGCGTCTCGATCTTCCTCTACCAGCAAGGCTTCCAGCTGAACCGGTTCGGCTATGCGAGCGCCGGCTCCATCGTGCTATTTGCGATCATCGCCGTCATCACCCTGGTTCAACTCCGCGCGAGAAAGGCCGACGATGACTACTAGCCTCACCCGACCGCAACTGAAACGACCGGCCCCCGTTGTCGATTCCACCCGTTCGGACCGTTCCGCGGCCCGCCGGATCCGATCCACGACCATCGTCCTCGGCGTCATACTCGGCGTCGGCGCGCTTGTCACGACCTTCCCGTTTCTCTGGATGCTCACCGCGTCGATCAAGCCGCAACGGGAGTCGACGGATTTTCCTCCGTCTATCCTCCCGAAGGAGCCGACGTTCGAGTACTACCGCGTCCTTTTCACTGAGCTGGACTTCGGCCGCTACCTCGTCAACACCTTGGCCGTCGTCGGCATCGGGATGGTCGGACTGCTCGTGATGGCGATGGCCGGTTACGCCTTCGCGAAGTTCGAGTTCCGCGGCAAACGTGGGCTGTTCTTCCTCGTGCTCGCGACCATGATGGTGCCGATCCAAGTCACGATGATCCCGACCTACCTCATCCTCAACCAGATGAAACTGACGAACACCCTCCTCGGCATCGCCCTTCCGACGCTCGTCAGCGGCTTCAGCATCTTCCTCTTCAGGCAGTTCATGACGACGATCCCCACCGAGATGCTGGAGGCTGCGCGTCTGGACGGGGCGAGCGAGTGGCGCACGTTCTGGCAGATCGTCCTGCCGCTTTCGAAGCCGATCCTCGCCGTGCAGGTCGTCCTCACGTTCATCGCCGGGTGGAACAGCTTCCTCTGGCCACTCATCATCGCGAGCGACCAGAATCTCTATACGCTCTCCGTCGGCCTGTCCCTGCTCAACAAGCAGCTGGCGGTGAACCCGTCGCTGCAGATGGCCGGGGCATCCGTCATGGTGATCCCGATCCTCGTCGTGTTCATCATTTTCCAGCGTTTTGTCATTCAGGGCTTCGCCCTGTCCGGATTGAAATAACCATGGAGTCCCTTCTCATGTCACACAGCCCAGCTTTCCGGCCGCGTCCGGCGTCGTTCGTCGGCTTCGTCCAGGCCCGCAATGCACGACTGGTCGACGGTTCCGGGCGCGAGCTACTGCTTCGCGGTGTGGGGCTCGGCAACTGGATGTTGCCGGAGGGCTACATGTGGAAATTCGGCCCCGGCGCGGAATCCCCGCGGGAGATCGAAGCGCTGACCTCCCGGCTGCTGGGGGAAGCGGGCGCCCGCAGGTTCTGGCAGTCGTTCTACGACGGCTTCATAACCGAGGCCGACATCTCGCGGATCGCCGCGAGCGGGTTCGACCACGTCCGCCTGCCCATCAACTCGCGGCTGATCCAGGCACCGGATGGCACGCCGATCGAATCCGGATACGCCATGATCGACCGGCTCATCGGCTGGTGCCGCACGCACCGGCTCTGGGTGCTGCTCGACCTGCATGGGGCGCCCGGTGGCCAGACCGGCACCAACATCGACGACTCGCCCCGGAACAAGCCGGAGCTATTCATGGAGGAGTCATACCGTGCCCTCACCCTGCGGCTGTGGCGTGACCTCGCAAGGCGCTACGCCGACGAGACTGTCGTGCTCGGCTACGACCTTCTCAACGAGCCCCTGCCGAACGAATGGCAGAACATTTATGCCGCTGAGCTGGTCGACCTTTACAAAGACCTGACCTCGGTGATTCGAGAAGAGGATGCCCGGCACCTCATCGTTTACGAAGGCTCGCACTGGGCCACGAACTGGAGCATTTTCACCGAGGTCTGGGACGAGAACTCCCTTCTCCAGTTCCACAAGTATTGGTCGTCACCTGACACCGAGAGCATCGAGAAGTTCCTGGAAACCCGTGACCGTCTCGGGCTGCCCATCTACATGGGCGAGGGAGGCGAGAACACGCTCGAGTGGTTGTACACCGCGTTCCGGCTCTACGAGTCGTACGATATCGGGTGGAACTTCTGGCCGTGGAAGAAGATCGACACCCGAACGTCGCCCGCCTCCATCGCAGCTCCGCACGGATGGGACCAGATCGTCGCGGCTGGGGCCGACTCGACCCTCGAGGTTCCCGAGGCCAGCCGGATCTTTGACGATCTTCTGCGGAATGCGCAGATCGACAACTGTGTCTGGCAGCCCGGGCTGGTGGCGGCGCTCTTGGGGGAGCGACCGCGTGTCATTCCTGCCTGGGGGTTCGGCGCACGCGGCGCGGGAGAATCGTACTCAGCCGCCGGAGTGAGCCTCATCCCCGGCATTCGCTCGGCGGACGGGGTTGCACTGTCCTGGGCGAATCCCGGAACCGGAAACCCCGACAATCCCTTCCAGCAGACGGACGGACGCCCGTACGCACTCCACGAAGAACTCGTCATCACCCTTCAGGCCGGCGACTGGCTGGAATTCGAAGCCGTGGACGTTGACCCGGCATCCGTGCGGGTCGTGGGAGCCGAGGCAGCGACCCGCGTCGAGTCCAGCCCACGGGGAATCCGCGTCGTTGCCACGGGCAATGCCGCGCTGTCCAGTCTCGTGATGGGGGGTGCAGGAACTTGGTAGGTTCTGGAAGTATGACCAAGCGTTCAGCCGCAGCAGCCTCGACCGCGCCAGCAACGGTGAGCGACGTTCGCCAGCGCAACCGCGCTCGGGCCCTCCGACGCATCATCCTCTCTGGCTCAACGACCCGGGCGGAACTCGCGCGGGAGTCGGGTCTCTCCGTGGCGTCGGTGACGAATCTTGTTTCCGAGCTCCTCGCTGAAGGCCTCGTCATGGAAGGCGGCACCATTGCGTCCAGTGGCGGCCGGCCCACAACGCTCATCGAGCCGAATCCGTCGGGGGCATATCTGCTCGGGGCGGATGTCGGCGAGCGCGGCGTCGCCGTCGAACTCTTCGACCTGTCGATGAAGCGTGTCGACCGGGAGTTCCGCGGTGGGCACACCGGCGAGCCGATCTCCGCCATCGCCAGAGACCTCGACGAGGCCGTGGCCGCACTCCTCGAACGGAACCCGGCGGCCTGGGATCGCATGGTGGGCATAGGGCTCGGGCTCCCGGGAATCGTGGAGACCGACGATTCCGGGCAGCAGGTGCTCTACGCCCAGAGCCTCGGCTGGCCGGCCATTCCCGTCACCGAACTCGTGTCGCATGACCTCCCCATCTTCGCCGAGAACGGTGCGAAGACTCAGGCCATGGCGGAGCTCTGGGACGGCGCAGCCCGTGGTGCGAGCGAAGCGCTCGTCGTGCTGATGGGCCGAGGCGTCGGCCTGGCCGTCGTCACGAACGGCCAGCTCGCACACGGACGCTACAGCAGCGCCGGCGAATGGGGCCACGTCAAGATCGAGCGTGGCGGTCGCCTGTGCCGGTGCGGCGGTCACGGCTGCGTTGAAGCGTACCTCGGCGCGGATGCCATCCTGTCCGACTGGCGTGACGCGGGGGGCACGTTCGAGGGAAGCGGATGGAACGCGCTCGGCGAATTGCTCGAGGCGAACTCGAGCGGTGACCCCGAGGCATCCGCGGTTGTCACCGAGCTCATTGCGACGCTCGGCTCGGCCCTGGGGGGACTTGTGAACCTCACCAACCCGGAGCGCGTCGTCATCGGTGGCTGGGTGGGCCTGCGGCTGATGGACACCCTGGCGCCCCGCATCGAGGCCGCCATCCGTCGGGAGGCGCTGGAGCGTCCCGGGAACCAGTTCACGCTGTTTGCCAGCAAATTCGGGGGCGATACGGTCGCCCTGGGGGCGGCGATGCTGCCCCTGAACGAGATCGTCAACGAGCCGCGACGGGCCAGCGCCGTGTCCTAAGCCTTTCGCACCGACGACGGGATCACCTGAGACCAGCGGTACCGCCGTCTGCCTGGCGAAAGGGACAGAATCGTGAATCGGCGGGGAGTCGGGTTGCGCCAGCGCTCCGGGTGAGCTCGTCGAAGGTGAAGATGCCGATCTCGAACAGCCCGGACGTGGCGTTCATCATGCTCTGACGGCGCCGACGCCAACGTGGGTGGTGAGGAAGTCGCGCACGTCGTTGATCTCGGCCGTGTTGATGCCGTGAGCCAAGCCCGGGTAGACCCGCGCCACGAGGGAGGTGTGATGCGGGAGGAAGCCGCTGGTGCGCACGATCGCTGGTTCGGCGATGACGCGGTCGTCGGCGCCGCGCCCCCAGAACATCGGCGGGCGGCTCACGGCGAGCGTCGGGTCACCTGGCTGGGCAGCGCCCTGCACGAAACCGCCGAGCACGACCGGGGCGAGCACCCGCTCGGGGCGCGTGCGCAGGAGCTGGCTGGCCATCAGGCCTCCTTGAGAAAAACCGATGGGAACCACGCGGATGCCCGGACCCACCTCCGCATCAACCCACGCCCAGATCGCATCCGTTGCTTCGGCGACCGGCCCCGGGTCCGGACTGCCGGGGGTCGTGATGGTGAACCACGCGGCCCCGCCATTCCCCAGTTCAATCGGGGCGCGCAGAGCGGCCCATGGCATCGTCAGTGCCAGAGCCGGGGCGAGGCCGGTCAGGTCTCGTTCGTTCGATCCGAAACCATGCAGGAAGATGGCGATGGCGGAGGTGGTGCCGGCCGTCGCCCAGCCTGGCGACCGCACATCACGCAACAGGGTGTTCATCGGGTGAGGAGCTCCTCGGTAGAGAGGTCGGGCAGGGCGACGGTGACGTGCGTGCCCCACGGGTCGGTGACGGTCACGGAACGGCCGTCGTTGCCGAACGGAATCGATCGGGCCCGTAGCCTCGCCATGAGGGACTCCAAGTCTGCCGCGCCAGGGACGGTCACCGCGACGTCGCCGAGACCCAGGGTCGCCGCGCGCGGCCCAGCGCCACGGCTGTTCCACACGTTCATGGCGATGTGGTGGTGGTAGCCGCCCGCGGCTACGAACAGTGCGCCGGTGTAGCGGGTCTGCGTCGCGTCGAAGCCGAGCGCGTCGACATAGAAGGCGCGGGCGGTGTGCAGATCGCCCACCTGCAGGTGGACATGTCCGACCGTTCCTGCCAGCGACGCCACCTCGTCCGGAGTCTCCTGGACGAGATGGCGCTGCAGGTAGGCCTTGGGGTCGAGGTATCGGGTGTCCATCTGGATCTCGGTGCCCTGGCGAACCCACAGGTCACGGTCCCGGTCGGTATAGAGTTCAACGCCGTTGCCCTCGGGATCGGTGAAGTAGAACGCCTCGCTCACGAGGTGGTCGCTCGACCCGACGAAGCGGCTGCGGGAGTCCTGCGCGGCACGGTAGACGGTCGCCGCGAGACTGGCAGGGCTCTCGAAAAGGAACGCGGTATGGAACAAGCCCGCCTGACGCGGGTCACCCCCGGGCATGTCCGGGGTGTGGATCAGCCGCACGAGCGGTGTCAGACCCCGGCCGAGAACCCGGTGCACCTCTCGGCCCGTGCTGCGCTCCTCGAGGGGTTCCATCGCGAACGCTCGCGAATAGTAGTCCGACAGGCCCTCAAGGTCGCCGACCCGCAGGGTCACCGCGCCCATCGAGGTCTCGGTGTTGATAGACCGTTCGTCAGTTGACACGCTCATCATGGTGCTCCTCTTCGGCGGTGGGGCCAGGATTCCGGCCCCACCAATGTGGTCAGCGGACGACGGCGAGGCCCGCGGTCCAGGCGATCTTCTCGCGGGCCGCGAGGGCAAGCTGCAGGAAACCCAGCGCCTCGAGCTCGTGGGCGCGGGAGAGCGATCCGGCGTCCAGGGCGGAAACGCCGCCAGCCTCGACCGCGGCGATGAGCGCAGCCTTCGCGTCCAGGTCGTCACCGGCAACGAGCACCGTCGTGGTCAGCCCTCCGATCGTTTTGCTCGCGAGGGTCGCTGCGAAGTTGGTGTTGAAGGCCTTCAGGACTTTGCTGCCCGGCAGTTGCGCCTGGAGCTGCGCGGCGGCTGAGCTTCCGGCCTGCACCACGAGTGAGTCGAAGGTTGCGAAATCGAGCGGGTTCGTGATGTCGACGACGGTCTTGCCCGCGAGCTGCTCACTGTAGGCGGCAAGGATGCCGTCGAGGGCGGAGTAAGGGACGGCCAGGATGACGACGTCGCCGGTCAGTGGCGCAGTTCCGACCTCCTCATGGGTGACATGAGTGACGCCGCTGCCGCCGGCGGCGAGGACGCCCCCGATCGCACTACCCATGTTGCCGGTTCCGATGATCGTGAAGCTCGTCATGTTCGTGTCCTGTCTATCGAGGCGTACCGCGGACTGCGGATTACTTGTAGATGCAACTATACATCAATTGCTTGTAGGTGCAACTATTACCCACCGATTCATTGCATGTACAACTATCGGTAGGATGTTCCTCATGACCGAGACGAGATGGCTGTCCGCCGACGAGCGCACGACCTGGGTGCGCTTCACCGCTGTGCTTGAACTCCTCCCCGCGGCCCTGGACCTTCAGCTCGTGACCGACGAGGACCTGACTCACTTCGAGTACTTCACCCTGGCGATGCTCTCCGAGGCACCCGGCCGCATCCTTCGCACGAGCGCACTCGCGGCTCGCACCAACGCAAGCCTTCCTCGCTTGTCACGCGTGATCTCCCGCCTCGAGAGCGCCGGGTTCGTCGCACGCTCGCTGTGCCCGGAGGATCGCCGCGCGACGAACGTCACGCTCACCGAAGCCGGTTGGGCGAAGGTCGTGGCCGCCGCCCCCGGGCACGTCGGGGCGGTCCGCGGGTTCGTCCTCGACGCGCTGACCGCCGAACAGGTCGCGCAGCTCTCAGCGATCTCGGCGGCGATGCTCAAGCGACTGGACCCCGACGGCCGGATGCTCGCCAGCGAGGCGTGACACTCCGCCCGCGAGTCGCTCAGCGGTGATCCGCAGGCGGACCCGGAAGGTACGGCGCCGAATACGTCACACACTCCTCGGTTGATCTTGACATCAACTTCTCAAAAGAGTGTAATTTTGTTACATGACCGGGATGATCCCGGGAATGCAACCTGCGAGGAGGGCGGCGCTGATGGCACCCAAGAAGGACGACAGGCGCGATCCTGATCGTGGCGTCGCGACAGAGGCTGGGCGTGAACTGGTCGGACCGGCCACTCCGGTTCCGTCGGATGTGGTCACGAGGCTCCTCGCGATGTTGCCTGGCCTGACCCCCGCGGAAGGCCGGATCGGGAGGGTGTTGCTGTCGGATACCATGGCGGCGGCTGCCCTGACGGTCAGCGAACTGGCCGAGCAGGCGTCGACGAGCACCGCGAGCGTTGTCCGCACCGCGCGCCGGCTCGGCTTTGAGGGCTACCCGCAGCTCAGGCTCGCGCTGGCCGCCCACAGCGGCGCCAACCACGACGATGGTGTCGCCCTGGGAGCCGACATCGCCGACAGTGACCGGATCGGCGTGGTGTTGACCAAACTGGCGGCATTCGAGTCCGAGCAGCTCCGGGCGACCGCCGAACTGGTCGATCTCGTCGCGCTGGAGAAGGTGATCGACCTGATTCGGGCGGCCCGCCGAATCGACGTCTACGGAATCGGTGCGTCCGGTCTGGTCGCGGAGGATCTGACGGCGAAGCTGAACCGGGTCGGACTGGTCGCACGGGCGCATACCGAGCACGACGCCGCGATGGTCAGTGCTTCGCTGCTTGGCCCTGATGACCTGGCCATTGGCGTGTCCCACTCGGGCGAGAACCCGGGCACGGTCGCGCCGTTGCGATCGGCCCGGTCGACCGGTGCCGGCACGGTGGCCATCACCGGCGCCGTCCGCTCTCGATTGGCCGGGCATGCCGAACACGTCCTGGTCACCGCGGGCCGAGAATTCGGCTTCCGATCCGCCGCGATGGCCAGCCGCACCGGGCAGCTCCTGCTCGTCGACGCCATCTTCGTCGGGGTCGCCCAGGTGCTCCCCGGAGCCCGCGCCGCGCTCGAACGCACCTACGCCGCCGTCACCTCTCATCCGGGGCGAAACAAACAACCATGAACAACTGCATCGACATCAGGAATAGGGACAACGCCATGGCACTCGCCAGTTTGGGCACTGAGACCGCGAACGACCGCACCACGGACCTGGACACGATGTCCGTCGCCGACCTCCTCACCGTGATGAATCAGGAGGACCGCACGGTCCCGGTGGCCGTGGCGGCGGCACTGCCGGCGATCGAGAACGCCGTAGATGCGATTGTGCGCGCGCGCCGCCGCGGCGGACGGCTGATCTACCTGGGTGCCGGCACCAGTGGTCGCCTCGGTGTGCTGGACGCGGTCGAGTGCCCACCGACCTTCGGCACCGACCCCGGGGAAGTGCTCGGCCTCATCGCCGGCGGCGAGCGGGCATTCCTCCGAGCGGTCGAAGGCGCCGAAGACGATCCCGATCTAGCGGTGACCGACCTGCGGGCTGTCGGACTCACCGACGTCGACGTGGTCGTCGGCATCGCCGCCAGCGGCCGAACTCCGTATGTGATCGGCGGTCTGGACCATGCCCGGAGCGTCGGGGCGGCCACCGTCTCGATCGCCTGCAATCTCGGCGCAGAGATCAGCGGACACGCCGATGTCGCCATCGAGGTCGACACTGGACCCGAGGTTCTGACCGGCTCCACCCGGCTGAAGGCAGGGTCGGCGCAGAAGCTGGTGTGCAACATGCTCTCCACAGCCAGCATGATCCGCACCGGCAAGGTATTCCACAATTTGATGGTGGATGTCCAACCCACCAACGCGAAACTGGTGGACCGGGCACGCCGCATCGTCAGTGACGCCACCGGGGTGGACCCTGACACTGCCGCCACCGCAATCGATCAGGCCGGCGGACATGCCAAGACCGCCGTTGTGATGCTGCTCACCGACACTGATTTCGCCACGGCCACCGCGCGCCTCGCCCGAGCGCAGGGCGACGTCCGCGCCGCCATCACGTCGCCCTGAGCGAACCGGCACCGGCCATAGGTGTCCTGCCGTGTGGCGCGCGCTTCCATTTCGATCGCCCACACCTGACGCCGCCGCCGCGCTTACTGGATGAAAATAATTGACTCTTGACTCTCGAGTTCATGAAAGCAATTTTCATTGCTAGAGATTGTTTTTGTTGATCGTGTTCTCCATCCCCATTGGAGCTCCGCGCAACCCCGTACTTTGCTCGAAAGGACATCAGTCATGGCCGACTCAAGAGTCATCGCAGACCAGTTGCTCATCGGTCTGGGCGGCGCCGACAACATCGTCGACGTCGAGAACTGTATGACCCGATTGCGTGTCAGCGTCCGCGACCAGAATCACGTCGACGTCGCCGCGTTGCGCGCAATCGACGGCGTGCTCGCCGCGCTTCCCGGCGACAATTTCCAGATCGTGCTGGGCCCGGGCCTGGTCGACCGGGTCGCCGTCGACGTGCAGTCGATCCTGAACGTCACCAGGCAGGCTGGGGTGAGTGCCTCTTCGGCCGCTCAGCTGGCAGACAAGGGTGCCGTCATCCGCCAGCAGGCCAAGCAGCGCAACAACACCCCGGTCAAGAACGGCCTGCGACGCATCTCCAACATCTTCGTCCCGCTGATCCCCGCGCTGATCGCCTGTGGTCTGATTGCCGGCATCAACGGCATCCTGACCAACCTGGCCACCAACGGCTCGGTCCCGTGGCTGGCCACACTGTCTCCGATCTTCAGCGTAATGTCCAGCGGGTTCTTTGCCCTGCTCGCCGTGTTCGTTGCGATGAACGCGGCGAAGGAGTTCGGCGGCACGCCCATCATCGGGGGCGTCATCGGGGGAATCATCGTGGCCCCCGGAGTCGCGAACATCGTCGTCTGGGGTCAGCAGCTGGCCCCCGGCCAGGGAGGGGTTCTCGGCGCAATGGCCGCCGCAATCCTGGGCGCGTACGTCGAGCGGTGGGCCCGTAGATGGGCCCCCGACGTGCTCGCCTTGTTCATCGTGCCCACGCTGACCGTTCTGATCGCCGGCCTCGCCGCCCTGTTCCTCCTGATGCCGGCCGCCGGCTGGGTGTCAATCCAGATCGGTATCGGCGCCACCTGGCTGTTGACCACTGCGGGAGTCTTCGCGGGCTTCGTCCTCGGCGGGCTGTTCCTGCCGTTGGTGATGACCGGCCTGCACCAGACGCTCACCCCCATCCACACCACCCTGATCGAACAGGTCGGTTACACCACCCTGCTGCCGGTCCTGGCCATGGGCGGCGCCGGACAGATCGGTGCCGCGATCGCCGTGTTCTTCAAGCTTCGCCGCAACACCAGCATCGGACGAACCATCAAGAGTGCGCTGCCCGCAGGATTCCTCGGAGTCGGGGAGCCACTCATCTACGGTGTCACGCTTCCGCTGGGCCGTCCCTTCATCACTGCCTGCGTTCGGCGGCGCGTTCGGCGGCGCGGTGATCGGCCTGTTCGACCAGCTCGGCTACACCGTCGGCGCGATCGCCATCGGCGCCAGCGACGTATCGCTGTTCCCACTGCTCCAGGGCAGCCACGGCTGGGGCGCCGCCGCACTCGGCTACGCCTCCGGCCTGATCGTCGCATATGCCGCGGGATTCCTTGCCACCTGGTTCTTCGGGTTCTCTCGCGACCAGGTCGTGCTCCTGAACACCGACGACACCATCGACGCAGGCTTGGTCCCCGCCGGCGAGGCCCCGGCTGAGACGGACGACCCCGCCGACCAGATCCCCACCCTGGCCGGTTCCCGCTCCCGCTCCTGAGGCACGCGCCCCCGTCGCTGATCACCGCGTGCCCCTGCGACGGGCGATCTCGCCGGCGACCGGGGCGGTCACCCGTCCGGCGATAGTTGACACGGCGCGGGAGCCGTGAAAATTTGGACCTTATACATTCACGGACCAAGGAGTACCCATGGCCGTTCGCGCCGACCTCAATCTCTCCCTCGACGGCGTTGCCGCGACAACCGACCAGACGCCGGAGAACATGTTCGGCGAGGACTGGGGTCGCCTGGTCGCCCCCTACACGGCCACACGGACTTTTCGGGAACGGGTCATGCACGAGGAGAACGGCGCCGGGACGACCGGGATCGATGATCGCTACGCGCAGGCCTACTTCGAGGGAGTCGGCGCCGAGATCATGGGCGCCGGGATGTTCGGACTCCACGCCTTCCCGGACGATCCCGACTGGCGTGGGTGGTGGGGAGAGGAACCGCCGTTCGGCTTTCCCGTCCTCGTCCTCACGCACGCTCCGCGCCCTCCGATCGAGTTCCCGAACGGCACCCGGTTCGAATTCCGCACCATGTCCCCGGACGAGGCGCTCGCCGAGGCACGGCACCTGGCCGGTGACGGCGACATTCGGATCGGCGGGGGAGCGAGCGTGGTGCGCGACTTCCTCCGGGCCGGCCTGGTCGACCGTCTGCATGTCGCGATCACGCCCATCGTCCTCGGCCGAGGTCACCATCTCTGGGACGATCTGCATTGGCTGGAAGACGGGTACGACGTGTCATCCGAGGTGGCGGAGAGCGGCGTCATCCACGTCACTTTCCGGCGCTGATGCGGACCGGGGAATCCGATCTGGCTCACCCGAGTGTCGGGCAGAGAAATCTCCGCTGATACGTTGACGGCATGAACGATTCTTCACTCCGCTACGAGATCGGTGCCGCAGGCGCTCGCCTACGTGGGCGAAGGGCGGGCGCTCGGCAAGGTTGTCGTCACCCCGCAGGGGTCGACGCCTGCGGAGGGTGAGTAGTGCCACCGGGAATCACCGGGTTGATCCGGCCAGTCAGGCGGGGTGCTGCCGCGATACCCATGCGGCGACGGCAGCGCGATTCGGCAGACCCAGGCGTTGCAGGATGTTGCTGACATGGTTCTCGACGGTTCGTTCCGACAGGAACAGCCGATGCGCCACTTCGCGATTGGTCATCCCCGCTCCGACCAGCTCAGCGACCTCCGCCTCGCGCGGCGACAGCGGCGACAGCGGCGAACGCGGAGACGTGGGCGGACCGAGTCGCGCAATCGCCTCTCGCGCCCGGCGCGAGAATGCGGGCGCGTGCATGTCCTGGCTGCTCGAGAGCGCCGCCTCGTAGTGCGTCCGCGCACTCGCGGAACGTCCCAGGAATGCCGCGAGATCGCCGAGGTAGAGAGCGACCGCGCCCCCGTAAGGGGTCATGACGGTCGGCATCACGTGCAGGTGTCCGTGCGGGCTGAGCATTTCGTACAGGTGGGCGGCGGCGGGCCGATCGTGTGCGACGATGCTGAGCTCGGCGTGAGTGGTCGCCGCGAGCAGCCACTCCATTGCGGTGAGCGGCACCTCATCGACGTGCGGCGCGAGCGCACGCCAGATCTCGAGAGCGTCGTCGATGCTCCCCAGTGCGATCAGGAGGCCGGCCCGCCAGCCCTGCGCCAGGAACGGGGCATCCGCGAGCGCGTGGCGCACTTCCTCCTCGATGCCCGGGAGTCCTTCGCCTGTTCGGCGGGCGAGAGCAGAACGCAATATCAGGTCGATGAACCACACCTCTTCCACGCCCGCATCCGCCCCGAGACGCGCGGCCTCCGCGGTGAGCGGGGGGACGTCGTCGATGTAGTCGTCCAGTAACGCCAACGCCGAGCGGATGGTCGCGACCCGCCAATGCCATTGCGGGCTGTCCAGCCGGCGGATGACGCCGACCAGCTCAATGAAGTCCGCGTTCAGCTCGATTCGTCGGCCGTAAAGAGCGAGGGCATCCAGCCGCCACAACATCCCCCATGCGGTGTCGTCGTCCCGGTGCGCCGCGCGCGCCGTGTCACGCAGCCGGGTCGCGATCTCGAGACGCTCCGCAAGCCGCTCGGGAGCCATGGCCGCGGCGTGCGCGGCGCGCAACTCGAGGATCAGGGAGTCTGCCTGCTCGTCGGTCAGGGGCACCGCGGTCACCGCGGGAGTCTCTGTCCAACCGCCCGACAGCCCGGCAAGGTAACTCTCCAGACGCCGGCGCCGAGCGGATTCCCCGGGGTCCAGCATCCCGAGCGCCTCGAGACACACGGCCTGGCGCGCGGTGGTCATGTGGTGCGACCCGAGCTGGGGGCCCGGGATCAGCGTGGCCGCGTCAATGACGAGACCCGCATCGCCGAGCTCCCGTCCGATTCCGGCCGCGATCAGGCAGGCGTCCCACCCTCGTTCAACGGAACCGCGTGCGAGTTCGTCGCGCGCCCGGGCGAGCGCAGCCAGAGCGTCGGAGCGCGAAGCTCCGCCATCGGCATTGTTGTCGCTACTCATGGTGTCCTCGAGAAAATGAGTGATTCCACGGATGCCGCCTGATGATGGCGAGCCTACCCTGAGAGTCATTCGGAGGAGTCACTTGACGATGGAGGTGAGCCGAATGCGAGTTCGAGAGCTTGAACTATCTGGTGGAGAGTCTCGTTCGTCGATGAAAGGCCGCAACGTCGGCGCGACCGTGGCCTTCGGCGCCCTGTGCGGGCTAGCTTGGGCCGCGTCCTTCCGCGCGGTGATGAGCGAGTTCGCGGGATCTGGGTCGAGCGTCGCCTGGCTCGAAACGTTCGCCGCCATTCTGCTTCCAGGGGTGATCGTCGGCGGCCTGCTGGGGTGGGCGCACACGATTCGGTTGAGCGGAGGACGCCGCCGGTGGCGGTGGCTCGGTGCCGCGCCCGCGGCGTTCGCCATCGCCCCGATGCTCCTCCCCGACGCCATCCTGGCGCTTCTCACGCAGGGCCTGGGCGGGGGAGCCATAGCGGTCGCGCTGCTCGCCATCGGCGGAGGGTTCGCCATCTCGGGGCGAGGCCGCCTCACGGCGCGCATCGTCTGCGGCGTACTGAGCGCCCTGCTGATCCTCGGCGTGACGCTCACGACGTTCGACATCGCCGGACCACGTCTCGCGATGACCGAGGCGCGCGGCGTCTGGGTCGCACTGCTCGCGTTCTCGCTGCTCACCGTGTTGGCGATTGCGTCGTCGATCCCGTTCCGGCCAGTGGTGGAGGCTCACCCCGACGAGGTCAGGGATGCGGAATCCGAACAACGGAACACGCCTACCCGTTCAGGACCTGGCCCCACCGTCCCGCCGCCATCCGCGATGAAGTCGATGCCCGTGGAGTAGGTTGCGTCGGCGACCAGGTACAGAATCACCTTCGCCGCTCCCTCCGGCTCGCCTATCCGCGGGATTGGCTGTGTCGCGTACATCTCCGAACCCTCCAGTCCGGCCGTCATCGCTGTGCGGGAACCGAGACCACACGGATGTTGTCTGCGCCGAGATCAAGGGCCGCCGCCTTGGTGAGTCCGCGCACTGATGCCGCCGATCGACTCGGCCATCGCCCGGCTGGCGTCAACAGTGGCGTGACTGGTGAGGGCTAGCGGTCTCGTGTCCGACGGGCGAGCGTCAGCGGGAGAACAGCCGCGACAATGATCAGGCCAAGCGTCAGCCCGAACACGGCCGACAGCGCGGTGTCGGTGATCCAGACGACGACCGGGCCGGCAGCCTCGACGGCGCGCGTCATGGCGTGCAGCATGTCGGCGGGGCCGTGCCAGAACGTGTCGGCGAGGTTGGTGATCACCAAATGGCCGCCCACCCACAACATGGCGACCGTGCCGACGATCCCGATCACCCGGAACACGGCGGGCATCGATCGAACGATGCGCGCGCCGGCGCGTCGCACCCGTCTGGCCGAGTTCTCCATCAGCGCCAGCCCGATGTCGTCGATCTTGACGAGCAGCGCCACCGTGCCGTAGACGAGCACCGTCATCCCAAGGCCGATCACGACAAGCGCGCCGAGCGTCATCCAGATCCCGAAATCGGGATCGAGACTGGCCAGCGCGATGAGCATGATCTCGGTGCTGAGGATGAGGTCGGTGCGGATCGCGCCGAAGACGAGCTTGCGCTCATCCCGCAGCTCAGTGTCGGCGGTGTCGTGATGCGCGCCGAACCATTCGGTGACCTTTTCCGCTCCCTCGAAGCACAGGTAGCTGCCGCCGAGGATGAGCAGAAACGGCAACACCCACGGAGCGAACGCGGACAGGAGCAAGGCGAGCGGGATGATGATGACGAACTTGTTAAACAGACTGCCCAGTGTGATTCGCCAGACCACGTGCAGTTCGCGCGCCGGCGTGAGCCCCTGAACGTACTGCGGGGTGACGGCCGCGTCGTCGATGACGACGCCGGCGGTCTTCGCGCTCGCCTTGAGGGCGGCGGTCAGGATGTCATCGACTACGGCGAGCAAGCCGACCGACATGTAGTTCTCCTCGGATTGGGGGCGTCGCCCTGGAGCAGGGCACCGGAAATGGTGTCCACATTATCGCGCGGCGGGAATGGGAGGCTTCTGTGCCCGGCAATGCGCGCGCTAGTGCCTCGTCATCGATGAATCAAGGGGAACGAAGCCGGTGCTCGCGGAATCCAGCACCGCACCGTTTCGCGGTACTGACGAAACACCTCGCCGAACCGTTGCTCGAGGTCGGATTCCTCCAGTGGCCTGATGACGTAGTTCCAGAGCAGGGAACCAGCGATCGCATAGCCGATCACGACCCACGACGACAGCATGACGCCGACCGCGGCCCCTTGCACTATGCCGGAGAGCGCCATCGGGTTGCGAACCCAGCGGTAGGGGCCGGCGATGACCAGGTTGTTGGGCATCGCCGACGGCAACGGTGTGCCGCTTCCGAGGGTCGACATGACGAATGCCGACGAGAGGCCCAGGATGCTGGCGGCCAGGAGAACGACGCCACCAACGGGCCCAGCGAAGGCCGGAAACGGCAGCGCGATGGCCCAGCGTTGCTCGACCGCCGCAACGATGAGCGGAATCACGACCAGGAACAGACCCCAGAACACGACGATCTGCCTGAACGTCGAAGCCACGTTCGTCGCAGCGGTGGCGCGAATCGCGGCGGGGCGGAAGGCGAACGGACCCCGGATTATCCAGGCGGTTGGGACGCGGCCGAGCATCACCAGGCACAGCGCCACGACGCATCCGAGGGTGGCCGGAGCCATCGTGACAGCGCCCCAGCCTGCCTCGGTGGTGACCGTGGCGTACACGGCGAGTGCGATGGCGACGACGCCCGTCCAGCCGGTGCAGACAACCGCGGCGCCCCTCACGCCGAACGCCGCAACGAACGAGGCCACGACGAACAGCGGAATGTCGAACACCGCGATCGCAACCGGGTCGAGGCCGCCAAGCGTCACGTCGCGCACGACGGGAGACGCGAACACGGCGGCCCACCACAGTGCACCGGCAACCGCCTGCACGGCGAAATATGTTCGGCCCCAACGCATGTGCTCACCCTAACCGTGGAAGTACACGTCGGATGGTCGGCGTGGGTCCGAGCCCCGATCCCGACGGGTATCGGCCGGAACGGCGGATTGGCCCGGTTTCGAGCACCGTAGTGCGTGCCATGCGGGATGATGGCTACGGGCGTTCCGCGTTCGGAGCGTTCCATCACGCACACCATCGTTGAAAGGCTCACGCATGAGCGAGCAACCGAGCATCCGAGTCCGACGCCTGGGCACAGGTCACCGGGCAGCGTTCGTCACGTTGTTCGCTGAGAACCCGCAGGCTGAAATCGACGACGCGCCCGAGATCTACTTCGACGACACCATCGAACTCCAAATGGAGTCCATGGCCCTCGCCCTGGTCGCCGAGACCCAGGACGGCCGGGTCGTCGGCGCTGTCGTCACCGAGCCCGACAGCTACGTCGACGAGAATCAGCTCGACCAGGACTCCACCGACGACGACATCGACGATGCCATCGTCAGCGACCACGGCACCGCCGTCATCGAACTGTTGATCACCGGGGGATCCGCGGAGGTGTGCCGGGAACTTCTCAACACTCTTGCGCCGGCCCTCACCACCCGCGGTTTCGCCCAGGTGCACGCCAGCGTCCCGCCGGATCTCGCCGAAGTGTTCCGCGGTCAAGGCTGGGTCGTCCTGCCCGAAGACACGGGCATCGCGTGGATGGGCATGGACGCCTCCGACGAGCAGGTGCGCGACTATGAATCGATCCCGCGCAGCTCGCTGTCCGCGTACCTCATCATCGACCCCAACGTGTACATGGCGTGGCCGTATGACGCCCCCGACGACCCTGAAGACGACGAGTCGCGGCAGGAGAACATCGCCAGGGGCATGGACGAGTTCGCGGCCCGGGTGGCGGCCGACGCATCCTCAAACGGCCTCTCCGGGAACTGACCTCTGCCACCGAGCATCACCTTTGCGTGATGGGTCAGCTGACGGGGCACTCCCTCTCGGGGCCGTGCGCAAGGGCCTAGGCCACTGGCTTGCACGGGGCCATGGTGGGGTGTATGAAACGGATCTCGTATGGTGGGGCGTCATTCCTGACCCCCGACGACGTCGCGGACGCTCTCCTGGAACTAGTCACAGTGCTGGGAATCAGTCACACCAACGAGACCCTGGACCTCCCCGCCGTGGGTGACGACGGAGACACCCTGATCGTGACCATGGTCGTGGGCCCGATGAGCGCGCTGATGAGTGTCCCCGAGTTCTCCCCGTGGACGGGGCCCGACACGACTCTGGTGATCGCCGTGCTCAACGCCCGCATCCACGCGCTCACGGCGCCGAAGTCGTATCCAATTGAGGAAACTATCGCGACCACCGACGTCGACTGGCACGACGTCGACTTCACCGAATGACCTGCCTGAGCAGGCAGGACGGTTCCCGCCTCACCGTGGTTCCCGCGCGACGTTCTCTCCTACTCGATTGGTGACAAGCTCAGTGCCGATGCGTACCTTCCCGACAACCGGGCCGCCCCACACCGACCGACACAATCCGGGGTGCCCAGAACCATGTCTGTCGCGCCCGGGCGAGGTGCTGGCATGGGAAAACTGACCTACAACGCGTCGCTGACGGTCAATCTCGAGGACCGGCTCCTCGCCCACCTCGAAGCAGCCATCGCCGCCAAACTCCAACACGGCGAAGGCTGCTACTTCAGCTGGACCGACAGCCCCCCAAGCGGAATCGGCCGCACCACCATCTGGTTGCACCCCAACATCTCCCTCTCCTACAAATATGCCGGTAGCCGCAGGCCACCCCTCAATTCCGACTGGGTCTACGCCCTGCTCCTCTCCGCCAACTCACCAGCCGGCCTGGAAATTGTGCTCGAACCCCACCCCTAGCAACGACGGCCTGGGCGGCACGGTTTGGCGGAATATGGAATCGGGTCTCGCCATCGAACCCCCGGACGATATATCGTTAGGTATCGCCGAGCCGTGGTGGCTAGGGCGCACTGAGGAGGACATCATGAGCAATTCATTCATGGGCGAGGGGTTCGGGGGCCGCCGGGGCCACGGTGCTGAGGGCTGGCCGGGTGCCGCGGTGTGGGACGCGATGGAGCAGCTGCGCGGACAGTTCGACCGCAAGGCCGGCACGAGGATGGGACGAGGCGACGTGCGCGCGGCGGTGCTCGCGCTGCTCGCCGAGAAGCCGATGCACGGTTACCAGATCATCCACGAGATCGAGGAACGCAGCGGGGGTGCCTGGAAGCCGAGTCCCGGCTCGGTGTATCCGACACTTCAGCTGCTGGCGGACGAGGGCATCATCGGCGCCGAGGAGTCCAACGGCCGCAAGACCTACTCGCTCACCGACGAGGGGCGACGGCTGGCCGAGGCCGCACCGGACCAGCCTGCGCCGTGGGAGGCACAGGGTGCCCGGGACACCGGTCGGGCGACCGCGCTGCCCAAGGCCGGCATCGACCTGGCCCAGGCGGCCGCACAGGTCGGGCGCTCCGGCAACCCCGAGCAGGTGAAGCAGGCTGTCGCCGTACTGGACGAGGCACGTCGTAAGCTCTATTCCATCCTCGCCCAGGACTGACCGAGTGCCCACAGCACGTCGGCATCAAGGAGAACAGATGACCGACGTCGGGAATATGCGCGCCCGCTCCCGCAGGATCCTGCGGTTCGCCGCCCGCTACCTGGTGCAGACCTGGTGGTACGAACTCGTTCTCCCTCGGTTCGGACTCGCGCGCGTCGCCGCCCGAAACCGGTCGGCGCGCCTGCAGCGCATCGCCCAGAACTTCCACGTGCTCGCGGTCGACCTGGGCGGCCTGATGATCAAGGTCGGCCAGTTCATGTCATCGCGCCTCGACGTGCTGCCGCCGGAGATCACCAGGGAGCTCGAGGGGCTGCAGGATGAGGTTCCGCCGGTGCCGTTCCCGGCCATCCGCGCTCTCGCCGAAGCCGAACTGGGGGTGACGCTCGAGCGTGCGTTCTCGTTCATTGACCCGACACCGCTGGCCGCGGCATCCCTCGGCCAGGTGCACCGCGCCCGGCTCTCGGAAACGGATGCCGCCGACACCGGCCTGCTCGACGTCGTCGTCAAGATCCAGCGGCCCGGCATCAGCACGATCGTCGACGTCGACCTCAGCGCGCTGCGCCGGGTCGCCCGCTGGCTCAGCCACGTGCGCCTGGTCTCGGATCGCGTCGACATGCCCGCCCTCGTCGAGGAGTTCGCGTTCACGAGCCTCGAGGAGATCGACTACCTGCACGAGGCGGCGAGCGCCGAACGGTTCGGCCAGGACTTCAGCGACGACGCCCGGGTCAGCGTCCCCGAACTGGTGTGGGAGCGCACGACCCGGCGGGTGCTGACCCTGCAGGATGTGACCGCGATCAAGATCAACGATGTCGACGGGCTGCGGGCCGCCGGCATCGACCCGTCCGAGGTCGCCGACGACTTCGCGGCCGTCATGTTCGACCAGCTCTTCGTGAACGGCTACTTCCACGCCGACCCGCACCCCGGCAACATCTTCGTCACCCCGCTCGGCGGCGCAAGCGGGCCCGGAGCGGAGGGCAGCCGGAGCTGGAAGTTCACCTTCATCGACTTCGGGATGATGGGCGAAGTGCCCGACGCCCTGCGCCAGGGGCTTCGCAAGCTGTTTATCGCCGCAGCGTCACGCAACGGCAAGGGTATGGTCGACGGCATCCGCGAGGTAGGGGTGCTGCTGCCGTCCGCCGACACCGCGGAGCTCGAGCGGGCGATGACGAAGCTGTTCGCCCGTTTCGGCGGGATGGGTTTCGCCGAGTTGCAGGATGTCGACCCGCGCGAGTTCCGCGCCTTCGCCCTCGAGTTCGGTGACGTGGTGCGCTCGCTGCCGTTCCAGCTTCCGGAGAACTTCCTCCTCATCGTGCGCGCGATGTCGCTGACCTCGGGCATGTGCAGTTCGCTCGACCCCGCCTTCAACATCTGGAACTCCGTCGAGCCCTATTCGGCCCAGTTGATCCGGGCCGAGGGCGGGAACCTGGTTCAGGCGGCCGCCAGGCAAGCCGTGTCGGTTGCCGGCATCATCGCCAGGCTGCCGCAGCGGCTCGACAACCTCACGACCCGGATCGAAGAGGGCACGGTCTCGGTGCAGACCCCGCGGCTCGAGCGGCGCCTGGGCGCTCTCGAGCGGACCGGACGGCAGATCGTCTCGGCGGTCTTGTTCGCCGCCCTGCTGATCGGGGGCATCGTGCTTCGGGCGGAGGATGTCGTGATCGGAACGGTGCTCGTGGCCGTTTCTGCGCTCCCGCTGTTGCACGCCCTCTTCGCCGGGATTCTGGCGCGGCGCGGCCCGCTGCCCTAGGCGCCCCAGCGCTACGAGCAGCCCGACTATCGCCCCGCGGTCGAAAGTTGTTTCCCCGGAGCTGTGCGGAAGATGCCGAGATCCCGGATACGCACCAACTGAGGGCATGAGGTCGGTTGCGTCGGTCGCCCGCCTGGGCCTCTCTCCGAGCTCACACCTGAGGTCGTTTACCGCGCTGCATTGTGAGCCTGTTCGGTATCGCGATAAACCAAGCGATGCGGACCAACGCAGTCAGTTGACCTGGATGTCGAACGTCGAGAAGACGCCCCCCGCCGTTGCCCTCAGCTTGTAAGGCGTAATGCCCTTCTTGTCGATCTTGCAACCGTTGAAGGCGGCGACGCTGGACACGGTCGGCGCTGTCAGGCTGGAGCAAGTCAGTACTGCGGATGAGTTGCCGCCGCTGGCGATATCCAGGGTTACGGAGGTCGCGACGGCATTCCCGCCCGCGTCCTGCACTGTGACCGACGTGGAGAATGCCGTGTTGGCGGCATAAGGGGCGGGTGTCGGAGTGGTGAAGGTGAGTGTCGCGGCGGCGCCAACCGAGATGGTCACGCTGGTGCTCGTCGCAGAGGTCAGGGTTCCCGAGATCGCCGTCAGGGTGTAGCTGCCGGTCTTGTCAATCCTGCAGGCGGCGAAGGCGGCGATGCCGGACGTGGCCGCGAGCGGATTCGCGGAGTTGCAGGTGAGCGTGGCGCCGGCGGGTGTGGTGATGCTGAGGGTTACGGGGGCGGTGCTTGTGGTGACGGTGTTTCCGGATGCGTCCTGGATGCTGACCACAGGCTGGGTGGGGAAGGCGATGCCGCCGGTGCTGGCGGAGGGTTGTGTGGTGAAGGACAGTTTTGTGGCGGTGCCAGGCGTGATGGTGACGGTGCTGCTTGTGCCGTTGGTCAGGCTGGGCGACGTTGCCGTGAGTGTGTAGGTTCCGGTTTTGTCGATCTGGCAGCCGGTGAAGGTGGCGACGCCTGATACGGCCGCCAGGGCGTTCGGGGTACACGCCAGCGTGGCGCCGGCGGGGGCGGTGAGGCTGAGGGTGACGGTGGCGGTGCTGCCGGTGATGGTGTTTCCGCCGAGGTCCTGCACGGCGACGCTCGGCTGGCTGCCGGTGGCGAACACGGTTTGGCTAATGGCGGAGAAGTTGGCAGTGGGCTGCAGGAAGCCGAGTTTCGCGGCGGAGCCGACTGAAATCGTCAGGCTGCTGCTTGTGGCGGAGGTCAAGGTTCCAGAGTTTGCAGTCAGGGTGTAACTGCCGGCCTTGTCGATCTTGCAGCCGGCGAACGTCGCGACACCGGATGCGGCTGCCAGCGGGTTCGCGGAGGTGCACGTGAGAGCGGCGCCGGCGGGTGTGGTGAGGCTGAGGGTGACAGGGGCGATGCTGGTGGCGACGGTGTTTCCGAACGTGTCCAGCACGGTGACCGATGGCTGGGTGCCGAACGCGATGCCGCCGGTGCTGGCGGAAGGCTGCGCCGAGAAGGCCAGCCTCGCGGCGGCGCCGGCCGAGATGGTGATGCCGATACTTGTGGCGGCGGTGAGGCCCGACGAGGCGGCCGTGAGCGTGTAGCCACCTGCCTTGTCGATCTTGCAGCCGGCGAAGGTGGCGACGCCCGATGCGGCCGCGAGCGAGGTCGTCGGGGTGCAGGTGAGCGTGGCGCCGGCCGGTGTGGTGATGCTGAGGGTTATGGGGGCGGCGCTGGTGGTGACGGTGTTTCCGAACGCATCCTGCACGGTGGCTGAGGGCTGGGAGCGGAACGCGCTGCCGCTGGTCCCGGTGGCGGACGGCTGCGTGGTGAAGGCCAGCTTCGTGGCGGTGCCGGGTGTGATGGCGATGGTGCTGCTCGTCGCGGTGGTGAGGCCGGACGACGTTGCCGTGAGCGTATAGGTGTTGGTCTTGTCGATCTGGCAGCCGGTGAAAGTGGCGATCCCGGCGGATGCCGCCAGGGAGTTCGACGCGCACGTCAGCACAGCCGGGCCGGGAGTGGTGAGAGTGAGGGCAACGGCGGCGGAGCTGCCGGTGATGGTGTTTCCGCCCGCGTCCTGCACAGTGACGGTCGTGGCGAACGCAGAGCCGGCGCCGCTGGTGCTGGGCGGCTGAGTGGTGAAGGACAGTTTCGCAACCGTGCCCACCGAGATGGTCAGGCTGGTGCTGGTGGCGGAGGCCAGGGTTCCGGAGCTTGCCGTCAGCGTGTAGGTGCCCGCCTTGTCGATCTTGCAGCCGGCGAAGGTGGCGACACCGGCTGTGGCCGGGAGCGGGTTCGCGGAGGTGCAGGTGAGTGTGGCGCCGGCGGGAGTGGTGATGTTGAGGGTGACGGGAGTGGTGCTGGTGGTGACGGTGTTTCCGGCCGAATCCTGCACGGTGAGGACGGGCTGGGTGCTGAACGCGACCCCGCCGGTGCTGGCGGTGGGCTGCGTAGTGAAGGCCAGCTTCGTGGCGGCGCCGAACGTGACGGTGATGCTGGCGCTCGTGGCCGCGGTGAGGCCTGGAGAGGTTGCCGTGAGCGTGTACGTGCCGGCCTTGTCGATTCGGCAGCCGCTGAAGGTGGCGATGCCGGATGTCGCCGGGAGCGGGTTCTGTGCGCATGTCAGGGTGACGCCGACGGGGGAGCCCAAAATGGCCAGGGTGACGGTGTTCGAGCTGGCCGTCACGGTCTGTCCGCCGGCGTCCCGGACGACGACTTTGGGCTGCGAGGTGAAGGCGGTGCCGCTCGCAGCGCCGGACGGTTCGGTTTGGAAGGCCAGGCTGGTGGCGTTCGAAACTGTGACGCTGCTGCTCTTCGTGCTCGTGGCGGTCCAGCTCTTGTAGACGGCGGTGACGGTGTACGTGTACGTACCCGTCAGCACGCCCGAGTCGTCGCAGGAAACGGTAGTCAAGGTCGACGTCAGGCTGGTGCCGCAGGCCGCCACCGCCGTCGAACCGGTGCTGGTCGCGGTGCGCGTGGCGAAGTAGCCGGTCGGGACGAGCGCGCCGACGGATGCCGTCCAGCTGAGATTCACGGTGCCCGAGCTTGTCGCGGGAACGACCAGGTTCGTGGGCGGCTGCAGAGTGCCGAGCGTGGCCGAGCTGGAGCCCCCACCTGGTGCGGTGTAGTAAGCCGAGGCGACTCCGGTGACGGACACCAGGAGCGCGATGAAGGTGAGCACGGTGGTCAGGGAGAACAGCGAGAGACGCGTGGTGCCGGGCGTGGTGCGGTGGGGACGGAGGGAAATCACGTCAACCTCTCAAAGCAGTCGGGCACGCCGGGAACCGGGGAACTGCACGAGTGGGCGGGCTCGGAGGTGAGCACGCCCACTCGTTGGTGCGCTAGTTGGAGCTGAGGGTCAGGGTGACGATGGCGTCCTTGCAGAGGTCCTGGTTGAGGGCCGTGTCGGCGAACGCGAGGGTACCGGTGGGCTGGATGGCAACGGGGACGGCTGCCTGGTTCTTCGGAGTGCCCGGCACTCGGATGTCGACAACGACGGGGGAAATCGAGAAGTCAGCCGGGAGACAACCAGAGGGAGATGTGCTGACCACCGAGGTGATCGTGTTGAGGTTGAGGGTCGACGTGCCCGGGTTGGTGACGGTGAACGTCACCGGCGTGGAGGCACCGGGGGTGAGCCCGGGGGCGAAGCTCGCGGTCAGCACGAGCGTGCCATTGCCCGGGGCGTTCTTCGCCGACCCGGTACCGGCGCCGGTCGTCGAGTAGAACGCGTACGCTCCGCCTGCGCCGGCCAGGAGCAGGCCGGCCGCGACGATCGCAATGGCCCTCTTGCCTCGGAACCTCTTGTGCGGCATGTCGCCGGTGACTGCCGTGAGCGTGGTGTTCTTGGTCATGGGTTGTCCTTCGTCTCGATTTCGGGTCTCGATCGTCCCCCTTTGGGAGGACATGTCAGGAACCGTAAGACGTTCCACGGCGATCCGTAAGGCCTCGCCGTCCCCCAGTGCAGGGGTGTTCTGGCCACGCAGTCGCAACCGGGTTTCGACCTCGGTTCGCAGACAAGTTCCGCGACCGGGGGATCACCTTGTCAACGAGCGTCTTCCAGGCTGACCTGACCACCCGAGGCCGGCGATGAACGCCGCGATCCTCTATGAAGGCATCGCCGCCGGACGTCCGGCTGGGTGGAGTCTCGAGAAGATCCTGATCGGCAAACCCCTCATCGCCGCGGCCGGCGCGCTCCTTGCTGTTCTCTGGATCAGCGGGGACCCTGGCCCGCTGCGTATCGCATTGGGCATCTGTCTTGTGCTCCTCCGTTTCTTCGTCCCCGATCTACTCATCTACAGCTGGGGCAGGAACGGCAGGAACTGACCCAGAATGCTCTCGCCGACACCCTCGACCAGATGACGATCGCCGTGGAGGCCGGCCTCGGCATCGAAGCGGCCAGGGCGCAATCGGCCACGAACGGTAAGGGCCCTCTCGCCGAGGAGGTCATCCGAACCCTGTAGGACATGAGCGTTGGACAGGCCCGGAAAGATGCCTACCAGGCGTTCAGCGAACCCATGTCCTCACCGGACCTCGGACGGTTCCCTCGCTCCGTCATCCGAGCCGACACCTGCGGCATCGCGATCGCCGACGTCCCGCGCGTTCAGGCCGCTGAAATGCGTATGCGTCGACGCCAGCGCGCCGAAGAACAAGCGATGGAGGTGCCAGTGAAGGTCGTCTTCCCGCTGGTCTTCTGTATCCTGCCGGTGCTCTTCATCGTTCTGCTGACCCCCGCCGTGATCAGCATCGCCAAAGCATTCTCATAACCCGCGGTCCTGTCGGAGAAGTTGTGGTTGTCTGCGTCGCCGGGAAGATGGCATCCGTCACGAGCTGACTCGCGTGCTCGTTTTCTAACCGGCAGAACACCCGGGTTCGTTCATGGCGCGCGGATACCCTGCGTGCCGGACGCACCGATCTTCCGCGATCCGTGAATGAATGGGGAAGCCCCGCCATTCGACACGGTCAGGTGCTGCGCCATGATGTAGAGACATCGGAGCACTCAAGGAGACCCATGGCGCACGCCGAGAACGAAATCATGATCAGCCGCCCGGGCGCAGAGGTGTATGCCTTCCTGGCGGATGGCGTGAATAACCCGGCATGGCGCATGGCGTGAATAACCCGACATGGCGGTCCGGCGTGAGAAGTATCGCCCTGGCGAGCGGCAGGGGCGGTACGTCAGGCGCCGTCTACAGCCAGACCTTGATCGGCTCTGGCGGCCGGTCAATTCAGGGCGACTATGAGATCACAACTGCTCTACCGGGGAAAGAATTGGCCTTTCGGGTGATCACGGTCCCGGCGCGACCAACGGGAAGGTACCTTCTCACGGAACACGACGGTGGCACCACGGTTCGTTTCTTCCTCGATTTCCAAGCGAAGGGGCTCATGAAGATCATGGGGTCCATGATCACCAGGTCGATGCAGGCCGAAGTCGCTCAGCTTGGACAACTCAAATCGGTGCTGGAAGCAATGCCAATAAGGCAGCCATCGTCTCAGCCCCACGATTGGGCGCACACGGCATTGACCGACACGGCGTAATGTTTGCGGGTGACCAAATCTCGTGTCTTCTCCGACGGCGTCCGCACGTGGATGCTCAAGGGCCTCGTCAACCAGCGGGGCGAGCACGTGGGGCCGCATGCCGCCAGCATCGAAAAGACGCATTCCTGGTGGCGGGTGATGTGCCTGACCGGCGTCGACTACTTCTCGACTCTCGGCTATCAGCCCGCCATTGCGGCCCTCGCAGCCGGATTGCTGTCGCCGATCGCCACCATCGTGCTGGTCGTCCTGACTCTTCTGGGTGCCCTGCCGGTGTATCGAAGGGTTGCGCAGGAGAGCTTCAACGGGTCCGGTTCGATCCAGATGCTGGAACGCCTGCTGCCCTGGTGGGCCGGCAAGCTCTTCGTGCTCGTGCTGCTCGGGTTCGCCGCCACGGACTTCATGATCACGATCACCCTGTCGGCGGCGGATGCTACAGCCCACGCGATCGAGAACCCGTTCGCTCCCTCGTGGATGCAGGGCCAGGAGGTGCTGGTCACGCTGTTCCTGGTCGCGCTGCTCGGCATCGTCTTCCTCCGTGGTTTCAAGGAGGCCATCGGCATCGCCGTCGTGCTCGTGGCGGTTTACCTGCTCCTCAATCTTGTCGTGATCCTGGTCGCCATAGGACACGTCGCCGGGCACGCGACCCTGATCACGGACTGGTGGGCCGCCCTCACCGTGCAACACGGCAATCCGCTGGTCATGGTCGGGATCGCTCTGATCGTGTTCCCCAAGCTGGCGCTGGGCCTGTCCGGCTTCGAGACCGGGGTCGCCGTGATGCCGCAAGTGACCGGTGACCCGGGCGACACCGAAGAGGACCCGGCCGGCCGGATCCGCGGCACCAAGCGCCTGCTGACCACGGCGGCGCTCATCATGAGCGGTTTCCTCATCACTTCCAGCCTTGTGACGACCCTGCTGATCCCGCAGAAGGACTTCCAGCCCGGCGGACCGGCCAACGGCCGCGCCCTCGCCTATCTCGCACACGAGTACCTCGGCCCCGTCTTCGGATCCGCATACGACATCAGTACGATCTGCATCCTCTGGTTCGCCGGCGCGTCCGCAATGGCGGGCCTGCTCAACCTTGTTCCCCGTTACCTGCCGCGGTACGGGATGGCACCCCAATGGGCCCGGGCCGTCCGCCCGCTCGTGCTCGTCTTCATCGGCATCGCCTTCCTGCTCACTGTCGTCTTCCAGGCGAGCGTTGACGCCCAGGGCAGCGCCTACGCCACCGGCGTGCTCGTGCTGATGACGTCCGCCTCCATCGCGGTGACCCTCTCAGCCCGGCGAAAGAAGCAGCGCTGGCGCACGCTGGGGTTCGGCGTCACGGCGGTGATCCTGGTCTATACGACGGTCGCCAACGTCTTTGAACGCCCGGATGGCGTGCGGATCGCGGGCCTCTTCATTCTCGCCATCATGGCAACCTCGATCCTCTCCCGTATTCGGCGTTCCTTCGAACTTCGGGCAACCTCGGTCGTGCTGGATTCCAACGCACTGGACTACGTCATGTCGGATGCCGAGGAGTATGACGTGATTCGGATCATCTCGCACGAGCCCGATGAAGACACCGAGGCCGAGTACCGCAACAAGAGCCGTGACGAGCGTCGATTCGGGCACATCCCGCCGGGGTCGCCGATCATGTTCCTCGAAGTTCACCCCTCCGACTCGTCCGATTTCGAGGAGGATCTACTCGTGCGCGGAGTCGCCAAGCACGGGTACCGCGTGCTGCAGGTGACGAGCGGCAACGTGCCCAACACGATCGCCGCCGTGCTGCTCGAGATCCGCGACCAGACCGGCCTGATCCCGGAGATCTACTTCGAGTGGACCCAGGGGAACCCGATCTCCAACATGTTCAAGTTCTTCTTCACCGGACTCGGCGAGATCGCTCCCGTCACCCGTGAGGTGTTGCGCGAATCGGAACCCAACGCCAAGCGACGCCCGCACATCCACGTCAGCTGATCACCTGGGGTCGGCGTAGACGATACCTGCGGCAACCTGATCCAGCTCACCCGCCTCGTCCAGCTGCCGGCGCGGCGTGCGCCCTGAGCGCTCAGTGGATGAACGCGAGCAGCACGCCGACGCCGACGAAGAGCACGCCGAAGACGCGGTTGAGCACGCGCTGGCCGCGGGCGTCGCGGGTGAATCGCTGGAATGAGCGGGCCGTCCCGGCGAAGAAGAACCACATCACCAGAACGTCGATCGCCACGACGGTGGCCGCCACAATCAGGTACTGGGCCGGCAGCGGCCGGTCGACCCGGATGAACTGGGGCAGGAACGCCAGGAAGAACACGATCGCCTTGGGGTTGAGTATGTTCACCCACAGGCCGCGTTGGAACATCGACCAGCGCGGCTCGTCGCTCAGCGCCCTCGCCCGCTCGGAGTCGAGTTCCGGCTGGGCGAGAAACTGCCGGATGCCCAGATAGACGAGGTAGGCGGCGCCGGCGTAACGGATGATGTTGAAGGCGATCGGGGAGCTGGCCACGAGCAGACCGACACCGAGCGCCACGATCACGATGTGGATCAGCAGCGCGGCCTGCTGGCCGAGGATTCCCCAGATGGAGCGGCGAAATCCCGCGTTCAGGGCGTTGCTCATGGTGTTGATCGCGCCCGCGCCGGGCGTGAAACTGATCAACGTGCCCGCGCCGACAAGGGCCAACCACAGGGAGAACTGCATCGGACCATCCTAGGGTCGTTCCGCAGGGCGAGGATCCGGCCCAGCGGTGAGGCCCGAAACGACCACTCATGCCCTAGCCTGAATCCACCGAAGCGGAAGGGACCCGCATGACCCTGCCCGATCGTGCGGCCGATTCGGGTGCCGGTCTCCCCTCGAACGGATCCGGCGCCCCGGTGCAGCAGATCGCGCGCCCTGCCACGGGCCGGCTGACCAGGTGGCTCCTCGTGCAGGCGCTCGCCATCTACGGGGTCTACGGGGCGGTGGCGGCGGTGCTGATCCCGAACCAGTTGAGCATCATCGACCCGGCGAACAAAATCAACGATTTTGCGGTAATTGCGACGCTCTTCGCGGTGGTGACGACACTGTCGCAACCGCTGATCGGCGCGTTCTCCGATCGCACTCGATCCAGGTTCGGCCGTCGAGCGCTCTGGATGCTGCTGGGAGCGGGACTGGGCTCCGCGGCGCTACTGGCGTTGAGCGCATCGACCAGCGTGGTGGCGGTCGGCCTGTCCGCGGCGGTCTTGAGCCTGGGGATCAACTCGCTCATCTCCCCGCTCACGGCGACGCTGCCCGACCGGTACGCCGTTGCGCGGCGGGGCGGGGCATCCGCCATGATCGGTGCCGGGACCATGTTAGGGGCGACGATCGGTTCGGTGATCGCGGGGATGCTGGCGGCGCAGCTGGGCGTCGCGTACGTCGCGTTCGCCGTAATGCTGCTGGTGTTGACGCTGCTCTTCCTGATCCTCAACCGGGACTACTCGTCGACGGAGCTCAGCCTCGACCCCTTCTCCCTGCGCACCTTCATCACCCAGTTCTGGCTGAGTCCGAGGAAGCATCCGGAGTTCGGGTGGGTGTTCCTCGCGCGTTTCCTGTTCGTGCTCGGATTCTCCTCGGTGAGCACGTTCACCTATTTCCTGCTCACGAACTACGCGGGGCTGTCGCTCGCGCAGGCGAACGCGAACGTCGGGTTTGTCGGCCTCGCCGCCCTGCCGGGGATGGTGATCGCTGTGCTGCTGACCGGCTTCCTCTCCGACCGGCTCGGCCGGCGGAAGATCTTCATCTGGATCGGATCCGGAGTGATGATTGCCGGCCTGGTCGTTCCGATCGCACTGCCGACCCTGGTCGGGATCACCGTGATGTCGATGTTGACCGGTTTCGGCTACGGGATGTACCAGGCGTCCGACGTTGTGCTGATGACCCAGGTGCTGCCGCGGGCCGGGCAGACCGCGGGCAAAGACCTCGGCATCCTCAACATGGCGACCGGCATCCCGACGGCTCTCGCGCCCGCCCTGTCCGCGGCGCTGATCGGAACGGTCTTCGGCTTTCAGGGGCTGTTCGTCGTGGCAGGCGTCATCGTCTTTATCGGGGCGCTGGCGATCCTGCCGATCAGGAGCGTCCGCTGACCCGGGAGTCCGCTTCTCCGGCGGCTCTCTAGGCTGTACCCATGGCCACAGTCCTTCTCGTGCGGCACGGCCGCACCGCCGCGAACGCCGACGGCGTGCTGGCCGGGCGGGCCGAGGGAGTCCGTCTCGACCAGCTCGGCCGTGACCAGGCCGCCCTGACGGGTGCGCGACTGGCCGCGGTGCCGCTGGTCGCCGTGGTCTCCAGCCCACTGGAACGGTGCCGGCAGACGGCGCAACTGATCCTCGACCGCCAGGGTGGTTCCCTGGCGACGCCGATCGAGGAGGGCATCACCGAGTGCGACTACGGGCAGTGGCAGGGCCGAACCCTCCGTGACCTCGCCGCGGAGGAGCTCTGGTCGGTGGTGCAGACGCAGCCGTCGGCCGTCACCTTCCCCGGCGGCGAGTCGATGCCGGCGATGCAGGCCCGGTCGGTCGCCGCGATCCGGCGCCTCGACGCGGCCTTCGAAGCAGAGCACGGGCCCGGCGCCGTGTGGGTGGCGGTGAGCCACGGCGACATCATCAAGTCGGTCCTGGCCGACGCGCTCGGCATGCACCTTGACCTGTTCCAGCGCATCAACGTGGGCCCCGCATCCGTTTCGATCGTGCGCTACGGCGCCGGCCGGCCGAGCGTGCACGCGGTCAACACCGACGCCGGCGACCTCTCCTGGCTGGGCGCCGGAGCCCCGCCGGCCGACGCGCCGGTCGGTGGCGGGGCCGGTCAGGCGCCGCACGCATCCGGCGCCTAAAATACCCACATGCCCACAATCGTCCACGAGTTCGACTGGCCGGACCGGGTCGTCGTCGGCACCATCGGCCAGCCCGGGTCGCGCACGTTCTATCTTCAGGTGCGCGACGGAGCCCGCATCGTCAGCGTCGCGCTGGAGAAGCAGCAGTCCGCGCTGCTCGCCGAGAAGATCGACGAGATGCTCGACCAGCTGATGAGCCACACGGGCAACCCGTTCAGCATCCCCACCAGCACTCCCGTCGAACTCGTCGACAACGACCCGTTGGACGAGCCGGTCGCGGAGGAATTCCGCACCGGCTCGATGAGCCTGGCCTGGGACCCCTCGACCGTGCAGGTCGTGGTCGAGGCCTACCCGCTCGTGGAGGGCGAGGCCGACGAGTTCGACGAGGCCGCGCCGGAGCCGGAGGATGTGCTGCTGGTGCGGATGCCGGTCGGCACCGCCCGGGCGTTCGCGAAGCGCACCCGCGAAGTGGTGGGGGCAGGCCGCCCACTCTGCCCGTTCTGCGGCGAGCCCATCGACGAGGACGGGCACACCTGCGCCCTCCCCGGCAGTCCCTGATGCCGCCCGAGGCCGGCTCCGACGCGGATGCCGATACCGACCTCCGCGACGGCGAGCTCGAGCTCACGGGCCGGATCACGACGGCCTCGAACGCGACCTTCCTCGGCAGCATCGGCGGCGTCACGGTCGTCTACAAGCCCATCGCCGGCGAGCATCCGTTGTGGGATTTCCCCGACGGCGATCTCGCCGGCCGGGAGGCCGCGGCGTACCTGGTCTCGGAGGTCTTCGGCTGGAACGTGGTGCCCCGCACCTGGCTGCGCGACGGCCCGATGGGCCGGGGGATGGTGCAGCTCTGGCAGGAGTCCGACCCCGAACAGGATGCCGTCGACCTGGTCGGATCGGGAGCCGTGCCCGAGGCAGGCTGGCGCCCCGTGCTCGACGGGACGGACGAGCAGGGCAACCAGGTCACGCTCATCCACGAGGACTCGGCCGCGCTGCGACGGATGGCGGTGTTCGACATCGTCGTGAACAACGCCGATCGCAAGGGCGACCACATCCTCGCGATGCCGGGCGGCCACCGTCACGGCGTCGACCACGGACTCACCTTCCACGCCGACCACAAGCTGCGCACCGTGCTCTGGGGGTGGATAGGTGAGGCGCTCACCGCCGAGGAGCTGGCCGGGATCGACCGGGTCGTCTCCCAGCTGGCCGGCGGGCTCGGGGAGACCCTCGCCGGGTTGCTCAGCGACCCGGAGATCGCCGCCCTCGCCGCACGCTGCGACCGGTTGCGCGCCGAAGGGCGATTCCCCGCCCCGCACGGGCAGATGCCCGCGGTGCCCTGGCCGCTGTTCTGAGAGCGATTCTCTCGGCCTAGACTTTTGACCGGCCCCCAATTCTTCCTGGCCTGATTCCGATTTTCGGCGCGGTTGCGCGCCCGGAATGCTCCAGACAACCGAAAGGCCTCACCCACCATGGCCCAGATCCACTTCGTCCGGCACGCGGAAACCCTTTTCAACGTCAGCGGGCAACTGCAGGGCTGGTGCGACTCTCCGCTGACCGAACGCGGCGAACGCCAGGCCGCCGCCCTCGGCGAACGGATGCGTGACGTTCCGCTGGCCGCGGCGTTCGTGAGCGATCTCACCCGCACCCGCTCGACGATGACGGCGGCGCTCGCCGGGCATCCGCAGCTGGAGCCGACGCCGCTGCGGGAACTGCGCGAGTGGCACTTCGGCAGCTGGGAGGGCCAGCCCAACGCCGACCTCTGGACGCCGGTCTTCGAGGCGCACGGCAAACGCTACGCCCCGAGCCCGGCCGACTGGCCGGGAGTGACGGCCGACGGCTTCGACAGCGTCATCGACAGCATCCATCGTCTCGACCCGATCGGCCGCGCCGAGACCGGGGCCGATGTCACCGCACGCGTCACGGCCGCACTCGAGGTCGTGGTCGCCGCGGCAGGGCGCGCAGCCGAGCAGGATGCCGGTGACGTGCTCGTGGTGACCCACGGAAGTGTGCTCGGGAGCCTGCTTCGCAGCCTGGTGCCCGAACATCGCTTCGGCGCGAGCGTGCCGAATTGTGGCGTGGTCAGTGTGTCCTGGCAGGAGGGGAAGTGGGCCGCCGCGGGCGTCGACTCCTCGTGCGGGCAGGTCGCGTGAGACGTACGATACGGTGATGCCCCCACCTTCCCCGTTGCCGCAACGTCACGGGCTCGATGCGGCGTGGGTGTGCACCCCGGAACGGGGCAGCGCCCCAGCGCACCCGTGGCCGAGCATGGGCGCCTGGCTGAACGAGCGGTTGTCCGAGTTCGTCGACGTGACCGGGTTTCTGGCCGGGGAGCGCTTCGCCTACCACTCGGGCACGCCGGTCGTCGACGGCGACCCGTATGCGCCGCACACCTTCGTCTGGTTCCACCGCGATCTCGCCGATGAGGCCTTCGTGCCCGGGATCGTCCACATCGTGCACCAGGACGCGCGAATCGTGGTGATCGACAAGCCGGCCTTTCTCTCGAGCATCCCCCGCGGCCGGCACGTTCTGCAGAGCGTGGTGGTGCGCCTGCGCGCCGAGCTCGGACTGCCCGAGCTCTCGCCGCTGCACCGGCTGGACCGGGTGACGTCGGGGCTGCTGATCCTGGCCACCGAACGACGCTGGCGCGGGGCGTACCAGTCGATGTTCCAGCGCGGCGAGGTCGGCAAGACCTACCGGGCGCTGGCCCCGCTGCGGCCCGATCTGGATCTGCCCGTCACCGTGCGCAACCACCTCACCACGCGCCGAGGCCAGTGGCAGGCCGAGCTGGTGGCCGACCTGCCGCCCAACGCGGAGTCGCTGATCGAGCTGGAGACGGTCGTCGAGGACGCGGCCGTCTACCGGCTGACGCCGAGGACCGGGCGCACGCATCAGCTGCGGATGCACATGCTGGGCCTCGGCATTCCCATCATCGATGACCCGGTGTACCCGGTCGTCCAGGACGTCGAGATCGACGACTTCACCCGCCCGCTGCAGCTCCTGGCCAGCGAGGTGCGATTCACCGACCCCGTGGACGGACAATTGCGCGAGTTCGAGAGCGTGCGCACGCTGCCGCTGCACGGCGAACCCCCAGTCGGCTCCGCCTGAGCGCAACGCGTTCGCTCTCAGAGCCCCGTGCGGCGCTCGCTCGACCTCGGATCGTGCCACGCTGGGGGGATGGACCTGGAGGTGTCACCCGCGCTCACGATTCCCGCGTCGGAACTCGGCTGGCGGTTCTCGCGGTCGTCCGGCCCGGGCGGCCAGCACGTCAACACCTCGGACAGCCGGGTCGAACTGTTCTGGAACGTCGCCGAGTCGGCCGCGCTCACCGACGATCAGCGGATGCTGCTGATCACCCGCCTCGGCCGGCGGCTCATCGCCGGGGTGATCACCGTGACCGCCTCAGAGCGGCGATCGCAGCTGCGCAATCGCGAGATCGCCCTGGCCAAGCTTGCCGAACTCGTCGCGGCCGGGCTTGCCCCCGCGGCGGCTCCCCGCCGCCCGACCAAACCCACCCGAGGGTCTGGGCGGCGGCACCTGGCCGCCAAGCAGCAGCGGTCGGAAACCAAACGGCAACGGCAGCGCCCGCCCGCCGAGTAGCGGAGCGCGGCCGCCGGGCGGTGACGTCTACCGGGGGAGCAGCATCTGCCGGAAGAACGCAGCGAGCTCCGCCGTCGCGGCCAGGGGCAGCACGTTCGCCACGTACTGGTCGGGGCGCACGACGACGACGGCGCCGTCCCGGCTGATCCCGCGGAGCTCGAAGATGTCGTGCTCCGGGTCGGCGGCGTACAGCTTCTCGTAGTCGATCAGCTCGAACGGGCCGGTCCTGGGCAGGAACGCCTCGGGCACCCGGCCGACGTCGACGCCGGTGTGGTCCTGCTGGTACACCACCTTGACATCGAAGACGCTGTCGATATCGCTGCCCGCGGGGGTGTGCACGCCAAGCGGCGACTCGGGCGAGGTCTGAAGCCAGTGCGCCCAGTCGGCGAGGGCCGAGGGCTCACCGGAGAGGTGGGCATCCGCGAACGCGTACACCCGCCAGCGTCCGTCGGCACGGTGGTGGTGCCCGAGCTGCACGGGGTTGGCGTCGGCGACCCGCACGACCGGGGCGGACTTGAAGCGCTTGCCGACCGGGAACCCGGTGGCGAGATCCTGGTGCGTTGCCTCGCCGACCAGCATCGACGGCGGGTACTGGGTCATGAAACCGGCCGGGAACTCGGCCGTTCGGGTGTAGAAGTCTTCCAGCGGCACCTCGAGGTCCTCCGGCCTCGTCGCCATCAGGCTCGACCACTCCTTGTCGAAGTCGATCAGGTTTTTCGCGATCACCTGGCGTTCGGCGGAGTAGGTGCCGAGCAGCGACTCGGGGCTGCGACCGTCGAGCACATAGGCGAGCTTCCAGCCCAGGTTGAAGCCGTCCTGCATGGACACGTTCATGCCCTGGCCGGCCTTGGCGCTGTGCGTGTGGCAGGCGTCACCGGTGATGAACACGCGCGGGGTGCGGGTGCCGATCTCGTGGGGGAGCACGTCGTCGAACCGGTCGGTGAGCCGGTGGGCGACCTCGTACACGCTGTGCCAGGCCACGTTCTTCACGTCCAGCGTGTAGGGGTGCAGGATTTCGTTCGCCTTCACGATGATCTCCTCGATCGTCGTCTTGCGCACGGCCCCGTTGTCGTCGGGGGCCACCTCGCCCAGGTCGACGTACATGCGGAACAGGTAGCCGCCCTCCCGGGGGATGTGCAGGATGTTCCCGCCCGAGCCGGACTGGATCGCGCACTTCGTGCGGATGTCCGGGAAGTCGGTGACCGCGAGGACGTCCATCACTCCCCAGGCGTGGAAGGCCTGGTCGCCGGCCATCACGGCGCCGATCGAGTCGCGCACGGCGCTCCGGGCGCCGTCGGCGCCGACCACGTACTTGGCGTGCACGATGCGCTCCTGGCCCGCCCGTTCCCCGGTCGTGTGCACGAGCGTCACCGTCACGGGATACTCGCCCGCGTCGGTGTTCACGAGGCTGCGGAAGTCGAAGCCGAAATCGGGTTTCATCCGCGTCGGCGAATTGGCCATCACCTCGCCGAAGTAGTCCAGCACGCGGGCCTGGTTGACGATCAGGTGCGGGAACTCGCTGATGCCGGTGGGGTCGTCGACGGCGCGGGCGGTGCGCACGATGCGGGACGGGTCTGCGGGGTCGGGTTTCCAGAACGCCATCTCGGTGATGCGGTAGGCCTCGGCGATGATGCGCTCCGCGAAGCCGAACGCCTGGAAGGTCTCGACGCTGCGGGCCTGGATGCCGTCGGCCTGCCCGATCGCCAGGCGTTCGCCGCGGCGCTCCACGATGCGGGTGGTGATGCCCGGGAACTTAGAGAGCTGGGCGGCGGTGATCATGCCCGCGGGGCCGGTGCCGACGATGAGAACGTCGACGTTCTCGGGGAGCTCGTCGGGGCGATCGAGGCCGACGCCCGCGGCGTCTTGTATGCGGGGATCGGTGGACACGTATCCGTGGTGGTGGAACTGCACGGCTTCCTCACTTCTCTGTGTGGGCGAATCGGACGGCACTGTCGATTCGATAATGGAACGCGCAGTTCGATTATCGCTTGTTGAATCATATATCATTTGGCGGTCAGTGGTGTGGTCAATGCTGGGCGCACGGCCCGCGCGCTGTTGGGTACGCTGTGCTGGGCCGCATCCGGCCGATTGGGTGGTGATCATCATGCACGTGCACGGCATCGGTGTTTCCGCGCTCAAGGGCGGTCGCCACCGGTCGCGGAGCCACGTTCTGCTCGGGCCGGATGGGCCGGTCGGAGACCGGGTCTTCGCGGTCGTCGATCTGGAGGCCGGACAGGTCATCAGGACCGTTGAGCATCCGTCTCTGGTGACCTGCGACGCGCGCTGGGACGACGGGGTGCTGTCGGTTGAGATCGACGGGCAACGCATCGAGGCGGTTCCCCGGATGAGCGGGCGCCGCCTCGCACTCGAGTACTGGGGCCGTGCCGCCGCCATGGAGGTGGTCGACGGGCCCTGGGCCCAAGAATTCTCCCGGCTTCTCGGACGAGCGGTCGTGCTGGCACGCTGCTCCGTCGTGGGTGCGGTGGTCTACGGGGATTCCGTCACGCTCTCCACGACCGGGTCGCTGGGTCGCCTGGCCGACGAGGCCGGGATCATCGTCGACGAGCGCCGGTTCCGGTCGACTTTCACGATCGACACCGGCGACGCCGCGGCTCACGCCGAGGATTCCTGGGCCGGCCGGGAACTGGACCTGGGCGGTGCCCGGCTGCTCGTGGGGCACGGGATCCCGCGGTGCGCCGTCATCGACCTCGAGCCGGACACCGGGGCACGCGGCACGAGCCTGCTCAAGACGCTCGCCGGTTACCGGCTCAACGCCGGCGAGATCGAGTTCGGCGTCTATGCCCGGGTGATCCGCCCGGGCACCGTCTCGCTGGGTGACCGGGCCAGCTTGCGCCCTCTCAGCGGGCCAGGTCGGTCGCCGACGTAGCCGGGCGGTGATCGGGTCGCGGTGGTGCCAAACTGGCAGGATTCACTGCCCCATCTGCGAGGAGCGTCGACGTGCCAGGTTTTGATTTCTTCAGTGGGCAGGGACTCGTGCGCCCGGACGTCACCGCGGCGGACGCCGAGACCATGGCCGCCTCCCTCTTCGGGATCACGGGCACGGCCCGCGAGCTCGGCAGCCAACAGGACCGCAACTTCCTGATTGGCTCCCACGACGCCGCATCCAGTGACGGAGCGCCGCGTTACGTGCTCAAGGTCGACAATCCCGCCTTCTCCGCCTCCGAGCTGGCCGCGCAGGACGCGGTGATGGAGCACCTGTCCGCGCGCGGAATGCGGGTGCCGCAGCCGGTGCGCGGACTGGACGGTAACATCCGTCAGTACTGGCCGGCAACGGACGGCGCCCTCCCGGTTCGGCTGCTGACCTTCATCGAGGGCCCCTCCCTCGAGGCCCAGGGCTATCTGGCCCCGCCGGTGGTCAGGGCGCTGGGCCGGCTCTCGGGCACCACGGCTCTGCACCTGCAGGACTTCGCGGCGGCGGGGCTCGACCGCACGCTGCAGTGGGACCTGCGCAACGCGAAGGCAGTGGTCGACCTGCTGGTGCACTGGGTGCCGGAGGAGGACACCCGGGCGCGGCTCCGCGCCATCGCCGACAGCGCCGCCGCGCGCCTGGCGACGGTGATCCCGGCCCTCCGGCTGCAGACGATCCACGGGGACATCACCGACGACAACGTGATCTGCCGGGTGTTGCCGAACGGCCACCACCTCCCCGACGGGGTGATCGACTTCGGCGACCTCGGAACAGGGTGGCTGATCGCGGAACTCGCGGTCACCGCCGCATCCGTGCTGCACCACGTGCCGGACAATCCGTTCGCCGCCCTTGCGGCGATCGTCGCCTTCGACGAGGTGGTTCCCCTGACCGACGACGAGATCGTCGCGCTGTGGCCACTGATCGTGCTGCGCGGGGCGGTGCTGGTGGCCAGCGGCGAGCAGCAGGTGCGGATCGACGAGGACAACGACTATGCCAGGCACCGGATGGACGCGGAGTGGCGCGTCTTCGCCGCGGCCAGCGCGATCGGCTGGGAGGAGGCGGAAGCGGCCATCCGGCAGGCGCTCGGCCGGCCGCCTCACCCCCCGGCCGAGCCGGAAACGTTCCTCCCGATGATCCCCGCGCTCACCGGCGGCGACTACGAGGTGCTCGACTTCTCTGTGACCAGCCCATTGCTGGCCGACGGCCTCTGGCAGCAGACGGATGCCGAATGGCAGCTCGCGCGTGCAGCCCTCGCCCGGCGCACCGCGGCCGTCGCCCCCTACGGGCAGTTCCGGCTCACCCGAACCCCGCCGCGCTCGCACGCGGAACCTCACACCTTCGCCCTCTTCACCGAGGTCTTCCTGCCTGCCGGGTCGGAGATCGTGGCGCCCGCTCGCGCCGAGGTCGCCGAGGTCGGCGCCGACCATCTGGTTCTGGCCCTGGCCGGTTTCGAACTGCGCATCGGCGGGATCGCGTCGAACCAGGTGCCGGGGGCGTCGGTCGCCGCGGGGGAGCCACTGGGTGTTGCCCGCCCGAATGGCGACCGGGAGTCGGCGGCGGGGCCGGTCGGCCGGGTGACCGTGCAGGAGTTCGCCCGCCCGGGGCTGGCGGCCCCGGATGCCGCCCCGCCCTTCGCTCAGACCTCCCGCGCTGCGGCGTGGGCAACCCTCGTGCCGGACCCGGCGCGGTTGCTGGGGCTGGCCGCGCAGGCATCCGTCGCCGATCCGGCGGCCGAACTGGCCCGGCGCGGCAGGGTCATGGCCGCCGCGCAGGAGAAGTACTACGAACAGCCGCCGCAGATCGAACGAGGCTGGCGGGAACTGCTCGTCGACACCCGCGGGCGCTCCTACGTCGACATGGTCAACAACGTCGCCGTGATCGGACACAGCCATCCCCGGTTCAGCCGGGCCGTCAGCGACCAGTTGCAGCTGCTCAACACGAACTCCCGTTTTCTCTACTCGGCGCTGGCCGATCTCTGCGAACGGATCGTGGCGACATCGCCTGACCCCTCACTCGACACCGTGCTGCTGGTCAACAGCGGCAGCGAGGCCGTGGACCTGGCCCTGCGCCTGGCCCGGATCCACACCGGCCGCGACAGCGTCGTCGCCCTCAGAGAGGGCTACCACGGCTGGACGATGGCCTCCGACGCGGTGTCCACCTCGGCCTTCGACAACCCCCGGGCCGCGGCCTCCCGGCCCGGCTGGGTGCACATCGCGGATGTTCCCAACGCGTATCGCGGGACGCATCGCGGCGCCGGGGCGGCGCAGGGATACGCGGCCGATCTGGCCCGGCTGCTCGATGCTCCGAACGGCCCGGGGGCTGACCTGGCCGCCTTCATCTGCGAGCCCGTGCTGGGCAACGCCGGCGGGGTCGTGCCCCCGCCGGGCTACCTCGGCCTCGCCTATGAGCAGGTCCGCGCCCGCGGCGGGCTGTGCATCGCCGACGAGGTGCAGGTGGGCTACGGCCGGCTGGGCAGCCACTTCTGGGGTTCGGCGCAGCAGGGCGTGGTGCCCGACATCATCACGGTGGCCAAGGCCATGGGCAACGGCTATCCGCTCGGCGCGGTGCTCACCCGCCGGGACATCGCCGAATCCCTGGCCGAGGAGGGCAACTTCTTCTCCTCGGCCGGCGGCAGCCCGGTCGGCTGCGTCGCGGGCCTCGCGGTGCTCGACGTCATCCGGGACGAATCCCTCCAGCAGAACGCGGATGCCGTGGGCCGGCACCTGGCAGGCCGGCTCGCGGAACTCGCGGAGCGGCATCCGCTGATCGGGATGGTGCACGGCCTGGGCCTGTACCTGGGGGTGGAACTCGTGCGCGACCGGGACACCCTCGAGCCGGCGACGAGCGAGACCGCCGCCATCTGCGAACGGATGCTGGAGCTCGGCGTGATCGTGCAGCCGACTTCCGAACGGCAGAACGTGCTGAAGATCAAGCCGCCCCTCTGCCTGAGTCGGGAGAGCGCGGATTTCTTCGTGGACGCGCTCGACCAGGTGCTGAGCGACGGCTGGTAGCGGTGACGCAGATTGGCGCAGCCCGAGCCGGGTGGCCGCTACATCAGCCAGACGCCGCGATTCGAAGACGCGATCGCATTGGCGCCGGCGTTCAGGGCGGCCATCACGTCTTCCTTGTCGCAGACCAATCCCCCCGCGATCAGGGGAAGGTTGGTGTCGGCGCGCACCCAGGAGAGCACTCGCGGCATGCATCCTGGCAGGATCATGATGGCATCCGGTTCCGAAATCTTCACCTGTTTGGACACGTTGTTGTAGCTGAGGGAATCAACGAGGAACAGTCGATGGACAGCCATCAGGCCGGCTGCCTTCGCCGCCTTCACCATGATGGTCTTTGAACTCAGAACTCCGTCGGTTTGGGTGTGAGCCTTCAGGAAATCGACTGCGATCGGTTTGCTCGAAAAGCCGTCGAGCAGGTCCACATCCACGAAGACCGTCTTCTCGGCGTTCTTCAGGGTCGCAACGATGCCCTGAATGGTCATCACGGATCCGAAGAGAACGAAGACGACAGGGCAGGGGGCACGCAAAACCGCCCTGAGCCCGTCTTCATCCTTGATGCTCGCGATTACGGGGTGAAGCGACATGACGTCGCTGATCCGGGACGATTCGTCAGCCATGCGCTGAACTCTACCGGGCGACTCAGGCACGGTTCCACGCGCCTCATTCGAGAACCTGCTTGCGCGGGAGACGAATGGCCATGCTAGGCTTCCGCTCAACCTACAACTTCACACGCGTTCCGGACCTGGTTCGGGACTGTTGCTTAAAACTTAGAGAACAGCGACCCCCTCTTCTGAGGGGATCGCTGTTCTTTTTTTGTCGTCAATCCACGAAGTGGTGGGTTCAGTGCCTCACACCGCAAAACACGAACACCTAGAACGAACGGAACCAGTCGAATAATGCGCCTCACCCGTGAACAGATCGTTAGTGCCTACGTTGACATCCTCGGTAGCGAGCGAGTCATCACCGACGAGCAGACGTTGAAGGACAACAGCGCAGATCGGTACTACAAAGTCGAGAACATCTTCGGCATCTACGCCTTGCCGTTGCCCGCGGCCGTCGTGAAGCCCGGCACCCCCAAGGAGGTTGCCCAGGTGCTGAAATTCGCGAACGAGAACGGCATCAACGTCGTTCCGAAGACCGGAGGCTCAGCCACTGAGGGCGGCCTCGAAACGGTGATCGAAGACTCCATCGTCGTCGACGGCTCCGGCATGAACCAGATTCTGAGCATCGACACCGCCAACATGCTGGCCACCGTGCAGTGCGGCGTCTGCCTCGAAGACCTTGAGAATGAGCTCCGTAAGATCGGCTACACCACCGGGCACTCGCCGCAGTCCAAGCCCCTCGCGCAATACGGCGGGCTGGTCGCAACCCGCTCCATCGGACAGTTCTCCACCCTCTACGGTGGAATCGAAGACATGCTCGTCGGTGTTGAAACGGTCTTCCCGAACGGCCAGATCTGCCGCATCAAGAACGTGCCGCGCCGCGCCGCCGGGCCGGACATCCGCCACCTGGTGATCGGCAATGAGGGTGCGCTCAACTTCATCACCGAAGTGACCGTCAAGATCTTCCGCTACTACCCCGAGAACAATAAGTTCTACGGCTACCTGCTGAACGACATGAAGACCGGGCTGGAGATTCTGCGGGAGGTCATCACCCAGGGCTACCGACCGTCCGTTGCCCGCCTCTACGACAAAGAAGACGGCCTGTACCACTTCAAGCACTTCTCCGACGGACGCTGCGTGCTCATCTTCGTCGCCGAAGGACCCAAGCCGATCGCCGATGCGACGGGAGCCGCGATCGAAGAGATCGTCTCCACCTTCGGCTCTGCCGATCGAGTCGACGACAAACTCATTGAGGACTGGTTCGACAACCTCAACTGGGATGTCTCGAAGATCGAGGAAGAACGAGTGGAGATTCGCGAAACCCTGATCAACGGTTTCACCACCGAGATCTCGGGCAATTGGAGCGTCATCCACGACATCTACACCAACGCGCTTGCTCGCATCCGGAATGAGATCTCGGCGGAGTTCAGCCTGCTCGGCGGCCACTCCAGCCACAGCTACCTCAACGGAACCAATATGTACTTCGTCTACTACTACAAGATCGACGTTGATCCCACCGAAGAACGTGCTACCTACCACGACCCGATCCAGAACATCATCGTCGAGGAAACCCTCAAGCTGGGCGGGTCGATGTGCCACCACCACGGCGTCGGAAAGCACCGCACGCACTTCCTGGCCGAGGAATACGGCTCGTCGCTGTACATGCTCGAGACCCTCAAGGCCGCGTTCGATCCGAACGGAATCATGAACCGCGGCACCATCTTCCCGCTCAAGAAGTAGCCACCCATTCCGGCGCGGGTGCGCCGAAAGGCACACGATGACCGTGTGCCGACCGGCGCACCCCCGCACAACCCCACTGAACAAGAAACAGAGAAAACGCATGACTGACGTCAACATCTCGGACTTCCAGATGGACTTCTTCTCAATCAAGGGCAAGACCGCGATCGTCACCGGTGGAAACACCGGGCTCGGTCAGGCGTTCACCCTCGCGCTGGCCAAAGCCGGTGCGAACGTGTTCGCCGTCAGCATCATGCCCGACGACGGGAAAACCGGCGCGCTGGTCGAGGCGGCCGGCTCAAAATACTCGTATCTCATGGCGGACATCACGGCCGAAGGAAACCCCAACAAAGTTGTTGAAGCCTGCGTCCGGGAATTCGGCAGCATTGATATCCTCGTGAACTGCGCCGGCCGCAGCATCAACGAGCCCGACGTCACCAAGTACACCCGTGCGCAGTGGGACCCGATGGTTGCTCTCAACCTCACCGCTGCCTTCGAGATGTCGCACGAATGCGCCAAGTACATGATCCCGCAAGGCAGCGGCAAGATCATCAACATCTGCTCGGTGTTCACCTTCCTCGGTGGCCAGTGGTCGCCCGCCTACGCCGCCACCAAGCACGGCATCGCCGGATTCACCAAGGCATACTGCGACGAGCTGGCGCAGTTCGGAATCCAGGTGAACGGCATCGCCCCCGGCTACTACGCCACCGAGCTCACGACCGCAACCCGAGCCAACCCCGACACCAACCAGCGGGTCCTCGATCACATCCCGGCCAACCGCTGGGGTCAGACGCAAGATCTCATGGGGGCAACAGTGTTCCTCGCCAGCCGCGCCTCCGACTACGTGAACGGGCACATCCTGAGCGTCGACGGGGGCTATCTGGTGCGCTGAGCGCCGGGACCTGAACATGAATCTCACAATGACGAAGAAGTACATTCTGGGGATCGACGGCGGCTCGCAAAGCTCGAAGGTGGTCATCTTTGACACCGACGGACGAGTCGTGTGCGAAGCCAGCCAGGCCCTGGAGCCCCTCTACACACCCGAACCGGGCGTTGTCGAGCATCCACACGACGACCTCTACGACTCCATCGTTGCCGCCGCGTCGCGTGCAATGCAGGCATTCCAGGGCGATCCGGCAGACATCATCGGCGTGGGCCTGTGCAGCATCCGGTGTTGCCGCGCCCTCACCCGCGCGGACGGCACTCTCGTCGAGCCAGTGCAGAGCTGGATGGACGAACGCCTCTCCAAGCCATACGAACCGACCAACGACGACGTTGTACACGTGACAACGACATCGGGCTACCTGATGGGGCGCCTCACGGGCGAACTGACCGACACGATCGCCAACTACATCGGCCCATGGCCCATGGACGTTGGAACCTGGGACTGGTTCAGCGACCAGGAGACATTCGACAAGTACAACGTCAGCCGGAGCATGTTGTATCGGCTGCAGATGCCCGGCGACGTCGGCGGCTTCGTGAACGAGCAGTTCGCGGCCAGCACCGGAATCCCGCAGGGCCTGCCGGTGGTGCACACCGCAAACGACAAGGCCGCCGAAGCACTCGGGGCAGGGCTCCGCGACGAAACGACGGGCCTGGTGTCTCTGGGCACGTACATCGCGGGCATGATCGTCGGAAAGGAATTCGTCGCCGAGCCGACGTCGTTCTTCTCGAATTTCGCGTCAGAACCGCACCGGTACATCTACGAGTGCGGAGGCATCCGTCGTGGCATGTGGACCGTCTCCTGGCTCCGCAACCTTCTCGGGCGGGAAATAACCGACGGCGCAGCAGCCGCCGGGATGACCGGCGACGACTTCCTCAACGCGGTCGCGTCTGACGTTCCGGCGGGCAGTGACGGCCTGCTGTGCGTGCTCGACTGGCTCGCGCCGCCCACCAAGCCGTACAAGAAGGGGATGTTCCTCGGCTTCGATGAGCGCCACGGCTACGCCCACATGTACCGCTCGATCCTCGAGGGCATCGCCTTCACCATGAAGCAGAACATGGTGAACATGGAGGAGGAGCGGGGCATCACCATCGACACGCTCGTCGTCTCCGGCGGCGGTTCCTACAGCGACCTGTGCATGCAGATCTTCGCCGATGTCTTCGGCATTCCTGTGGTGCGCAACGAGGTGCGCAATGCAGCCGGCCTCGGCGCAGCCATCTGCGTCGCCGTCGCCTGCGGTGTGTACCCAACCTTCGATGACGCCTCCAGCAGGATGGTACATCGCGAGGACACCTTCCAGCCGAACGTCGAAAACATCGACCTCTACACCCAACTCCGCGCGGTCTCCGTCGACATCACGGCGCAGACCGACGCCATCCTCCAACGCACGCACCGTATCCTTCACGATCGCAAAGGGGCAATCGCACATGTATAAGACCGGCCACTCAAAGAAGATCTTCCAACTCGTGCTGCTGATTCTGGCGGGAGGTTCCATCTACCCGTTGGTGTACCTGCGTCAGAACTTTGAGGCGACAATTCTGCAGGTCTTCGACATGTCGAATGCCGAGTTGGCAAATCTGTACTCGATGCTCGGCATCATCTTCGTCATCGGTTACCTGCCCAGCGGATGGCTGGCCGACAAATTCCCCACGAAGTACATGATCACCTTTTCGTTGGCCCTCACAGCGGTCACGGGATTGTTCTACGCCCAGATCCCGGACAAGTCGACTTTGGTCTACGTCTTCCTCGTCTGGGGCTTTGCCTCCGTCTTCACCTTCTGGAGTGCGCTCCTGAAGGCAGTCAACCTGCTCGCTGAGAAGAACGAGGAAGGCAGATTCTTCGGCGCCCTCGATGGCGGGCGAGGAGTGGTTGAAGCGGCCCTTGCCACCGTGGCGGTCGGGATCTTCGCGGCGTTCGTCGGCGACGGCGGGTCGGACATCACCGACACCACGGCAGGATTCCAGGCGGTCGTGTACATGTACTGCGCTGTGCTCATCGTGCTCGCCGTTGTGCTCTTCTTCGTGCTGTCCAGCGACGAGAAGATGAAAGCCGAGGAGACCCACGCCGAGCCGGTCGAGTCGCCGTTCGCCGCCGTTCGCCGCATCCTCAAGATCCGTGAAGTGTGGGTCTTGATGTTCGCACTGTTCTGCGGGTACACCCTCTTCTGGGCGTACTACTACTTCTCCGGATACCTGACGACGAACCACTCGGTTACCCCGGTTGCCGCCGGAGTCGTCACCGTCGTCGTGATGTGGATGCGGCCCATCGGTGGATTCGGTGGTGGATACCTCGCCGACAAGCTCGGAAAGTCTCGGGTGTTGTCGGCCGCCATGCTGGCCGCGGCCGTCGGGCTGATCGGGTTGGCGCTCATGCCAGGTGGTTTTGCCATCGGTCTGGTCTACGTGCTGGTGGTCTTGGTCGGACTGTTCGTCTACGTCATCCGCGGTGTCTACTGGTCGCTGCTTGAAGACTGCCGGGTTCCTGTGGCGGCGACGGGCATCGCGATCGGGCTGATCTCGCTCGTCGGGTACCTTCCCGACATCGTCTTGCCTCAGATCAGCGCCGCCATCTATACCGCCTATGGTGATGACGTGGCCGGCGCCAACAACCTGTACTTCCTGATCACGGCCGGCATCGGCCTGGTTGGCGCCGTTGCCGCCGCATACTTCGCGGTCCTGGTCAAGAGGCGCAAGGTCGCCGAGGCCGGGCAAGCAGGCTCAGAGCACGCCGCCGCGTCGGCCAACACGACCGGCAGCTGAGGGCCGGACGCGCGTCTCCTCGCGGTCAGGCTCCGACGTAGGCCGCGAGGTGCTCGCCGGTGAGGGTGGAGCGGGCGGCGACGAGGTCGGCGGGGGAGCCCTCGAAGACGATCCGGCCGCCGTCGTGCCCGGCACCGGGGCCGAGGTCGATGATCCAGTCGGCGTGCGCCATCACCGCCTGGTGGTGTTCGACGACGATCACCGACTTGCCGGAGTCGACGAGCCGGTCGAGCAGGCCGAGCAACCGTTCGACGTCGGCGAGGTGCAGGCCGGCGGTCGGTTCGTCGAGCACGTAGACGCCGCCCTTCTCGCCCATGTGCGTGGCCAGTTTGAGCCGCTGGCGCTCGCCGCCGGACAGCGTGGGGAGCGGCTGGCCGAGGCTGAGGTACCCGAGGCCCACGTCGGCGAGCCGGTCCAGGATGGCGTGCGCGGCCGGCGTGCGCGCCTCCCCGGCGCCGAAGAATGCCTCGGCGTCGGTCACCGACATCTCGAGCACCTCGCTGATGTTGCGGCCGCCGAGGTGGTACTCCAGCACGGATGCCTGGAACCGCTTCCCGTCGCATTCCTCGCAGGTAGTGGCGACGCCGGCCATCATCGCCAGATCGGTGTAGATGACGCCGGCACCGTTGCACGCGGGGCAGGCACCCTCGGAATTGGCGCTGAACAGTGCCGGCTTCACCCCGTTGGCCTTCGCGAAGGCCTTGCGGATCGGGTCGAGCAGCCCGGTGTAGGTCGCCGGGTTGCTTCTCCTGGAGCCGCGGATCGCGCCCTGGTCGATCGAGACCACATTGTCGCCGGCGGGGATCGAGCCGTGCACGAGCGAGCTCTTTCCCGAGCCGGCGACACCCGTGACGACGACGAGCACCCCGAGCGGCACGTCGACGTCGACGCTCTGCAGGTTGTGCGCCGTCGCGCCCCGGATCTCGAGCGAGCCGTCGGGCATCCGCACCGTCTGTTTGAGGACGGCCCGGTCGTCGAAGTGGCGACCGGTGAGGGTGCCGCTGGTGCGCAGCTCCTCGACCGTGCCCTCGAAGCAGACCTCGCCGCCCGCCGCACCGGCGCCGGGGCCGAGGTCGACGACGTGGTCGGCGATCGTGATCGTCTCCGGCTTGTGCTCGACGACGAGCACCGTGTTGCCCTTGTCCCGGAGCCGCAGCAGCAGGCCGTTCATCCGCTGGATGTCATGGGGGTGCAACCCGATGGTGGGCTCGTCGAACACATAGGTGACGTCGGTGAGGGAGGAGCCGAGGTGGCGGATCATCTTGACCCGCTGCGCCTCGCCGCCGGACAGCGTGCCGGTGGGCCGTTCGAGAGACAGGTAGCCCAGGCCGATCTCCACGAACGACTCGAGGTTCTCCCGCAGCGCGTCGAGCAGCGGCGCCACGGACGGTTCGGTGAGGCCGCGCACCCACTGGGCCAGGTCGCTGATCTGCATGGCGCAGGCGTCGGCGATGCTGATGCCCTCGATTGTGGAGGAACGGGCGCCCTCGTTGAGCCGGGTTCCGTTGCAGTCGGGGCAGGTGGTGAAGGTGACGGCCCGGTCGACGAAGGCCCGGATGTGCGGCTGCATCGCCTCCTTGTCCTTGGACAGCATCGACTTCTGGATCTTCGGGATCAGCCCCTCGTAGGTGAGGTTGATGTTGTCGACCTTGATCTTGGTCGGTTCCTTGTAGAGCAGGTTGTGAAGCTCGGTCTTGGTGAAGTCGCGGATCGGCTTGTCCGGGTCGAAGAAGCCCGAGCCGCTGAAGATGCGGCCGAACCAGCCGTCCATGCTGTAGCCGGGGATGGTGAGAGCCCCACTGTTCAGTGATTTGCTGTCGTCGTAGAGCTGGGCGAGGTCGAGGTCGGTCACGTTGCCCATGCCCTCGCAGCGCGGGCACATGCCGCCGGTGATGCTGAAGCTGCGCCGCTCCTTGACGGTCTGCCCGCCGCGCTCGATCGAGACGGCGCCGGCCCCGCTGATCGAGGCGACGTTGAACGAGTAGGCCTTCGGCGAGCCGATGTGCGGCTGCCCGAGCCGGCTGAAGACGATCCGCAGCATGGCGTTGGCGTCGGTGACGGTGCCGACGGTGGACCGGGGGTTGGCGCCCATCCGCTCCTGGTCGACGATGATCGCGGTGCTCAGCCCGTCGAGCACATCGACGTCGGGCCGCGCCAGCGTCGGCATGAAGCCCTGCACGAAGGCGCTGTAGGTCTCGTTGATCATCCGCTGCGACTCCGCGGCGATCGTGCTGAACACCAGCGAACTCTTGCCGGAGCCGGAGACGCCGGTGAACACCGTCAGCCGCCGCTTCGGGATCTCGACGTCGATGTTCTTGAGGTTGTTCTCGCGCGCGCCCCGCACGCGAATCCGATCGTGGCTGTCGGCAACGTGCAGTGCCGGCGTCTGCGTGTCCGTGCGCGTGGCGATGCTCATCGTGTCTCCCTCTGTAGCGCCGGGCCGACCTGGCGGTGCCCGTCGGCGTCTGCCCGTCGGCGTTTGCCCGTCGGCGGTGCCCGCCGGCGTCGTCTGACTCGATCCAACCCGCTTCGAGCATACGACTGGTTCCCCGTCGCCGGGGGGTCAGGTCGCGTACGGCTAGAGCACGCTCGTCGCGCGCTCGCCCTGCAGGTGCGGCAGGGCGGCGAGGATGCTGCTGATCACGCCGGCCTCCGAGTTCGAGGGGGCGATGTTCCGGGCGCGGGCACGGATGCTCGGGTGCGCGTTGGCAACAGCGTAGGAATGCCCGGCAGCATCGAGCATCTCGGCGTCGTTGAGGTAGTCGCCGAACGCCATCGTCTGATCCCTGCTGATGCCCAGCTGTTGCTGGAGCCGCACCAGGGCCCGGCCCTTGTTCGCTCCCTGGCCCATCACATCGACGTAGTTCTCGCCGGAGACCACAACGTCCGCCGGGAGGTCGAGCTCGCGGATCGCCGGTCCCGTGCGGGTCTCGGCCCTGCCGACGTCGTAGATCGCGAGTTTGAGGACGACGTCATCGAGGGCGGCGACCTGGACATCCGCCACGACCTCGAGTGCCGCGTAGTAGCGGGACACGTGGCTGACGAAGTCGGGATCGGAGCGTTCGATGTAGGCGGAGCGGGCGCCGCAGACGATGATCCCCAGGTCGGCTCCGGCGGCCGCGGTGGTGCGCACCCAGTCCACGATGGGGGCGATGATCGCTGGATCGACGGGTTCCTGCACGATGCTGGTGCCGTCCTTGACCACGTTGGCCCCGTTCTCCGCAATGTAGAGCAGGCCGTCGCGCTCGCCGAAGACCGCGTGAAGGGTCTGGTACTGGCGGCCGCTGGCGGGAACGAACAGCACTCCGGCCTGCGCGAGGTCGTCGAGGAGAGGCCAGAACGCGTCGGGAACGCGGCCGTCGTCATCGAGAAGGGTGCCATCCATGTCCGAGACGATGAGGCGGATGTCGGCTTGCTCTGCTGAGTGGGTTACACGGCGGCTTTCATTTCGATGGCGGTGCGGTGGGCCGCGAATGCGTCAGCGGCGCCCGCCCTGTCCTTCGATGATGTCACCCCTGCCTGTCAGAGTTCCTGTCAGTCCCTGTCGGTGTCCGGTCGGTGTCGTCGTCGGCGACCGGCGCTAGAGCAGATCCAGCTCTTCGGCCCGGCGCACGGCCGCCGGCCGACTGTTCACCGAGAGCTTGCCGAAGATGTGCCGCGTGTGGGTGCGGATCGTGTTCAGGGACAGGTAGAGCTCGCGGGCGATCTCCGGCCCGCTGAGCTCGGTGGCCAGCAGCCGGAGCACGTGCAGTTCGCGCTCGCTCAGCGCCTCCCCGGCGGCCAGGGGTACGGCGGGCTGGGCCCCGACGGGCTGGGCCCCGGCGGTGGCCGGCCGGAATGCGCGGCGCAACCGGGAGAGGTGCCCGGGCCGGATTCCCCGGTGCGCGGCCTCACCCAGAAGCTCTGCCAGGGGAGCACCCTCATCGAGGAAGAGTCGCAGGTAGCCTTCCGGTTCGGCCTGGTCGAGCACCCGTTCCAGGGACGCGAGGGCGAGGGAGAGACGTCCCCGGGCCTGATGGGCGAGCGCCTGCAACACCAGGATCTCGTTGCCGCTTCCCGTGCGGCCCCCTGCCTCGGCCGCCTCGAGGAGCCGGTCCAGCAGTGCCAGTGCCTCCTGAATCGCGCCCTGCTTCGGATCGGCCCGGTGCTCGGCGATCAGCAGTCGCGCCAGGGTGATCTGCGAGAACTCGCTCAGATAACTGAGATCGGCGGTGGAGAGCCCCTGCCCGGTCGCCCACTCCCGTGCCTCGGCCAGCCGGCCCTGCGAGATCCAGACGCGGGCCCTCAGCGCGGATATCGGGCGCACCTCGGGGAAGAAGCCGCGCGCGTACAGGTGTTCCGCCTCGGTGAGCAGGTCCAGCGCCGCGTCGGGGTTTCCCTCGGCTTCCCTGACCCGCGCCATCGCGACGAACCAGCGATAGCGGTTCTCGGGCAGGGACGCGCGCTCGCCGAGTGCCTGGGCTGCCAGCAGGTGCTCCCTGGCGGCATCCAGTTCGCCCTGCTCCCGGTGCAGCTCGCTGATGCCCACATGCAGGTCGGCCATCGGCTGCGGAGCCGGCTCGCCCTGCGCGCTCGCCACCTGCAGGGCTTCGTCGTAGGCCCGCCGGGCGTCACGCAGGCGACCGAGCGGGATCAGCATGTCGGCCAGCACCACCGTGGTGCCGAGCACATCGGCGGTGTTGCCGGCCAGCCGCAGGGTCGTCCTGACCTCGGCGAAGGCCCGCAGTCCCGCCTCGAGGTCTCCGCTCGCCCAGGAGGCGAGGCCCAGGAAGCCGGCCGCCGCCGCACGTCCGAAGTGATCGCCCGGCTCGGTGAGGTCGAGCGCGCGCCGGGCGTGCTCCGCGGTGCCGGCCACATCACCCAGCGCCTGGGCGAGCGAGGCCCGGTAGACGGCGATCATCACCGGCAGCAGCCGAAGCTCTTCTCCGACTGCGGCAGGGTCGGCCCCGGCTGCGCCGGCCACGGCTGCGCCGGGCCCGCTGCCTGCGCCGGCCGCCGCACTCAGGCCCGCCTCGGCGTCCCTCAGCCGGAGTTCGACGGCATCCAGGTTGCCCGCAATGAGCATCGCCCAGGCGAGGTAGACGCTGAGCACGGGCCGGCGAGCCACGACCTCGGCAGGCAGCAGCGTGAGCCACTCGAGCAGGGTCGCGTCCTGCCTGCCCTTGCGCAGGGCAGGCACGGCCCCCTCGATGAGGTTCGCGGCGCGCTCGAAGTCCTCGGCGGCAAGCGCATGCCTGACCGCGTCCTCGGGCAGGTTGTTTCGCTCGTACCACTCGCCGGCTCGTCGATGGAGGTCGGGCAGGCTATCGCGCCACTCGGCGGGGAACCGGGCCCGGAGAACGTCGGCGAACAGGTGATGGTAGCGGTACCATCGGCGGTGGTCGTCCAGCGGAGCGACGAACAGGTTCTCCCGCTCCAGTTTCTCGAGCATCTCGTCGCCCCGTGCCTGCCCGGTGACGGCGTCGCAGAGGGGGCCGCTGAGCCGGTCGAGAATGGCGGTGCGGAACAGGAAGTTGCGCACGTCGTCCGGCTGGCGCTGCAGCACCTCTTCGACCAGATAGTCGATCACGAACCGGTGGCTGCCCGTGAACGCCCGGATGAAACCGGCGATGTCCGAACGATCCCGCATGGACAGGGCGGCCAGCTGCAGGCCGGCGATCCAGCCCTCGGTGCGGGTCTCGAGGGCGGCGATGTCGGTGGCCGAGAGCGTCAGGCCCATCACCTCGTTGAGGAACGCAGCGGATTCGTCCGGTGTGAAGCGCAGGTCAGCCGCACGCAACTCGGTCAACTCGCCCCGGCCCCGCAGCCGGGCCAGCGGGAGCGACGGGTCGGAGCGGCCGGCCATGGCCAGGTGCAGGTTCGACGGGAGGCGCTCCAGCAGGAAGGCGAGGGCATCCCGCACCGGCGCCGCATCAACCAGGTGGAAGTCGTCGAGCACGAGGATGGTGTCGTGCGGCGCCTGTGCGATGTCGTTGATGAGCGCCGTGAGCGTCTGTTCGACCGTCAGTGCCTGCTCGACCGTCAGTGCGTGCTCGACCGTCAGTGCCTGCTCGACCGATGGCGGCTGAGCGGGCCCGGCACTCCGCAGGGCGGCGACGAGGTAGGTCAGGAAGCGGGCCGGGTCGTTGTCGCCGTCGTCCAGGGACACCCAGGCCACTCGAACGCTCGCGTCACGTTGCCGGCTGTCGGCGATCCACTCGCTGAGGAGAGTTGTCTTGCCGAAGCCGGCAGGGGCCGAGATGAGAGTCAGCTTCCGGCCCGGGCGCAGGCCCTCCCTCAGACGCGCGATCAGGCGCGGGCGAGGAACGACCTGGGGTCGCAGAGCAGGAACGAAGAGTTTCGTGGCCAGGACGGGCGTCGGCATGACCTCATCATATTGAGGGCCGGGGGAAACGGCGCTCGCCGACCGCCGACCGGCGGTCAGGGCGTTCGACGGGCTGTCCAATGCCGTCAATTCGCTATCGTTCGGCGGAGTGCACGGCTATGTTGAGGTCAACTGAAGGAGGCGGTTGTGAGCACACGACCACATGACCTGGCCGATCTGTACCTCGCTCCCGTCGCCCTCGACGTCGACCATCACCTGGAGGAGCTGTCCGGCCTCTCGGTCGAGGAGGTGCGATACCGCGTGATCCTCGGGGCGGACCGCGAACCGCGCAATGCCCGGGAACGGGAGGAGGCGTGGATTGAAACCCTCACGCGCGGCCTCGACCTGCACGGCTGGCAGGTGTCCCGGCATCCGCGGGGCCTTCTGCTCGCGCACGACGCTTATGCCCTGGTGCTCGGGATTCCGGCCAACGTGGTCGCCTACCTCGACGCGTGAATCCAGTGTCAGGCCCGTGTGACCTGCAATGGTGTCAGTCGTGGCCGGCCAGGAGTTCGACGCCCAGGTCGTAGGCGGCGGGGTTGGCGATATCGGAGAGCACGATGACGGCCATGCCCCGGGTGCGGTCGATGCCGAAGTAGGAGCTATAGCCGCCGGTCTGGCCGTTGTGCCAGGCGAGCGTCCGGCCGTCATCCCTGGTGGAGACGTGCCAGAAGTCTCCGATGTGGGTGCCCGTCATGTCTGTAGCGGTGGTCGGGTCCAGGGCGGCCAGGCCGGGTGCGGTGCCGTCGAGGAGCGCGGTGGCGAGCCTGGCGAGGTCGCCGGTGGTGGAGACGGCGCCGCCGCCCGGTGCGTAGGCGTCCAGCAGCCAGGGCTGCACGCGGAGGCCGCTCTTCGATCGGCCGCCCGGAACGAGGGAGCGCTGGTCTTCGATGACGGTGTGGGTCATCGCGAGCGGTTCGAAGAGGCGGGTGCGCATCAGGTCGGGGTAGCTCATCCCGGCTGCGGCCGCCGCGGCCTGCCCGGCAATGGCGGCGCCCAGGGTGGAGTAGGCATAGGCCCCTCTGGTTGGGAGAGTTCCCTCCCGGGCTTCCTGGAGCAGCTGCGTGAGGCCGGTGCCCAGGAAGTTCTGGCCGAGCGGTGCGCCCCAGAGTGCGCGGCGGAGGCTGGCGGCTCCGAATTCGGCGTAGCCGGCGGTGTGGGTGACGAGCTCGTTCAGGGTGACCGTGCCGGCCGGCGACCCTGCCAGCTGGGGCAGGTAGGTCGACACCGGGATGTCCATGCGCAGTTCGCCCCGGTCCACGGCGTCCCTGATCACGAGTCCGGTCATCGCCTTCGTCAGCGACCCGACCTCCATGAGGGTTGTCTCGTCGGCACCGAGGCCGCCGAACCGGACCGGGTGGGCTGAGTCGAGGTCGACCCGGGCGACCGCCAGGTCCTGGAATCCGGCGAGCATTCCCTGGCCTGCTTCCCGGTCCAAACTGCCGAGGACCGCCGCGTCGCCGATGCGGCTGTCGGCGAGGCTGGGGGAGAGGGTCCAGGCGGTCAGGCCGACGACGAGCGCTCCGACCAACACCGTGGGAATCAGGCGGCGTGAGACGAGGTAGGCCAGGGCCAGTGCGCCCGTCATGAGCAGGGCGGTCCAGCTGTCGTCGGCGTAGGTGCCGCCGTTCAGCGACCTGAACAGCATCACCGCCGGAATGGCGAGCAGAACGACGGCGGCGAGCACCCTGCCGGGCCAACGGCGGGCGAACGTGGCCAGGGTTCGGTCGGAGGCCATCACTCGCTCCATTTCGCCGGGCCGGTGTGGTGCGTGCGGGTCGCGACGCGGGTGTAGCCGTCTCGGGTGATGGCCCGGACTGCCGCCGCGGCGGCGAACGTGATGGCCGCGAGAATGATGAATTCCATGGTGGTGATCCTTTCGGGATGGGTTCGGGAAGGGTTCGAGGCAGATCGTCGTGCCGTGCTAGTTGTTCCGAGCCAGGAAGTCGGTGATCGTCTTCGCGATCACTGTGGACTGGGTCCAGTGCAGGTAGTGCCCGCCCTTGAGCACGACGATCTTGTGCTGCTGAACGTTCTGGAGCTGCGTTTCGTGGGCTTTCTGCCAGTCGGGGTCGGAGTCGATCGTGTCCTGGGCGAGGAAGTCGAGCACGGGCAGGCCGTCGGGGTAGCGGAGCCCCTGCAGTTTCCGGGCGTTGTTGCCCATCTCCAGCGTTTCGTCGGTGAGGGCGGGGTTGTAGAAGTTCCAGCTCGACATCAGGCGGAGGCGTTCTCGCTCACTGGCCGTGAAGGCGTCGCCGGCCGGTTCGGCCAGGCTGGGCGCGATCGAGTCGACCCAGCGCACGAGCCCGGTGACGGACGGGATCCGGGACCAGGGGATGCCGCCTTGGGAGCCGGTCGAGGTGCCGGCCGAAGGCGCGCCCAGCTTGCCGGCGGGCACGGTCGGGTCGATCCCGATGACGGCGGACAGTTCCTTCGGGTAACGGTTGGCGTAGGCGAGGGTGTAGAAACCGGAGATGGAGTGTCCGGCCAGCACGTACGGTGCGGGGACTTGGAGCGCGGTGAGTGCCTCGTGGAGTTCGGTCGTGATGTTCTCCACAGTGCGGGCGGGGGCGGTCATGTCGCTGTAGCCGTAGCCGAAACCCTCGACGACGATGACCTTGCGGTCGCCGAGCGCCCGGATCAGCGGGGCGAAATCCAGCGCGGGCGCCGCGGTGCCGAGACCGCTGAGCAGCACGATCGCCGGGCCGACGGTTCCGGACTGGTAGACGTTCAGCGAGCCGGCGCTGATCTCGATCCGTTCCCCGTAGGGCGTGATGCTCGAGCGCTCAGCGCCCTCCAGGGCCAGGTTCGCGCCCGTGGACACGAGGGTCAAACCGACGGCAGCCGCAGCCACGATCCCGGTGATGCGGAGCCTCCGTGCCCACGGCCGGCGACGGCTGTCGGGAACGGACGGGGTGGAGACCGTAGCCGGTTCGGCCGGGCGGCGAGAGAAGTTGAGCATGGGCTTTCTCCTTTGTCGAAGTGGTGGCGGTGACGGCGGGGCCGGGAGACCCTCGCCGCTAAGTCGTACACGAGTGTTGGACTTTGTTACTCATAAACTATACACACGTGTCTGAGATGTCAAGACTTATTTTCAGGTCGAGATGTCGGCCCCGTCGCTGCCGCCGAATTGCAGAAGTTTCCTCAACGCATCGCATATCTCAAACAAGTGTGTATAAGTTAGGGGGTATGAGAATGCCCCGATCTGATTCGACTCGGAACAAGAACGCGATCATGGACGCGACCCTGGCCTGCCTGAATGAGAAGCCTCGCGCGACCGTCGCTGAGATCGCCATCGCGGCGGGCGTGGCCAGGGGTACGGTGTACGAGTACTTCGCCACACGGGAGGAACTCATCGGCGCTGTCTTCGAGCGGACGATCAGTCGGACCGAGGCCCAGTTGGCGGCTCTGGACCTGGCCAGGGCGCCGTGGGAGTGCCTGGAGGATCTGGTCCGATCGTCCTGGCGGATATTCGCCCAGTCCACCGGGTTCCTCGAGGCCGCACAATACGAGGTCCCGGCAGAACGCGTCCGCGACTTCCACGATCGCCCCCTGCTGCTCCTGCAGCCCCTCCTCGTCTCGGGGCGATCCGAGGGGGTCTTCCGGACCGACCTCACCGTCGGGCTGCAGGCGGCCTGCCTGTACGCGATCCTGCACGTTGCCGGGTCCGAGATCAGGGCCGGCCGGCTCGCCGAAAACGACGCATCCCGGGTGCTCCGCGACACGCTTCACGCTCTCCTCGCCCCGGTCGAACCACTCCGACTCGGGCGGCGATCATGAGCCGCAGGCGCCGCGCCGCTCTGGTGACGCTCATTTCCGCCCAGTTCGTCGTCATGCTCGACACGGCCGTGGTCAACGTCGCCCTGCCGTCCATCCAGCACGACCTGGGCCTCACCCAGACGGGCGTGGCGTGGGTGGTCAACTCCTATTTCCTGGCGTTCGGCGGCTTCCTGCTGCTGTCCGGGCGCGCCTGCGACTTGTTCGGCAACCGACGGATGTTCATGGCCGGGGCAGCACTCTTCACGGCGACGACGCTGATGGCCGGGTTTGCTCCCACCGAAGCGGTGCTCATTCTCGCCCGCTCGCTGCAGGGTCTGGGTGCCGCGGTGCTCAGCCCGGCCGCCATGTCGATCATCCTGCTGCAATTCCCCGGTGACGAGCGGGCCAGGGCCATGGGCGCGTGGGGCGCCGCCTCGGCGGCGGGAGGGGCCGTCGGCGTCTCGATCGGGGGCCTGATCACCGCGGCTGCCGGCTGGCAATGGGTGTTCTTCCTCACCGTGCCCGTCACCCTCCTCGCGTTCGTCTGCGCGCCACTGCTCGTCGTCGGTCCATCGGGGCCCAGGGTTCGGCGTTCCTTCGACCTGTGGGGGGCGATCTCCGTGACCGGAGGCGCACTCGCCCTGATCTATGCGACCCTCTCGATCGCCGACCAGGGCTGGTTCTCCGTTCAGGCCGTCGGCGGAGCGCTGGCCGGCATCGGCCTGATCGTCGGATTCGTCGTCATCGAGCGCCACGCCGTCGACCCGATCATCCCCCTCACCCTGTTCCGCGAACGAACGGTGTCGGCCGGAGTCGTCGTGGGTCTCCTCGGCGGCGCGGCGCGGGTGTCGACCTTCTTCCTCAGCGCCCTGTACCTCCAGCAGGTGCTGGAGCTCGAACCGGGCACGGCCGGCATGGCAATGCTGCCCACATCGATCGCGGGATTCCTGGTGTCCCTGCTTCTCCTGCCCCGGATCATTCGCTCACTGGGCGCCGCGCGCACGCTGACCCTGGGCCTGCTGCTGCTCGCCTGCGGACACCTCTGGCTCTCGCGCACCCCGCCCGGCGCCGGTTACGGCCTCGACGTGTTGCCGGGGCTGCTCCTGGCCGCCGCCGGCGTCGCGCTCAGCTTCACGCCGTCAACGATGGTGATCGCTTCCGGGGTTCCGTCGACGATGCCGGGCCTGGCATCCGGGCTGTCGAATGCCAGCTCTCAGATCGGCGCCGCCGTGGGAATCGCGGCATTCAGTGCCGCCGCCGCGCTCAGTGCCCGCGGGGCCGGCGCGGCCGGGATCGCCGACGTGCCGGCCCTCGCCGCCGGATTCCATGCGGCATTCATCGCCGCCGGCCTGGTCGCGGCGCTCGGCGCCCTGGTCGCCCTCTGCTTCCTCCGGCCCGCGGCAGTCCGACCCGAACTCTCGGGCCCAACCACAAGAAAGGTGAACGTGCCATGACACGCAACATTGGAATCCTCCTCTTCGACGACGTCGAAGAACTCGACGCGGTCGGCCCGTGGGGTGCGAGAGCAGGACCGGTACGTGGACGACGGTGATGTCATCACCAGCGCCGGCGTGAGCGCGGGCATCGACATGGCGCTGCACCTGGTGCGGCGGCGCCTTGCCGGTCTCGAGCGCGCCCGCGCCGTGCGCCGGGGAATCCAGTACGACCCGGAGCCGCCGGTCTGAGGCGAGGGGGCGGTCTTCGGGCCGTGGCCATCCCCGCCGCGACTACGGCAGACTGTAACCACACGCGAGTGACCCTGCCCCGGCAGGATGGTTGCATTTCGATCGGCGTTAACGACGACACCTGGAGAGACAATGAGCAAATACACAGTCACGAACCCGGCGACCGGAGCCAGCGGATCGAGTTTTCCCCTCGCCACCGATGATGAGGTGACCGCCGCCATCGGGGCCGCGGACCGTGCCCACAGTGAGTTCTCTCGCGGCACGTCGGTCGCCGAGCGCGCGGCCCTCATGCAGCGGGTCGCCGACCTGCACACCGAGCGCCGCGAGCACCTGGCCGAGCTCATCGTGCGCGAAATGGGCAAGCCCGTCGAGCAGGCCCTCGGCGAGGTCGACTTCTCGGCGGACATCTACTCGTACTACGCCACCCACGGCGAGGCGTTCCTGGCCGACGAGCCGATCGAGCTGCTCGGAGGCGAAGGATCGGCCTTCATCCGCAACGCCTCCCTGGGTGTGCTCCTCGGCATCATGCCGTGGAACTTCCCGTACTACCAGGTTGCCCGGTTCGCCGGCCCGAACCTGGTGCTCGGCAACACGATCCTGCTCAAGCACGCCTCGCAGTGCCCCGAATCCGCCGCCGCCATCGAAGAGATCTTCGCGGATGCCGGGTTCCCGGCCGGCGCGTACCGCAACCTCTACGCGTCCAGCGCTCAGATTGCCGACATCATCATTCCGGATCCCCGAGTCTGCGGCGTGTCCCTGACCGGTTCGGAGGGTGCCGGCGCGGCCGTCGCCGAGGTCGCCGGCCGCAACCTCAAGAAGGTAGTGCTCGAGCTGGGCGGTTCAGACCCGTTCATCGTGCTCAGCACCGACAACCTCGACGAAGCCGTCGACGCGGCCGTCGCGGCGCGCATCGACAACTCCGGCCAGTCGTGCAACGCCGCGAAGCGCTTCATCGTGATCGACGACCTGTTCGACGCCTTCGTGGAGAGCTTCACGGCGAAGATCACCGGCAACGTGCCGGCCGACCCCACGTCGCCGGAGACCACGCTCGGCCCGCTCTCCTCCCTCGGCGCCGCCGAGGGCCTCGAGGAACAGGTCCAGCGCGCCGAGGCCCAGGGCGCGACCGTTCACGCCCGGGGGAGCCGAAAGGGCGCCTTCTTCTCGCCCACGGTCCTCACCGATGTCTCCCCGGAGAGCGACGCCTACCGGGAGGAATTCTTCGGCCCGGTTGCCGCGATCTACCGCGTGCAGAACGAGGCCGAGGCGGTGCAGGTGGCCAACGACATCCCCTACGGCCTCGGCTCCTACCTGTTCACCACGGACCCCGAGCAGGCCCTGCGCGTGGCCGACCTGATCGACGCCGGGATGGTCTTCATCAACGGCTCGCTCCTGGACAGCCCGGAACTTCCGTTCGGCGGTGTCAAGCGGTCCGGGTTCGGCCGCGAACTGGGACGCTTCGGCATCGCGGAGTTCGCCAACAAGAAGCTCATTCGCATCCTCAAGTAATGGTCGAGCCCGGCAGGCCGACCTCTCGGCCTGCCGGGCCCACCCGCCGATTTCCTGCCACGAATCGGGCCGGCAGACCTAAGCTAGGGCCGTGAACAGTGATCCCGCAGCCCAGGTCGCCCGCGCGGCCAAACGAAGTACCACATTGCAGGCGCTGGCCCGCCTCGGCTTCGCCGTCAACGGCCTGCTGCACATCCTGATCGCCGGCATCGCCATCGCCGTTGCGGTCGGCGGCGGCGGAACCGCCGACCAATCCGGGGCGCTCGGCCAGCTCGCGGCGAGCCCCGGCGGGGTCTTCGCGCTCTGGACCGTGGTGGTGGGGCTGTTCGCCCTCGGGCTCTGGCTGCTCCTCAGCGCCTTCCTGATCCAGGGTGCCGACCCGAAGCGCAAATGGTCGCATCGGGTCGTCGAGGTCAGCAAGGCCGCCGTCTACCTCCTGCTCGCGGGGACCGCGGCGACCTTCGCCTTCGGGGGCACAACGGATTCGGCCACCAGCACCCGCGACGCCAGCGCCGCTCTGATGAAGGCTCCGGGTGGGGTGTTCGTGCTCCTGCTCGGCGGCCTCGTCGTGCTGGGAATCGGTGTCTACTTCGTGCGCAAGGGCGCGCTCAGGAAGTTCACCGCCGACCTCTCGGTGCCCGCCGGCGCCGCCGGCCGGGCGATCATCGCCCTGGGAATCGCCGGTTACATCGCCAAGGGCGTTGCGCTGATCGTGGTGGCGGTGCTCATCCTGGTGGCGGCGTTCACCCTGGACCCGAGCAAGTCGACCGGGCTCGACGGAGCCTTGAAGGGCCTGGCGGCCCTGCCCTTTGGCGGGGTCATCCTGGGCGTGATCGGAGTGGGGCTCCTCGCCTACGGGGTGTACTGCTTCGCCCGGGCCTGGCGCGCCCGGCTCACCTGACGGGGTCGGCCGTCTCCACCGGGTCGGCCGTCCCCGCGACCGGCGAGGCGCGCCAGGTGTCGAAGGCGATCACACAGCCCAGGATCAGCAGGGACAGCGAGACGGATGCCAGCGCATCCGTTGCCCAGTGATAGCCGAGGTAGACCCGGCTGACGGCAGCGGCAATGATGCAGACCGCGGCGAAGCCGAACCCGGCGACGGCGCCGCGGGTGCTCCACCGGCGCGAGAGCACGAGATAGGCGGTGAGCAGGACGAAGTCCGACGCGCCGAGGACATGGCCGGAGGGAAAGGAGAACGAGGGGTCGGGGCCGAAGAGCATGAGCTCGGTCGGCGGCCGGTGCCGGTTGACCGAGCGCCCGATGATCTGCGCCAGCACGACCCCGGTCAGCATGCCCGTCGCCAGCACGAGCGGCCGCCAGGCGTGTCGGGCGACGATGCCCCAGGTGAGCGTCACAACGAGGAGAATGATCGGCAGCGCGATCGGCCCGAAGACGATGGCCAGCCCGATCATGACCGCTGTCAGGGTTGAGGAACGGCCGGCCGCCAGCCACTCCTGCACGGGTGCGTCGATGGCGGTGAGACCGTTCCGGCCGAGCACAGAGAGGAGGATGACCGTGAAGCACAGCGCGCCGAGACCGGCCAGGCCGGCCGCAACCAGCTGGAGTCGCCGCCGGGTGGTCGGCTCGAGGAGCCTGGCTTCGACGATGAGCCTGGCGTGCAGCATCCGGAGCACGGGGGAGAGGCGGGCCGGCCGGCTGCCCGCGAGGGCGTGCTCGCCGTCGAGTCTCGCCGCAACGGGCGCCCAGAGCACGACCGCGACGCCGATCCCGAGGAACAGCGCGCCGACGGTGTCGGTGAGCCAGTGCGCGCCCAGGTAGGTTCGGCTGATCATCATCAGGACCGTGTACACGGACCCGGCCACCCAAACCCACACCCGCGGGAAGAGGAGCGCCAGAACCACGGCCATGGTCGCCGCATTGGCCACATGCCCGGACGGGAATGAACCGAAATCCAGGTTCGTCAGGACGTTCTCCGGGCGGGCCCGGCCGAACAGGGTCTTGAGAAGTTGCACGAGGCCGCCGGTCAACAGCGAAGCCGTGAGGAAGTAGCCGGCCGCCCAGGGGCGTCTGGCCAGCAGCAGCGCGGCGGATATCACGACGGGCAGGACCAGGATGGCGACCAGACCCCCTCCGAGGGAATCCATCACGATGGCCAGGAAGTCCCAGACCGGCGCGCGATTCTCGATCAGCTCCGTCATCCACTCGGCGTCGATGGACAGCGGCATCCCGTTCTCGCGCAGCGCGATCAGAGTGCCGAGGGCCACAGCGAGTACGAGCGTGACCACGCCACTGATCAACGGCCATCGATACGAGACGCGTTTGGCTCCCGGTCGGGCCGCCACCACAGGGGCCTTCTGCATTTCCATTTGACCAATGTTAGGTCGTCATCGGCAGGAGAGGGGCTCGCTGGGTGCCGGATTCACCTTCGAACCCTCTTGCCACTTGCCCCTTGATACCCTGGGGGGTATACTGGAATCTTCGTTGGAACAATCAAGGAGCGCCCCATGTGCAGTGCAGTCCGTTGTAACCGTTGTGGCAAGATCACTTGGGCCGGATGCGGCGAACACGTCGCCAGCGTCATGGCCGATGTTCCGCCCGAGCAGCGTTGCACCTGCAACTAGCCTCCTGAGCAAGCGGCCCGTCCCGGCGGCACGGCCTTCGCGCCGGTGCGACCCGGCTTCCTAGTGGTGGTGTCTGGCGAGTCGGTACATCGTCCAGTTCAGGCGCACGAAGCGCAGGAACTGCAGGATGAGATTGCGCCGGCGCCGCAATTCGCGGGCCTCGGGCAGCGGTGCCGCGTTGATTCGGCGCTGGGTGTCGTCCATGCTGTTCTCCGTTGGATCGAGTCGTCTGGTGCGGGCTATTCGGGGATGAGATACCAGAGCGGATAGGCCTTGGCCTTGTAGATGAACATCGTGTGCAGCATCCGTTTCACCCAGTGCGCCGCCAGGCCGATGTCCCCTGTCGTTTCCTTCGGATCCCGGCCGGCCGTATCCGGGTAGCGGGAGTAGTCGGGCACGATCGGCGACATCGACATGGCCGCGGCAGTCCCGGAGCGCATCCCGGTGCCCGTCGACGCGATGCAGGCGGCCGCCATCTCGCCCATCGACGCGGTATGGGTCGGCTCGGCAGCACCGTGGAGGATCATGTCGGCGATGGTCATCGCGACGACCTTCCCCATCGAGCCGGAAGGCATGCCCGTGCGCGGGGGAGCCGGCGCGATGGCAATCCCGTCGGGAGTGGCGTACGGCCGGGAGATCGCGTGCGGCGGAGCGAAGGCGATCCCGATTCCGAACACGTTGCGATAGCTCGGGTTCTGGTACGTCTTCGGCCAGTCCGCTGCCGTCCACTGTTCGAAGGGCTTGGCCTCGTAGTTCGCGTCGACCCGGATGAAGCCGTTGGGGGCGAAGACCGTGTCGGTGATCTCGGCTCCGCCGCGGTCGAACACCTCGAGGCCGACGCCCCGGAACGGCGGCAGGAGCATGGCGAAGTCGAAGGGCTGGGTGTTCGCGCTGCCGTCGATTTGCCGGTAGTGGATCAGCCCGGGTTCGATCTCGGTCACTGCGGCCTGGGTGATCGCCTTCATCTTCCGCTCGCGGAAGAGCGATTCCATCCAGGCCTCGCTCGTGATCCGGCGGCCGGCCTGGCTGAAGGTCATTCCGCCCACGCCGAAGTCGCCCAGTTCGTGTTCATTGGTCAGGTAGATGACCTCGGCCCGGTCCCGGACCCCCGCGGCACGGAGCTCGTGCTCGACGTTGAACGCGTACTCGAAGGCTGCACCCTCGCAAGTGCAGGTGCCGTGGCCCACCCCGATCACCAGGGTCTGGGGCTCGCCCGCTTTCAGCTTGTCGATGACGGCGGCCAGGTGCTCGGCGGCATCGACGGCATGGCTGGGCGTGCAGACCGAGACGGTGTTGCCGGCATCCGGGCCGAGCCCGGGGGTCGCCGCGAAATTCAGTTTGGGGCCGGTGGCGTTGATCAGGTAGTCGTAGCGGATGCGTTCGGTCCGGCCGACTCGCTTCGGATCGGTGTAGACCACGTCGACGGCGCCCTGGGGATTGTCGGCATCACCTTCCGGGCGCAGGGCGACGGCCCTGGCCTGACGGAAATCGATCTTCTTGCGCCGGTAGATCGGGGCGAGTGGGAAGACCACCCTGTCGGGGCTCATCTTGCCGACGCCGACCCAGATATTCGAGGGGATCCAGTTCCACTGCGAGTTGGGCGACACCACGACGACCTCGTGGTCCCTGCCCAGGCGTCGCTTGAGGAACAGCGCCGCGGTGTGCCCGGAGACCCCCGCGCCCAGGATGACGACTCGTGACATCTCAAACCCCACAATCCCAGTTACCGTGCTGTTGACTCGAACCTACTCTGATACCTCAGGGGGTATTGGGACTTTGGTCCCATGATACCCTAGGGGGTATAGCATGGGAGGATGAAAACAGTGATCACAACCCTGGCCCTTGTCCTCACCGCCCTGTTCGGTCTGACCGCATGTTCGTCCGCCGCGCCGGCAGCCCTGCCCGCCGATGCCGTCGTGATCGACGTGCGCACCGCGGGGGAGTACGCGGCCGGTCACCTCGATGGCGCCGTCAACATCGACGTGCAGTCGCCCGACTTCGACAGCCGGATCAGGGCGCTGCCGACGTCCGGCAACTACGTCGTCTATTGCCAGTCGGGCAATCGGTCGGCGGCGGCCGCCGCCCGGCTGGGAGAATTGGGCTACGCCCACGTGACGGATGCCGGTGCCATGTCGGCAGCGGCCGGCTCGACCGGCCTCGCCATCGTCACCACCCCGTAGCGCGGTCGGCTCCGATCCTCGCGGACAGGGGTCAGGGGCGTCCACGGTCGTGGACGCCCCTGACGGGTGGTGTTCCCGTTTAGCCGCCGAATGCGGTCAGGTGGTGCTGCGAGGCGGCGAGCAGGTTCGCGTACACCGCGAGCACGTCAGGAGCCGTGACTCCCTCCGAGGCTGCCGTCAGATCGGCGATGTCCGTCGTCTCGACCGTGCGGGCCGCTTCCCTCGCCGCGTCCAGGCTGACCGAGCCCTGGCTGAGGAGCGTGTCGTAGAGCTTCTGGGCGGCATCGGTCGGGAACTTTCCTGCTTCCAGTCCGACGGTCGGGTCGGTGATGTCGTAGCGCTCGAGGAGCGTGCGAACGACCTCGAGGTGCTTGGTCTCCGACTGCGCCACCCGGCTGAAGACCGTGGCGTCGTACTTCTCGGCGAAAGTGATGTACAGGTCGTGGGCCAGCTTCTCCTCCGCGGCCATCGCGGTGAGCGTGGCCTTCTGCTCGTCCGTCACTGTGCCGCTGGCGACGTCGGCGATGCCGGTTCCCATTCCCTGGCCGGCTTCGTGGTCGCCCCGCATGCCGGCACCGTTCGTGGGGCCGGTGCCGTCGGCGACACCGTCGCCCATGCCCATGCCCATGCCGGTACCGGCGCTGTCGCCCATGCCGCGGTGCATGTTGCCGGCCTGGCCGGGCATGTCGTCGGAATGGGCGTACGGCTGGCTGCTGGTCACTGCAGGGCCGGGTCCCTGGGCGTCTCCGCCCCGGTTCATGGCCGCAATGCTCGGCGTGGCAATGAGGGCGGTGATGACGACTCCGCTGGCGATCGCCGTGGTGACAATGATTCTCTTGCGCATGGTGTGCTCCTTGGGCTTGGGGTTGTTTCTCCCTACAAGATCCCTCCGCCGCGTGCAGGGGATCTGTCGGGCGTGTGGAGATCGCGTGGAGATCCGGCGCCGCGGCATCCGTGCCTGACCTGACGGATAGGGTGAAGTCATGCCAACTGTGCTGGTCGTCGAGGATGAGCGCGACATCCGGGACGTGCTCCGCCGCTACCTGGAACGGGCGGGGTTTTCCGTGCTCACGACCTCGTCGGGCGCGGAGGCGCTGCGCCTGCTTGCCTCGGCCGACCTGGTGATCCTCGACCTCGGCCTTCCTGACATCGACGGCACGGACATTCTGCGGGAGATCCACGGAATGGGTAACCTGCCGGTGATCGTCCTGACCGCCCGCAGCACAACGGAGGACCGGATCCACGGGCTCGAGCTGGGTGCGGACGACTACGTGACCAAACCCTTCAGTCCCGCCGAGGTGGTGCTCCGCGTGCAGGCCGTGATGCACCGCTACAGCGGCCTGCCCGGCGAGGCCGGTCCGGTCAGCTACGGGAACAGCCGCCTTCGCATTGACGAGGGGTCACACAAGGCCTGGCTGGACGGCACACTGCTCGACCTGACCCCTACCGAATGGGGGCTCCTGGCCGCGGTCGCCGCCGCGCCCGGCCGGGTGTACTCGCGGTACGAACTCGTCAACCGGGTGCGCGGCTACGAGTACGCGGGCTACGAGCGCACGATCGACTCCCACATCAAGAATCTCCGGCGCAAGCTCGGCGCCTCGGGAGCCGACGTGGTGGAGACCGTGCTCGGCGTCGGCTACCGGCTCGGGCTTCGCCAGGACGAGACACCGTGACCCCCGTTGGCCTGGGACTGGGGCCGCTCGGGCGGCGGCTCCTGCTCGCCTTCGTCCTCGTCGCCGTCTCATCGGTGCTCGTGCTCACCGGGGCGGCCGTGATCGGTGTGGATCGGGGAGTGCAGGTGGCCGAGCAGGCCGACCGTGAGCAGATCGCAGCAGCAGCCGCAGCAGCCGCCGCCGACGCCTACCGGAGGGACGGTGGCTGGGACCGGGCCGATCTGAGCCGGGCCATCGCGATCGCCGACGCCGCGCCGGCCCGGCTCTCCGTTCTTGACCTGGACGGCAACATGGTTCAGACCAGTGGATCCGGCGGCGGACGCCCCAACGGTCAGGGAATGGGCCAGGGGGCCGGAATGAGCCAGAACGTTGTCACCGCGCCGATCCTCAGCGATGGCGGCCAGGTCGGCACGGTCCGGGTGAACTTCGGCGCCATGGCCGGAACCCGGGTGGTCGACGTCGCCTGGTCGTGGATCGCGATGGCCGCGGTCGTCGCGCTCATCGTGGCACTCGGTGCGAGCTGGCTGGTGACTCGGCTGCTCGTCCGGCCGATCCGGAGGATGACCGATGCGGCACGCTCCTTCACCGCGGGGGACCGAGAGTCGCGTGCAACCGGTCCGGGGCCGGGCGAGCTCGGCGAGCTGGCCGTTGCCTTCAATGGGATGGCGGATGCGGTGGTGCGGTCCGATCGTGATCGGCGGAATCTGACGGCCGACGTGGCCCACGAATTGCGCACCCCGCTGGCGGCGCTGCAGGCGGGGCTGGAGGAACTTCGCGATGGACTGGTGCAGCCCACTCCGGAAGGCCTCGCCGGCCTGCACGACCAATCGCTCCGTCTGGGGAGGGTGGTGGCCGACCTGGCCGAGCTGTCGGCGGTGGAGACCGCCGGGCTGTCCATGCGCCTTTCCACCGTCGACCTTGCGCAGATCGCCCGTGACGAATCCGCCCTCCGAGAGCCGCAGCTGCGGGCGGCGGACCTGAATCTGACTGTCGACCCGGGTGGGCCCGCGTTCGTGCGGGCGGATGCCGACCGCCTGCATCAGGCCGTCGGCAACCTGCTGGCCAATAGCGCCCGGTACTGCCGACCGGGGGACAGGGTAGCACTGACGGTCACGCTCGAGCACGGCCAGGCGGTGCTCCGGGTCGCTGACAGCGGTCCGGGCATTCCGCCGGATGAACTCCCGCACGTTTTCGACCGGCTGTGGCGGGGCCGCGCGGCGGAGCAGGTCGCCGGCTCAGGGATCGGCTTGGCCCTGGTGCGTGAGATCGTGAGCAGCCACGGCGGCACCATCGAGGCGACGTCGGCGCCCGGCGAGGGAACCATCATCTCCATCCGGCTGCCTGTCACGGCTGCCCCCGCAGGCTAGGGGTCACGTCATGTCCCGCCCGTTCACGTCGCCAGATGCTGGATCTCAACGTAGTCGTTGCTGCGCATGCGCACGGCGACGACCGCACCGGACGCGGCCGTGAGGGCCGCCACGACCAGGATGGCGCTGGGAATGCCGAAAGCGTCGGCGAGCAGCCCGGAGAGCACGGCGCCGATTGCGAACCCGCCGTCACGCCACAGTCGGTAGATGCCCACGGAGCGAGCGCGCCATTCGGGGTGGGCGACATCACCGATGGCCGCCAGCAGGGTCGGGTAGACCATGGCGGTGCCGGCCCCGAGCAACACCGCGGCAGCCAGCCAGATGCCGAAACCCTGGCCGACACCGGTCAGGCCCAGCGCGACGGCCTGGACGAGCATCCCTCCCACGATCAGCCATTTGCGGCCGATCCGGTCGGAGAGACCGCCGGTGATGAGCTGGCCGGCGCCCCAGACCGCAGGGTAGACGGCGGCGAGGATGCCGATGCGTTCGATGCTGAGGCCGGCCGCCGCGAAGAGGATGGGGAACAGTCCCCAGGCCAGGCCGTCGTTGAGGTTGTTGACCAGGCCGGCCTGGCTCACCGAGGACAGGGACCGGTCCCGGAAGCTGGTGAGCGTGAACACCTGGCGGTTGCTGAGCGAGGCACCGGCGTCGGCGTGCGCCGAGACGTGGGAGGCCGCCTCGGCCCTGGCATGGTGGTGGGTTTCCCGAACGAAGGCGACGGATAGTCCGAGGCCCAGGGCGATGAAGGCGGCGCCGAGGAGAAACGGGCCGGGGCGAAGCCCGGACGTGGAGGCGATGTATCCGGTGGCCAGCGCGGTGCCGGCGACGCCGAGGTATCCGGCGGCCTCGTTGAAGCCCATCGCCAATCCGCGCCGCTTCGGACCGACGAGGTCCATCTTCATCATCACGGTGGTGGACCAGGTCAGGCCCTGGCTGATCCCGAGCACGAGGTTGGCCGCAACGATCCACTCCCAGGAGGGCCCGAAGATCAGCAGCAGAGGTACAGGGATGGCGATCAGCCAGCCGGCGATGAGCACGGGCCTGCGACCGTAGCGGTCGGAGAGGGTGCCGGCGAAGTAGTTGGTGCCCGCCTTCGCCAGGCCGAAGGCGATGATGTAGGTCAGGGCGCTCGTGTAGCGGTCCAGGTGGAAGACCTGATCGGCCAGAAGCGGCAACACCGTGCGCTCCTGGCCGAGCGTGCCGCCGACGAGCGCGTTCACGGCGACGAGCAGCAGGAACTGGGCGAGGTTCTGCTTCAGTCCCAGCTCAGCCGGGCGGCGCGCGGCATCACGGCGCATCCTGGGGGCTGCGGGGAGGCTCACGATACTGCGTGGCGGACGACGCGTCAGGCGGAGGCTTGCTGGGCGGCGACGCTGGCGTGTACGGCCGCCATGTCCAGGTTCTGGACTCCGGCGATCACCTCGTCCAGGGAGGCGGCGTTGAGCGCTCCGGGCTGGGAGAACACGAGGACCTTGTCGCGGAACGCCATCAGGGTCGGAATGGAACGGATGCCGGCTGCGGCGGCCAGACCCTGTTCGGCCTCGGTGTCGACCTTGGCGAACACGATTTCCGGGTGCTTCTCCGACGCAGCGGTGAAGGTCGGCGCGAACATGCGGCACGGGCCGCACCAGCCGGCCCAGAAATCCACGAGCACGATGCTGTTGTCGGTGATGGTCTCGTCGAACGTCTTTTCGGTGATGTCAATGGTAGCCATGCGACCAGAATATACCCTATGGGGTATAACCACAAATACCAGGCAGGGTATTAGCGCAGGGGTGACGACGGTGGTGTCCGACTTGCAAATAGATACCCCTGGGGGTATGTTGTGAACGGTAGGACCGATCCGCATTGAGACCTGGAGGACTTCGAACCATGGATGTCATCGTTATCGAAACCCCGCAATTGGGAGACCGCAGCTACCTGGTGCATGACGGCGCTGTCGCGCTGGTCATCGACCCTCAGCGTGATACCGACCGGGTGGACGCCGTCGCCCGCGAGACCGGGGTCGTGATCACGCACGTCGCCGAGACCCACCTGCACAACGACTACGTGACCGGGGGTTACGAGCTCGCCAGGGCGCACGGCGCACAGTACCTGGTCAACGTCGCCGACCCGGTGAAATTCGACCGGGAACCGGTCACGGACGGCCAGGTCATCCAGGTCGGCAACCTCAGCGTCACCGTCGTCGCCACCCCCGGGCACACGCACACCCACGTCTCGTATATCGTCAGCGACGGCACCACCGAGGCCGTGTTCTCCGGGGGAAGCCTGCTGTTCGGATCTGTCGGCCGCACCGACCTGGTTGCCGCCACGGACACGGTCGGGCTCACCCACGACCAGTACGCGTCCGTGCGCAGGCTCGTCCACGAAGCCGAACACGACGCCGCGCTGTTCCCGACGCACGGTTTCGGCTCGTTCTGCTCCAGCGGCCCCGCCACCGGAGCCGGCTCATCCACCATCGGCGAGCAGCTCACGGCCAACCACGCCCTGACCGACGCCGACGAGGAGCACTTCGTCGCCGACCTGATCGCCAACCTCACCGCCTACCCGTCGTACTATGCGCACATGGCCCCGGCCAACACCCAGGGTCCGGGCCCGGCGAACCTCCAGGTGCCCGAATCGCTGGATGCCGCCGAACTGGCCCGGAGGCTGGCCGACGGCGAATGGGTCGTCGATCTGCGCAACCGGGTCGCATTCTCCAGCAACCACCTGCAGGGTGCAGTGAGCTTTGAATACGGCAACGGTTCCAACTTCACCACCTACCTCGGCTGGGTGCTGCCCTGGAACGAGCAGCTCACCCTCGTCGGCGCGCACGCCGACGTCGAGGACGCGATCCGTGACCTGTCCCGGATCGGCATCGACTCGCCGGACGCCGCCATCGGCACCGAGCCGCACGCCCTGGCCCCGGATGCCCCGGTCGCCTCGTACCCGCGCGTGGGCTGGACAGAACTGCTGCGCGACCGCGCCGCCGGCGACGTCCTGCTGGACACGCGACGCACCGACGAATTCGGCGACTCCCACCTGCTGGGCGCGATGAACGTGCCCCTCCACGAGCTCCTCTCCCGGATGGATGACATCCCGGCCGGCACGATCTGGGTCCACTGCGGGTCCGGTTACCGCGCCGGGGTCGCCGCGAGCCTCCTGCAGCGCGCAGGCCGGGACGTCGTGCACGTCGACGCGTCCTTCGGCGATGCCGAAGCGGCCGGACTGCCGATGGCCGAGCAAACCGTCTAGCACCGTGTCGGTGCTCCGAACGGCATTCCACCCGGCCGAGAAGCGAAGCCTCCTCGGCATGGGTGCGGCCGTGGGTGCCCTCCACCTGATCGGCTGGGGGGCACTGTTCGCCCTCGTCCTGCCTGACCTGGCCCGGTCCGGCGGCAACCCCGCGGTACTGCTCGGCCTGGCCGTCAGCGCCTACCTGCTCGGAGTCCGGCACGCCTTCGACGCCGACCACATCGTCGCCATCGACAACACCACCCGCCGGCTGGTCGCCGCGGGGCGCCGGCCGGTGTCCGTGGGATTCTGGTTCGCCCTCGGCCACTCCACGGTCGTCCTTGCGTCCGTGGTGCTGCTGGTCCTCGGCATCACCGCGTTCGCGGACGGCCTCGCCGATGACGGGTCCGCCCTCCGCCAGATCACCGGGGTCTGGGGCGCCGCGGTGTCCGGGCTCTTCCTCATCCTGATGGGAGCGCTCAACCTGTCCTCCCTGCAGGGCCTGCGACAGGTGCTCCGCGACATCCGCACGGGCCGGTTCGTGCAAAGCGACCTGGACCGCCACCTGGACAACCGCGGCCTGATCAACAGGATCCTCCGGCCGATGTCCCGGCTCGTCGACGCTCCCTGGAAGATGTTCCCGGTCGGGGTGCTCTTCGGCCTCGGCCTCGACACGGCCGCATCGATCAGCCTGTTCGTTTTCGCTGGGGTGCTCACGCCGAACCTGCCCTGGTATGCCGCGACGGTGCTCCCCGTCGTCTTCATGGCCGGAATGGCGTTGTTCGACAGCGCGGACGGCATCCTGATGAACCACGTCTACCGCTGGGCCTCCACCGACCCACTGCGCAAGGTCTACTACAACCTCATCGTGACCGGGGTGTCCGTGTTCGTCGCCTTCTTCGTCGGGGGGATGGGCCTGATGTCCATGCTCACCGATCTGGGCGTCGGCGGGGGAGCCCCTGGCCTCATCGCGGCCATCGACCTCAATTCCCTGGGAGCAATCCTGATCGGCGTCTGTGCGCTGGCCTGGCTCACCGGGGTCCTGTGGTGGAGATACCGCACCCACCCCTCATTAGAAAGGCATTCATGATGGAACTCACTCCCCAGCAGGTGTCCACCCGACTCGCTGACGCCCAGATCATCGACGTCCGAGAAACCGAAGAACTGGTCGACGGGATGATTCCCGGCGCCCGGCACATCCCGCTGGGGCTCATCCCCGACAGCCACGCGGCTCTGGAATCGACCCGGCCCGTCATTCTCGTCTGCCGGAGCGGGCGTCGAAGCGCCGCCGCCGCGGACCACCTGGCCGAGGCAGGATTCGATGCGCACACGATGACGGGAGGCATGCTCGAGTGGGCGGCCGTGGGCCTCCCGATGGTTCTGCCCCAGCTTCCGTGATCGTCACTGCCCTCGTCCTGGGCCTGATCGTCGGGGCGCTGCTGGGCCTGGTCGGCGGGGGTGGGTCGATTCTCGCTGTCCCCGCCCTCGTCTATGGCGTCGGCCTGCCGCTGTCGGAGGCCATCCCGACGTCCCTGATCGTGGTGGGCGCGGCATCTGCCGTAGCGGTGCTCCCGCGGCTCCGGCGCGGCGTGAACTGGCGTCTCGCCATCATCGTCGGCGCGGCCGGTGTGGCCACCGCCTACCTGGGTACGATGGTGAACCGGATGCTCGACCAGCGGGTGCTGCTCGGGGCATTCGCCGTGATCATGGTCATCGCCGGCGTGAGGATGCTCCTGCCGACCAGGTCGGCCGGGGGGCCCTGCGCCCTTCCCGGTGGAGGCGTCCACTGGCGCAGTTGCCTGCCCAGGGCACTGGCCACGGGTGCCGTTGTCGGGTTTCTGACCGGACTGCTCGGCGTCGGTGGGGGATTCCTCATCGTGCCGGCGCTCACGTTGGTCCTCGGCCTGCCGATGGGCGTGACGGTCGGCACCTCGTTGGTCATCATCCTCATCAACTCCGTCGCCGGATTCGCCGCCCACCTTGGCGACGTCCAGATCGACTGGGCCGTCACGGGCGCGTTCGCCGCATCTGCCATGGCCGCGTCCCTGGTGGCGGGCCGACTCGGTCGAGGCCTGTCCGATACGGTCCTCAAGCGGGGCTTCGCTGTCCTAGTGCTCGGCGTCGCCGTCTATGTGGCCGTGCAGGCGCTGATCGGCTAGCCGTGCATCCTACGCAGCTGGGCTAGGAGAGGGCCAGGAACAACTTCTCGAGCTCCTCGACCCGGAGCGGCTTCCTGGCGCCATCCGTGCCCGTGCCTGTGTCTGTGCCGGTGTCGGTGAGACATTCCTTCATCGCGGTGGAGATGATCGTGAAGCCCGCGCGGTCGATTGCGCTGGACACCGCCGCGAGTTGGGTGACGACGGCCCGGCAGTCCGCTCCGGATTCGACGGCGGCGATGACCGCGGCCAACTGTCCCTGGGCGCGCTTGAGCCGGTTGACGGTCTTGCGCAGGTCGTCGGGCTTCGTCGGTGCGGGGGCGGCAGCGGTCGGCTGGTCGCGGGGGGATGCCGAGGGGCCCGCAGGGTGCGGCGCGGAGTCTGGTGACGATCCCATTCGGTGCTCCTGTGCTGGTGATGTGGTGTCGACGGGAGGGGTGCCCGGTCGAGGTTGACCCTCAACAGAATACCCCGTACGGTATAAAATACCCCTTAGGGTATCGATTCTTTTCCGGTATTCACTTCCACCCTGTGATGAGGCCAGCGATGCAGAGTATACGAACCGCCGCCGTCGACCCGGGACGGTCGCCGGCGTCACGGCTGGCAGGTTCCTTCCTGATCGCGGGCGGGTCCCTTCGCCGCTGGCCGGCTCGCCGCTGGTGGGTCGCCCTGGCCGCCGCGGTCGGCACCTACCTGGTGATCGCGATTCCCACCGACCTCATCGACACGCCGTTCTTCGCCCGCGAGGTTGCCCCGACGGCCTGGTCCTGGCCGCTGCTCGCCGTGAGCGCGATCCTCGCCGGGCTCGTGTCTGCCACCTACGTCGCCTACCCGGACGGGGCGACGCCCAGTCGTTCGGAGGGGCGCCTCGGCCTGGCCGGCTGGATGATCACCTTCTTCGCGGTCGGGTGCCCCGTCTGCAACAAGATCGTGCTCCTGGCCCTCGGGGCAAGCGGGGCGCTGCAATTCTTCGAGCCGGTGCAGCCGTACCTCGCCGGGGCATCCATCGTCCTGCTTGGTTGGGCGTTGCACGCGCGCCTCACCCGGGAGAGTTCCTGCGGCCTCGCCGCGGCCGAGCCCGACAGGGAGTCAGTCAGCGCATGAACATTCCCGGCGCGTTCACAGAACTGCGAACCTGGCCCGCCAGGCGGCGGATGATCGCGGGCGGCGTCTCCGCTTTGGTGGTCGGTGCGCTGGTGGTCGCCGCGGGCACCGTGGGATTCGCCGGTGGATCGGTCACGTTCCCCGGTTCGTGGTGGGGCTACCTTGTCGTCGCCGCGGGGTCGGGCCTGGTCGGCCTCATCGTCGCCGGGTATTTCGACGCCCCGATCGGCGCGGCGGCGACGATGTGCGATCTGCGCTGGCCCGTGCTCGGTGTGATCTCGCTCTATCTCTCGACCGACCTGCGCACGACGGTGCCGCTGCTGGCCGAATTCGTTCGGCCGGTCGTGGCGGTCGCCGCGATCGCCTTGCTTGTCTGGGCGCTGCTCGAGCGGCTCGCGAGCGAATACCGCGCCGTGGCCGACCGGGATCGTTCCGAGATGGCGGGTGCCGACGGTGAAGTCTGCACAACTTGTCGGCCGCTCTTCCCGAACTCCTCCGGCAGATAGCCTCCGGAAGCTCGACTCGCTAGGGTTGTCGGAGCAGGACATTCTCCAATCGGAGAAGATTCATCGTTCGGGAGATCAGATGTCGTCACGGTGGGGGAGGTTCGTCCGGGGCTGGCTCACGGCGTCTTTCGCCGTGTTCGTGGCGGCCTTCTCCCACCTTGTGGCCGGTGGCGCGGCGCCGGGGCTGATGAGCCTCGTGCTCGCCCTGGCGTTCTCCGGCATGGCCTGCGTCGCGTTGGCGGGGAAGACCCTCTCCGTGCTGCGGTCGACGTTCTCCGTGGCATTCAGCCAGATCGTCTTCCATATGCTGTTCGGCCTTGGGTCCGGCGGCGCAACGTCGCTCGTCATGGCCGGGTCGGGCCACCACGCTCCCGTGACGATGACACCCGGTGCCGTGGCCGCGGTCGACTCCATGGCCATGTCCACCGCAGGGGCCGTGGGTGTCGACGCGTGGATGTGGGCCGCCCACGGCGCCGCCGCGGTGTTGACGATCCTCGCCCTTCACCGGGGCGAGAAGGCCTTCTGGTTCCTCGTCGATCTCGCAGCATCGGGCCTCGCCGTGGTGCTCCACTGGGGCGGCGACCTCGTGCCCGTAGCCGTACGCGCCGCGCGGGCCCCCGTCGTCGCGGCCGATGACTTCGTGCTGACTCCGTTCGACCTCTTGCGGTCAAGCCTCACCCGCCGTGGCCCACCGGCGACACGCATCGCCTTCTGACCACTTTTCGGATCACCCCGCACCCTGCGCCGCCGCGACAGTCGGCAACGCCGCAGCCGTCCCTCCCGTCGAACCGGCGGGCCGGCCCGCGCAATCGGTGCGCCGAACCCGAATGACCGGTTGCGAGCCTGCTCGCGCCGCTGACCCCGGAGGCTCACCATGTCCGACCCCACACGATCCCGCTGGGCAGGCGGTGCCCTCGCGACCGTCGCCCTCACACTCTTCCTCGTCGTGAACTCCGCGGTGACCGCGAGTGCCCACGACCAGATCCGGTCGACGACTCCCGCTGACGGGCAGCAGGTCACGGCCGCGCCGACGGAGGTGACCCTGCGTTTCACTGAGGACGTGCTGAGCATCGGTGCAGTCGTCCTCGTCGTCGACGGCCACGGCACCGACTGGACCGACGGGAAGGTGCGGCTCGAGGGGATCGAGGCCACCCAGGGGCTCAAGCCTGGAGCCCCTGACGGTGCCTACCAGGTGCGCTGGCGGGTCGTCTCGGCCGACGGGCATCCCGTTTCCGGGGCCTTCGCCTTCTCGGTCGGAGCGCTCGCGCCGACGGACCCCACCGCGCCGACGACCGCAACCGCGAAACCGGCCGTGGTCGACTCGGCCGGGGAGCCCGCTGTCGACGGCGGAATCCCCACCGTCGTCGTCGGGATCATCGGCGCCTCGACCGGAATCGCGCTCTTCGCGCTCGTCTCGTTCCTTGTTCGGCGGCGAACGGGCCGCCGCCACCCCTGAATCTCCGCCGGGCCCGCACCGCGGGACCGCCGAACCGACACCAACACCACCGCGCCACCAAGGAGAACTCCCCATGAAGACCAGCACAATCACCGGTCGGCTCGCCGTCGGCACCGTCGTCCTGATCCTCGCCCTCACCGGCTGTGCCGGCACCGGCGCGGGCCCGGCGACCCCGACGCCGACCGCGGCCTCAGACACGCTGAGCGTCACGGATGCCTGGGTGAAGGCCGCCGACACCGGGATGTCCGGCGCCTTCGGCATCCTCGAAAACTCGGGCACGGAGGACCTGACCGTCGTATCGGCCGAGTCCCCGGCGGCGAGCATGCTCGAGTTGCACGAGACCGTCCCCAACGACACGGGGGACATGGTCATGCGGAAGAAGGAGGACGGATTCGTCGTGCCGGCCGGCGGCACCCTCGAACTCGCTCCCGGCGGCAATCACATCATGCTGATGGCGCTGACGGGACCGATCAAAGCCGGCGACGAGATCACAGTCATCCTGACGCTCTCGGACGGTTCCACCCACGGGTTCGCCGCGGCTGCCAAGGACTACTCCGGCGCCAACGAGACGTACTCGGGCGCGAAGACCATGGACACGAAGAAGTAATGACCACGGGCCAGCAGCCATCGACGGCTCGGGGACTCAGCAGACGGCACCTCCTCCTGGGCGGTGCCGCCGCGGGAATCGGCGCGGCCGGAGCCATCGGCATCGATCTCGCCGGCAAAGCCGGAGCGTCGTCGTCAGCCGTTGTTGTGCCGCTCAACGGCGCGGAGACCGTGCCCTTCTTCGGCCTCCACCAGGCAGGCATCGAGACACCGCCTCAGGCCCACGCCAGCCTGGTCGCGCTGAACCTGCGCGACACCGTCGACCGCGCTGCGCTCACCCGGATGATGCGCATCCTGACCGGGGACGCGGCCCGCCTCACCCAGGGCGAGGGCGCACTGGCCGACTCCGAGCCCGAACTCGCGGTCACCCCCGCGCGCCTGACCATCACCTTCGGCTTCGGACCCGGCCTGGTGTCACGCGCGGCGGGGGAGGCGCCCGGTTGGCTGCGGCCCCTGCCGGCCTTCGGCGTCGACCGGCTCGACCCGGCGTGGAGCGGCGGCGATCTCCTGATCCAGGTCGCCGCCGACGATCCGGTCACGATTGCGCACTCGACCCGGATGCTCCTCAAGGACCTGCGTTCCTTTGCCACGATCCACTGGGTTCAGACCGGGTTCCGGCGAGCATCGGGCTCCGAGAAGCCGGGAACGACGATGCGAAACCTGTTCGGCCAGGTCGATGGCACCGTGAACCCGGTCCCCGGCACGGACGATTTCGAGCGGCTGGTCTGGGCGACCACCGACAACCCGGGCTGGCTGGCCGGAGGCACGGGCTTCGTGCTCCGCCGGATCAGCATGGACCTCGACAAATGGGACAGGCTCGACCGCGCCGGCCGCGAATCCGCTCTCGGTCGGACACTGGCCACGGGGGCGCCGCTGACCGGCACGAAGGAACAAGACGAACCGGATTTCACGGCGACGACACCGCTCGGGTTCCCGATCATTCCCGAGTACTCCCACCTGCGGCGTGCCCGGTCGGAGAACAGGGCGGAGCGGATCGTCCGGCGCGGCTACAACTACGACGAGGTGCCCGCCGGGGAGGGCGTTTCCAACTCCGGCCTCCTTTTCGTCTCGTTCCAGTCCGACGTGGACCGTCAATTCGTTCCCCTCCAGCAGCGCCTCGACACACTCGACCTGCTCAACGAGTGGACGACCCCGATCGGGTCCGCCGTGTTCGCGATCCCGCCGGGGTGTTCGCCCGGCGGTTACATCGGTGACACTCTCTTCTAGCGCCTTCGCCGCCGCGATCGGCGCCAGTGTCGCCCGACTTCGTCGCCGCCGGATCGTCGGGGTCGATTGCCCGGCGCAGAGCGATGCCCCGGTCGCTGGCGGCAACCGGGGCATCGTCCTAATCGTGGGGAGCGGGCTGGGCGGCGCCTAGTCCCGGTCGTTCTTGCCGTCGTGCCGGTCGGCGCCGTGCGAGTCCGCGTCGGCCGCGGTGTGCAGCTCCCAGGTCACATTGTCGCCGTGCTGCTGGGTCCAGAACGTGCGCCATTCGCCGGTCATCAGCTGCGGGATCTGGGCGCCGAGGATTCCCTCGGCCGTTGCGTCGCCGTTTGAGACGTGGATGCCCGTGATCTCGTTGTCACCGTCGTTGTAGCCGGGGCTGGTGTTGTGATCGTAGGTCGCGGAGGCGTCGCGGCCCTCGGCCAGCCAGCGCACGGCTTCCGGACCCTTCTTGCCGTTCCTGGCCAGGTCCAGCAGGTAGCCGGAGTCGAGGGCGTCGCGCTGGGTGTGCAGCAAGTCGCCGGCATCTTCCACCACGAGCAGCTTGTCCCTGGTCGCGAACTGGATGTTGTCCAGGCCCGTGTGTTCGACGTCGCCGAGGAAGACAGGGGACAGTTTGCCGGTCTGCGCGGTCGGCGAGGACTGGCTCAGGCGGAACACGCCGCCATAGGCTCCGGGGAGGGTGCTGCGCGTGTCGGTGTCCCCGGTCTCGGTGAAGTAGAACTCGCCGAACTTGGTGCCCGGGCGGAAGACGCCGTTCTCGGGGCGCTTGAACGGGGTCGCGCCGGCCGCGGCCGCCGCGGCGGTCGCGCCGTTGTCGGCGCCAGGGGTGACCGTGACCCACTTCGTATCGAACGATGCACCGTAGCTGTGCAGGTCGGTGACGAACTGGTCGGACGGGTTGTCCGCCAACTGTGCGGCCGTGACTGCGGAGCCGTCGGTGCGGCTGACCTGCAGGGCCTGCAGGGTGCCGGTGGACAGGTCGCCCGCCTTCGTCGGCGTGAACCGGTAGACGTAGCTGTTGGGCACTTTGCCGCCGGCAGACTTGGCGCCGCCGATGTCCTCGACCAGCCAGACATTGCCTGCTGAGTCATTTTGGATGCCCTCATAGCCGCCGGAACCGAGCGCCGGGAGGGGGACGATCTTGCCGTCGACCGGGTCGCCGTTGTCGTCGAGGGTGATGCCGAAGACGCCACCCTTCGGTGCCGCGGCCTCAGCGGCCAGGAGGAGCTGGTGGGTGAACGGATCCCAGGTGATGCCGTCGAAGGTGGGAACGGCGGCCCCATCGGACCGGGTGTCGGCAATCAAGGTGACCCGCTTGGCGAGGTCCTTTTCGTCAAGGTTGACCCGGGTGACGTACCCCTGCGGTCCTCCCTCGTGACCCTGGAACAGGTAGTGCTTCCCGCCGAAGTTGAGGTAGACGTTCTTGTCGGGCTCGGTCTTGAACGCCTCTTTCGCATCCTGGGTCAGCGGACCGCCGTTGGAGGTATTGTAGCCGTAGTGCGAGATTCCGCCGTTCGGGTTGGTCAACGGCAGCTGGCCGTAGGCCACCGGGCTCTGCTCAAGGCCCGCGGCGAGAACATTGTTCTGGATGCCGAAGGCGGAGTTCGTTGCGACGCCGGCTTTGGGGGTGTCCGGGGTTGCGGTCGCAGGAAGCGTGGCTGCGGTGAGAACCGCCAGGCCGAGTCCCAGGCCCACTGCCGTGGTCACACCGATTTTCGTGTACTTCATCGTGTCCTCCTTGTGGGGGGGCCTGTGCCCAACCCGCAGACCAGACAAGTCGCCCGAAGTGTCCGCCTGGTGACGGGGACCTGAACAGCAGAATCAGCGCGCGGTGCCCGATCGTTCGCGGATCACGTCGATGAGGTCGTTCGCCGAGGGCACTGCGGCTGGTCCCTGGTCGGTTCGATAGACCCGGCAGGCAAGGTCGGTGACCCGCGCACTCGGCGGGAATGCATCGACTCCGTCCAGCAGAATCGTCGGCGACCCGGCAAACGGAACCTGCGCGGCCTCATCGCTGGAGGTCAGCAGGTGAAAATCGATCACGACGTCGGAGTGCCCGGTCTCGTTCAACGCGTCCCGGAGCGCGACCCCGGCAGCGGCCGAGTTCGGGCAGTCGGGGATATAGAGAATCTCGGCTTTCATACCCCCATTCTGCCCCCTGCCGTCGCAACGCTGCTGAAGCAGGCCGGCCGATCGGAGGGTCCGGGCGGGGGGAGCGGGCTCTTTCAGTCCGCGCGCGGCAGCCGCTCCGCCGGTTCCGTGACGAGGGCAAGGATGGTGGCGGGAAGGAACGCGGCCGCCTGGGTTTCGTTCAGGCGTCCGGCTCGGATCTCGGCGGCCGCGCCGTGGACTATCGCGAAGTAGCACGCGGTGAGCCATTCGACGGGCTGGTCGGTGCGGAAGACCCCGGCGGCCTGGCCCCGCTCGATCAGCCGCTGCACCCGGTGCATGGCTTCGTCGTGGTGGTCGCGGACGCGGTCGGTGCCCAGTTCGGCCTCTGCGGCGGCGATGATCCCGCGGGAGTCGTCGACGATCCGCCAGGAGGAGGTGACGAGCAGCTCCAGTGCCTCGCGGGGATCTCCGGTCAGGTCCAGTGGGGCGAGCCGGGCTTCGGCGCGGTGCATGGTCTGGGCGGCGGCGGCCTCGATGAGTTCCGTGCGAGATGAGAAGTGGCCGTAAAGAGTCACTCGCCCGACTCCGGCGGATTGGGCGATCTCTGCCATGCTCGCCCGCGGGTTCGCCGCCAGACAGGACAGGGCCGCGTCGAGGATCGCCGCGCGATTGCGCTGGGAGTCGGCTCGGGGGGTGCGATCTGCCGTTGCTGTGGTCATGACATCACTCTATCTCAAACAGACATGTTGGGGTTATAGTATCTCGTACATTAATGTTTGACTTAGGAGGACCCATGTCGCATCCATCGTTTGTGCAGCGCATCCACCCGCAGACCCAGGCGGCGCCAGGGCGGGGGCGCTGGCTTGCCCTGCTGCTGCTCTGTGCGGCCCAGTTCATGCTCATCCTCGACATCACCGTCATCAATATCGCGTTGCCGCAGATTGCGGGGGAACTGGGCCTCGACAGCGGCTCCGCCAGTTGGGCGATCACCGCCTATGTCATTCCCTTCGGTGGTCTCCTGCTTTTCGGAGGCAGGCTATCTGATCTCCTGGGCTCCCGGCGCGTCTTCCTGGTCGGTCTGATTCTCTTCACCGTCTCGTCACTCCTCGCGGGTTTCGCCGGTTCTGTGGCGGCCCTCCTGCTCGCGCGAGCAGGTCAGGGCATCGGCGCGGCGTTGCTTTCTCCCTCCGCCCTGGCCACCGTGACCGGGAGATTCGCCGGGGCGGAGCGTCACCGCGCGCTGGCCATCTGGGGCGCCGTCGGGGCCGTCGGCGCGGCCGCCGGCGTCCTCGTGGGCGGTCTCCTCACCGACGGGCCGGGCTGGCGCTGGATCTTCTTCATCAACATCCCCGTCGGTGTTGTCGTGGCCATTGTGCTTCCCCTCGTCGTTCCGGCCGTGACGGTTCTCCGCTCCGATCGGCGGATGGACCTGGTCGGCGCGGTCCTCGTGACGCTCGGCGTGGGCAGCCTGATCTACGGAATCACCAGCATCGGCGATACGCGGCAGCCAGTGGGCGGGATTGCCCTGATCATCGCGGCAGTGGTGCTGTTCGCGCTGTTCATCGTGCGCGAACGCAAAGCTGCTGATCCGCTGCTTGATTTCGAAATCCTGGCCCGGCGCCCGGTGCGGGCGGGGATCGTGGTCATGCTCGCCGCGAGCGCGCTGCTCGTCGGCAGCTTCTTCCTGTTGTCCTTCATTCTCCAAAACCACCATGGATGGTCGCCGCTGGTGTCCGGGCTGGCCTTCCTTCCGGTTGCCCTGGCCACCCTCGCCGGGGCCCACCTGTCCGGGCGACTGGTCTCCCATGCCGGCGGCCGAGCGGTTGCGACGAGCGCCTTCGTGTTCGCCGCGATCGGCACGGGGATGGCGGCGCTCACCGTGGACGTGGTCCCGCTCCTGATCACCGGCGTCAGCGTCGCGGCCGTGGGTCTGGGATCATCCTTCGTCGCTGCCACGACGACCGCGATGTCGCAGGCGCAGCCGGACGAGCTGGGGATCACCTCTGCGGTGATCAACACTTTCCACGAACTCGGCGCCGCACTCGGTGTCGCAACCCTGTCCGTCGTCGCCGCGAGCAGTCTCGCCGCACCGCGGACCGTCGACGGGTTCGTGGCGGCCTTTGTGACCGCGGGAGTCGCCGCGGCCGCGGCCGCCCTGGCATCGCTGCTGCTTGTGCCGGCCGGGAAGCCGGCCACCGATACTCCCCGGTTCATGCACTGAGCCGGTTAACACGCTTACGACGTAGCGGTATTTTACTTACAACATAAGTTTATCTGGAGATGGAGATTACGATGACCGCAATCCGACAGGCCGCCGGCGAGATCGACGGGAAAGCACACCCCGTGACAGTGGACTTCAGGGGCTGGCCGCCCCGCATGGCGAGCCTGGTCGCGGGAATCGCCCTGGCGCTGATGGCGGTGCTGGCGGGCTTGGGCAACTTCGGCGCCATAGTTCCTCTTGTGACCCCGGGGGACGCGGAACGAACAGCCCGGGACATCGCCGAGTCGGCGCCGCTGTTCCTCGCCGGCATCGCAAGCTTGTTCGTCGTGACGATTCTCGACGTCATCGTGGCCGGTGCGCTGTACGCGCTGTTCCGGCCGGTGAACCCGGTCGTGTCGGCGGTGGCCGCCTGGGCGCGGGTGGTCTTCGCCGCCGTCTTCATGGTGGCCATCGGTCGGCTCGTGACCGCGTACACGCTCCTGGACCACCCGGTCGCTGCGCTCAACTCGATCGACGCGTTCACCACCATCTGGGTGACCGGCCTCGGCCTCTTCGGTATTCACCTGCTCCTGGTGGGCTACCTGGCCTACCGGTCGGGGTTCATGGCGCGGATCTTCGGCATCCTGCTCTCGGTGGCCGGAATGGGCTATCTGGCGGATGCTGTCGGTACCCTGCTCGTCGACGGCTTCACCGCCGTCTTCGGCCAGTTCCTCTTCGTGGGCGAGGTGGCGCTGATCTTCTGGCTGTTGATCAGGGGCCGCCGGCTTCCCGCGCGTGCGGAATAATCCCTTGAGGTCGGAGTCCGCGGGTGTTCTCCAGGGGGGCAGGCGCGGGCGATGACCTCGGCCCCGGTGCCGCCGCAGCGGGTGCGGCTCAGTGCATCTGCTGGTGGGATGGCGTCAGGGTGATCGAATTCGCGGTCACTCCGACGAGACCGAGGTGCACCTTGAGCAGCGATGGCGGCAACTCGTCGCCCGGGGGAGGGGTGGCCGCGCCGAGCGTGAACGCAGCGCCGTCGAGCAGGGTTCCGGTGACGGAGTCCAGGTAAACCTTCACGTTGCCGCGCAGCTCCATCCGCCCGGAATTCGTGACCAGGGACGGGCCGGTCGCCTTCCGCACGTCGAGAAGGAAGTCGTCGATGACGATGTCGTCGGCCTCGAGCTTGAGTACCGAGGTGCGGCTTCCGTCGGCGAGCGGAACGGTAACGACGCTCACGGCGGTGATCCCGGAGAAGGAGATCGACGATCCTCCGAGCTGGGCGGCCGGCAGGGTGAACGTGGGAGCGCCGGGATCCGCCACGGCCGGCGCGGCCGGTGCCGCGGGGCCGGGCGGCGCCGTGCCCGGAACCGTGCCGAGGCCTCCGGGCAGGTCGCCGAGCGGACTCGGCACCGGGGCCGGTGGCGGCGCCGGGGGAGCGGGGGAACTGCACTCCATGAGCGGAGGAAGGCAGAATCCGGATGATGCGGGAGCCCGCGCCGCCCCGATCCCGGACAGCGAGACGAGGAAGACGACGGCGAGCAGCCCGGTGCCAGGCGCGCGGGCGCGGCCCGTACCGGCGGTCACCGGCGGCGCCGCACGAGCGGGGGCGGCTCCGCCGGCGAGTGCCCGGCGTCGGCGTCGGACGCCGGCGTTTCGGCGCCCGGCTGGCGCGGTGCACGCGGTCTCGGCAGCCACGCCACCGTCAGCACCCCGCCGATGGCGCCGAGGAGCATGCCGATGAAGAACCCGCCGAGGTTGACGCCGATCAGGGAGTAGACCGACACCGACAGTGCGATCACACCGTAGAAGATGCGGTGCACCGGCATCGTCACCGCGAGGATGCCGAGCAGCACGAGCAGGAGCGGGATGATTGTCGCCTGCAGGCCCTCGATTCCGACCTGCACGTGGATCTTGCCCACGTCGAGCTGGCCGGAGAAGAACATCTCCACACCCGCCAGCGAGGTGAGCACGCCTCCCGCGAACGGCCTGCCGCGGCGCCAGGCTCGGAAGGCCGCCCACGGCGAGGTCGTCATGCGCTCGGCCACGTCCGGACGGGCAATCCTGGTCAGAAGCATCCCTTGGACCCGTCCGTGAGCTCAAGGTGCATGCCGGTGAGGGTGAACACCGAGGCCTGGGTGCTCCACGCGGTCTGTTGCAGGCCCGCGATCTTGATGGTGTCGGCATCCTGGGCGAAATCGCCCGCCGAGCCCTTGGGCGCGGTATTGACCGTCGACGCGTCCACGCCGATGCGGATGTTGCCGAAGGTCGAGTCCCCCTTGAGGTCGGTCATGCCGATCTGCAGGTCGGTCGCGGTCGCCGGCTTGCCGCCGCCGCCCGCCGTGATGAGCATGCCGACCTTGCCGAGCGGGGTGTCGGTCACCACGGACTGGCACAGGTCGGCCAGGCTTGCGGAGGTGATGTTGGCGATGGCGACCTGGTGCGGATCGCCGGCCGTGTCGTCGGTGACCCCGGCGTACTGCGAGAAGCCGGTGCCGTCGAGTTGCGAGGCGCTGATCTGGAACTGGCTGCCGGACACCGCGAATGACACGGGCACCGCGCCCTGGGCGACCCCCGCCAGCAGCAGGGTGGACGCGACCGCCACGGGAACCGCGGCCAGTACGATCCGGCCGGGATACGAGCCGGTGAGCTTGGAAATGGTCATAGATCCTCCTTGATCCAGGCCAGGGCGGCCGCCTCGTCGTTATTGACGAAGATGCTAATAAGAGTTGCATGGATCAGGGTGATCTGTCACGCGAATGGGGGTAATTGCCCTTCATCGGGGCCGGGGCGTGCGCGGAAACCGACACGGCGGCACGGGCTCGCGCGGCCGTGGCACCGACCACCCGGGCCGGTAGGCTCGACTCATGCAAGCGGATCGACGCACCCGGCTCAGCCCCGAACAACGGCGCGCCCAGCTCGTGTCGATCGGAGTGGCCTCGCTCGCCGGTCACCCCCTGGAATCGCTCACGATGGAGTATCTGTCCGCCGAGGCGGGAGTGTCGCGCGGGTTGCTCTTCCACTACTTCGTCTCGAAGAAGGGGATGCACCGAGAGGTCGTGCGCACCGCCAGGGACAGCATGCTCCGTGCGACGAAACCGTCCGCCGACCTCCCGCCCGACGACCGGCTGCGGGATACCCTCGAGCGGATCGTGCGCTTCGTGCGCGATCACCGGGGAACGTTCTACTCCCTCGTGCGCGGCGTCGCGAGCGGTGACACGGAGGTGCGGGACGTCGTCGACCAGGCCCGAGCCCTGCAGGCGCAGCGGGTCATCGACGTCCTGCTGGAACTCGGCTTCCCGGATTCCGACATGCTCCGCATCGCCATGCGCTCCTGGGTCGCCTTCGTCGAGGAGATCCTCGTCGAGAGCGCGCTCAATACCGAGATGCCCTCGGCTGAGATCGTGTCGTTCCTGGAGCGCAGCGCGAAGGCGATCGCCGCGTCCGTCGCCCCGGCCGGCTAGCCAGCGTCCCGTCCGGCCCCGACCTGTCACCCCCGTTGAACAGACGGACGCTCCACCCGCAGGTGAAGCGTCCGCCGAACGGGGTCAGTCGCGGCGCGGCTGGCGCGGTGGGCGCTCGGCGCGTCCCTCCCGACGGACGGGTCCGCCACCATCGGCGCGGATCTCGATCAGCTTGCCGCTGATGCGGGTGTTCTCCAGGCGGCCCAGCACATCGCCGGGCATGTCGGCGGGCAGCTCGACGAGCGAGTACTCCGGGTTGATCTGGATGTGACCGAAGTCCTCGCGGCTCAGGCCACCCTCATTGGCGAGGGCGCCGACGATCTGGCGGGGCTCCACCTTGTGGCGCTTGCCGACCTCGATGCGGTACGAGGCCATCGCCCGGTTGTTGTCGCGCGGGCGTCGTTCCACTCGCTCGACGCGCTCTCCGCGTTCGCCGCGGTCGTCACGGCGGTCGTCACGGCGGTCGCCGCGACCGGCGTCGGCGCGGGCACGCTCAGCACGGTCGCCGCGGTCGGCGCGCTCGGGCCGCTGTGCGCGGGCATCCGCCTGGGTGAGCAGCAGGGGAGTCTCGCCCTGGGCGACGACCGCCAGGGCTGCCGCGACATCCGCTTCGGGAACATCGTGGTGCTCGACGTAGTGACCGATGATGTCGCGGAAGGCGCTGATCCGTTCGGCCTGGCCGAGGGCCTCAGTGATGGCGTCGTCGAAACGCGCCAGTCGGGTGACGTTGACGTCCTCGAAGCTCGGCAGCTGCATTTGCGTGAGCGGCTGACGGGTCGCCCGCTCGATCGCGTTGAGTAGGTGACGCTCGCGCGGCGTGACGAAGCTGATCGCGGCGCCGCTGCGCCCGGCGCGGCCGGTGCGGCCGATCCGGTGCACGTACGACTCGGTGTCGATCGGGATGTCGTAGTTGACAACGTGGCTGATGCGGTCGACGTCGAGGCCGCGCGCGGCGACATCCGTTGCGACCAGGATGTCCAGCTTGCCCGACTTGAGCTGGTTGACCGTGCGCTCGCGCTGCACCTGGGCCACGTCGCCGTTGATGGCCGCGGCGGAGTAGCCGCGGGCACGCAGCTTCTCGGCGAGCAGCTCGGTCTCGTTCTTGGTGCGGGTGAAGACGATCATGCCCTCGAAGTTCTCGACCTCGAGGATGCGGGTGAGCGCGTCGACCTTCTGCGGGTACGACACCATCAGGTACCGCTGCGTGGTGTTCGCGGAGGTCGTGGTCTTGTTCTTGATCGTGATCTCTTCGGGGTCGTTCAGGTACTTCTTCGAGATCCGCCGGATCTGCGCCGGCATGGTCGCCGAGAACAGGGCGACCTGCTTGTCGGTGGGGGTGTCGGCGAGGATCGTCTCGACGTCTTCGGCGAAGCCCATCTTGAGCATCTCGTCGGCCTCGTCGAGCACCAGGTACTTCAGCTGGGACAGGTCGAGCGTGCCCTTTTCGAGGTGGTCCATGATGCGGCCGGGGGTGCCGACGACGATGTGCACGCCTCGGCGCAGCGCGGAGAGCTGAACGCCATAGCCCTGTCCGCCGTAGACGGGCAGCACGTGCACGCCGCGCATGTGGGCGGCGTACTTCTCGAACGCCTCGCACACCTGCAGGGCGAGTTCACGGGTCGGCGAGAGGACGAGTGCCTGGGGGGTTTTCTGGGCCAGGTCGAGGCGGGAGAGGATCGGCAGCGCGAAGGCGGCCGTCTTGCCGGTTCCGGTCTGGGCGAGGCCGACCACGTCCCGGCCGGCGAGGAGCGGGGGGATGGTGGCGGCCTGGATGGCCGAGGGGGTTTCGTATCCGACGTCTTTGAGTGCCTTGAGCATTGCATCATTGAGCCCGAGGTCGGAGAAAGTCTTCGCTTCGGGGGCAGTGTCTGCCTCACGCGGCGTGGTGGTATCAGGGGGCGTCATACTACCAACGGTATCGCGTCCGGGTGGTCGCCCGGTGACCGCTTCCGGGCAATCGACCTGATTTATCCGCCGGGGGCCTTCCCGTAGGCACAAGGTCAGTACTACAGTTCCGGTATTCGCCTGAACCGCCCGAGGAACCCAGACCCGAAGGAGTGTCATGGTCAAGTCGTCCGCGATCCGTGCTGCATTGACGATGGTGTCAGTCGCCGCGTTGATCCTCGCCACAACATCCGTTGCCTCAGCGCAACCCGACGAAGACGGTGCGGTGTCGAGCGCCGACGGCGCCCGCGACGCCAGCCAGCACGGCGGTACGGCCGGCCATCTGCCCGCCACCCAGTCAAACGTGGACCTGATTTCCAAGCTGAAGATGAAGAACGCCGTCCCGGAGAAGATCGCCGATGTCGGTGTCTTCAAGGATTACGCCTACCTCGCAGCGTGGGGTGCCGTGACATGTACCTATAACGGCGTGCACGTCGTCGACATCAAGGACCCGGCGAAACCGAAGGAGGTCGCCTTCATTCAGGCCAAGGAGGGCAGTTACCCGGGGGAGGGTATCCAGGCGCTGAGGATTGACACACCCGCCTTCACGGGCGACGTGCTGGTCAGCAATAACGAGAAGTGCAAGGACAAAGTAGGTTTCGGCGGCATGAACCTCTATGACGTGACGAACCCGGCCCACCCCACGCCGCTCGCCGAGGGCGTCGGCGATTCCACAGTGAACGGCCAGGGCAAGAAAGCCGCGAACGAGACCCACAGCGTGTTCGCGTGGGATGCCGGCGACAAGGCCTACGCGGTTATCGTTGACAACGAAGAGGGCACCGACGTCGACATCATGGACATCACCAACCCGAAGAAGCCCTTCCTCACTGCAGAGTACGACTTGGACAAAACCTTTCCGCAGATCCTGCAGAGCGCACCGGCGAACCTGACCGAGGTGTTCCTGCACGACCTGGTGGTGAAGCAGATTGCCGGCAAACAGGTCATGCTCCTGTCCTACTGGGACGCCGGCTACGTCTCCGTCGACATGACCGATGTGCAGAAACCGATCTATCTGGGCGATACGGACTTCACGAATCCCGATCCGCAGCTCCAGGAGGCCGCCGGCCTGATCGAGAAACCGGAGGGCAACGGCCACCAGGGCGAGTTCACGCTCGACAACAGGTACGTCATTGGCGCCGACGAGGACTTCGCACCCAACGGCGCCGAGGGCAGCACGGATGATACGGCGACTGCGTTCCAGATCTCGCAGGGCAGCAATACCCCTCAGTTGCAGGGCGGCGAGTCGCTGACCGGGGACGCCGTCTACGCGGGCCGGGCCTGTGCCGGTGATCCGCTCGTGGTACCGGCGCCGAACACCACCAGCGGCAGGCAGGTCGCGGTCGTCACCCGCGGTCTCTGCACGTTCACGGAGAAGGTGGCCAGCGTGGAAGCGGCCGGCGGCTATGAGGGCATCGTCATTGTCAACCGGGAGGGTTCCGACGGATGCGGCGCGTTCGGCATGAGCGTCGACGGGTCCATCCCCACTTTCTCGGTCGATCGCAAGACCGGATTCGGCCTCTTCGATAGGGCGGCCTTGTACGACAACGCGGCCTGTCTTGCGGGTGCAGGCAGCCTCATTCCAGGCGTGAGCCTGGGCGATATCGGAGACGTCGTCTCGGTCCGCGCGTTCTTCGACGGCTGGGGCTACGTCCACCTCTTCGACAACTCGACGGGGAAGATGGCCGAGCTGGACACGTATGCGATCCCCGAGGCAGAAGACCCGGCCTTCGCGCAGGGGTTCGGCGATCTTTCGGTGCACGAGGTGGCCACGTCCAAGCAGCGGGCTGATCTGGCGTACTTTTCCTACTATTCCGGCGGTTTCCGCGTGGCGAAGATCGTCGACAACAAACTCGTCGAGACCGGCCGCTTCATTGACCAGGGAGGCAACAACATCTGGGGTGTCCAAGTGTTCGAGAGCAATGGCATCGAATATGTTGCCGCGAGCGACCGGGACTCGGGGCTCTACATCTTCCGGTACACCGGCGGCTGAGTCGGGCGATCGCCTGCTTTCCGCATACAGCGTGATCACCGGCGACGGGAGGGACCGGTTCGCGGGAGAATGGGTCCATGGCGAACACTGAGCAGCAGCCCTGGGTGAAGAACTACCAGCCGGGCGTCCCGGCCGAGATCGAATTGCCCACGGAATCGCTGGTGGCGATGTTCGAGCGGTCGGTGGCGGAGGCCGGCGATCATCCGGCGCTGGAGTTCTTCGGTCGCCGCACCAGCTACACCGAACTCGGCGACCAGGTCGACCGTGCCGCGGAGGGGCTGCGGCACCTGGGCGTGCGGGCAGGGGACCGGGTCGCCCTCATCCTGCCGAACTGCCCCCAGCACGTCGTGGCGTTCTACGCGGTGCTGCGGCTGGGCGCGGTCGTGGTCGAGCACAACCCGCTCTACACGTCCCGGGAGCTGCGGCACCAGTTCGAGGACCACCAGGCCCGCGTCGTGATCGCCTGGGACAAGGTGGCGGCATCGGTTCGCGCGTTCCCGGCCGATATCGAGATCGATCATGTGGTCTCGGTCAACCTCCTCAGCGCGTTCCCCCCGGTCAAACGGCTCGCCCTGTACCTGCCGGTGAAGAGCCTGCGGGAGTCCCGTGAGGCGCTCACCGGCGCCGCGCCGGGAACGACGCCGTGGAAGGACCTGCTGGCGCACGGGCACCTCGACCGGGAGCATCCGCGCCCCTCCGTCGACGACCTCGCGGCGATCCAGTACACCTCGGGCACCACCGGCCGGCCCAAGGGTGCCAAGCTCACCCATTTCAACCTCTATGCGAACGCCCTGCAGGGGGAGGCGTGGATGCACGGGGCCGAGTACCGCAAGGAGATCTTTTACGCGATCCTGCCGATGTTCCACGCGTTCGGCATGACGCTGTACCTGACCTACGGCATCCGCAAGCAGGGCCTGCTCGTGCTGTTCCCCAAGTTCGACCCCGATCTCATCCTCGACGCCATGAAGAAGTCGCCCGCGACGGTGTACTGCGCGGTGCCGCCGATCTATGAGCGCACCGCGCTCGCCGCGAAGGAGCGCGGAATCTCGCTGCGCTCCTGCAAGTACTGCATCTCGGGCGCGATGAACCTGCCGGAGCATGTCGTCGAGTTGTGGGAATCGGTCTCAGGCGGGCTGCTCGTCGAGGGCTACGGCATGACCGAATCCTCCCCGGTGGCGCTGGGCAATCCGTTCCATCCCAGCCGCCGCCCCGGCACGATCGGCGTTCCCTTCCCCTCGACCCGGATGAAGGTCGTCGACCTCGACGACCCGACCGCCCTGGTGCCGCAGGGCCAGCCTGGGGAGCTGCTGCTGCAGGGGCCGCAGGTGTTCCAGGGCTACTGGAACAACCCGGAGGAGACCGCGAAGACGCTTCTGCCGGGCGGTTGGCTACGCACCGGCGACATCGTCACCGTCGACGAAGATGGCTTCACCACGATTGTGGACCGGGCCAAGGAACTGGTCATCACCGGCGGGTTCAACGTGTCGCCCTCCGAGGTCGAGGCCGTGCTGCGCCTGCACGCGGATGTCGTCGACGCCGCCGTCTTCGGCAAGCCGCTGGAGCGGGGCGGGGAGATGGTCGTCGCGGCCGTCGAGTTGAAGCCGGGGACGACGCTGGACGAGGAGGCGCAGCGGGCCCACTGCCGCGAGCACCTCGCGGCGTACAAGATCCCGCGGAGGATCGTGCAGATCGAGGACATGCCGCGGTCGATGCTCGGCAAGATCCTGCGCAAACAGGTGCGCGAACAGGTGCTCCCGCTCCTCTGACGGCACCGGCGACGTCGGCCGGCATCGCACAGGAGGATGATCGGGAGGGATCGGCCCAGGCGCCTCAGCCCGCGTGCTCGCTCCCTGCCCGGTCGCCCCCTGCCTGCTCGCGGGCCAGCAGCGCGGCGCGCCGAAGCCACTCATCGCCGTCATTCAACCAGCGGTCCAGCACGGTCTGCGCCCGGGTCCGGCCGGGCGGGTCCAACAGCGCGAGCAACGGTCCGACCACGCCGTCGCCGAGCAGATCGACCAGGACCGGCAGTCGCGCGGCCCGCACGAAGCTTTCGATCCGGGTCAGGTCCGAGTTCTGCAGCATCCGCACTCGCGACTGAAGCAGCACGATCGCCGCGAGACGGCGCTCGAACACCGGCACCGCCCACAGCTCCGAACTCAACGCGGTGATCTCGTCGTGGGTGAGTCCGGGGTAGCGGCGGAGAGCGTCGCGAATCGTTCCCCGCACCGCGCCGACCGATGCGCCGTAGAATCGCAGTTCGCTGCGCAGCCTGGCCTGCTCGGCGCCGGCCCGGTGGGGGTCGCCCTCGCGCTGCAGGGTCGCGTCCACGAACTCGGCGGCGTCACTCATCCGTTCATTCTCTCAACCTTGCGCGACGCGGTGGGCGTCGCAGCTTCGGCACAGCCGGTCGTGCCAGCATGGGAAAGGCTCTGTTGCCACGAACCGAAGGAAGCCCCGATGACGATCATCAAAATCAACGCGATCACCGTTCCCGAAGACGGCGGTGACGAGCTTGCCCGCCGATTCGCCGCGCGGGCCGGCGCCGTCGACGATCGCCCCGGCTTCGAGGGCTTCGAACTGCTGAAGCCCACCGACGATCGCAAGACCTGGCTCGTCGTGACCCGCTGGGCGGACGACGATTCGTTCCAGGCCTGGCTGAATTCGCCGGCGTTCGGCCACGGGCACCGCAGTGAGACGCCCAAGGACGGCGAGCCTGCCCCCCGCCCCGTCGGGGTCAGCAGCGAATTGTGGTCCTACGAGATCGCCGGCGGCTCGCTCGGCTGATCGGGGTCAGCCCCTGACCGGCGCTACTTCGTTGCGGCGACGAACGCCTTCGCCGCGGAGATCGCTGCCGTTCCCGTGGCGCTGGTGCCGTCGCCGTTGTCCATGTCGCCATCAGGTTGACGGCGGAGAGCGTCACGGCGGCGGCGGCGAATTCCAAGATGGTGCGCAGGCCCGTCGGCACCAGCCCGGTGGACATGACCGGCAGGGCACCGCTACGACCGGATGACCAGCACCGGGCACGGGGCATGGTGGATCAGCTGGCTCGAGACCGAGCCGAGGAGCAGCCCGCTGAACCCGCCGAGCCCGCGCGACCCGACGATGAGCAGGTCGGCGCCGTCGGCAGCGTCAAGCAGAACCGATGCCGGGGGTCCCTGGACGATGGTGCCGGTGAGGGCCACCCCGTCGGAAGGGACGGCGTCCAGCGCGACGGCCTGGATCCGCTCGGCGCCGCGCTCTGACCGGTCGTCGATGAACTCACCGTCGACGTCCGCGGTGCGCGGCGGGTAGGACCAGGACGTGATCAGGCGCACCCGGCCGTGGCGGACGCGCGCCTCGTCGACGGCCCAGCGCAGGGCGGAAATCGACTCGGGGGAACCATCGACGCCGACCACGATCAGGAAGGAGCGTTCGTAGTCCATCGGTCCGTCCTTTCAGGCCGGCCGGTGCCGGCCGTGCCAGTGTGTGACTGTTCGCGCGGGCGGTCAAGGGCGACCGTGCGCGATTCCCTGCCGCCACCCGGTGCCACCCGCACCGGCGTAGCCTCGAGTCATGAAGCGTGTGTTCGCGTTCGGCCTGGTCTCCGCGCAGTTCGTGCTGCTCGCTGCGCTGGCCCTCCTCCCGCACGGGGCGCTGTGGCCCGTCAACCTGGGTGTCCTGGTCGCGGCGATCGTGCTCTGCGCGGGCGGCGTGAGCCTCGCGGTGCTCGGCGTGGTCGGCCTGGGGCCGGCGCTGACGGCCAGCCCGATCCCGCGGGAGCACGCCCCGCTGGTCACCACCGGGGTGTACGGCCTCGTGCGCAGCCCGATCTACACCGGGCTGATGACCGGCGGGCTGGGGCTCGCCCTGTTCGGCGCATCGGCCTGGCATCTTGCCACGTGGCTTGCGCTGGTGCTGCTGCTGGCCGGCAAGGCCCGGTGGGAGGAACGGATGCTCCTGGCCGAGCATTCGGACTACGCCGGCTATGGGGCGCGGGTGGGCCGCTTCCTGCCAGGCGTCGGCCGGCTTCGCCGGTCCGCCTGACCCGGTAGGCGCTCACCGCCGGTTCCGGGATCGCCGGTCCTCCGTGCGGAATCTGATTTCGTGTGCCGGGTAACGATTCGGGGGCGGATCCCGTTGCCCCAAGCATGACGATTCCGCTTTCCATACTCGACCTCGCCCCCATCGCCCCCGGGCAGACCGCGAGGGAGAGCTTCGCGGCCAGCGTCGCGCTCGCCCAGGCCGCCGAGAGGCACGGCTACAGCCGGGTCTGGTACGCCGAGCACCACAATATGCCGACGATCGCCTCGTCGGCAACGAGCATCCTGATCGGCCACGTCGCCGCGCACACCTCCACGATCCGGCTGGGCGCCGGCGGCGTCATGCTCCCCAATCACTCGCCGCTTTCGATCGCCGAACAGTTCGGCACCCTCGCGGAGCTCTACCCCGGCCGGATCGACCTCGGGCTCGGCCGCGCGCCCGGCAGCGACCAGACCACCGCGCGGGCCATGCGCCGCGACCCGAGGGCATCCGACCAGTTCCCGCAGGACGTGGTCGAACTGCAGGCCTACCTGCGCGACGAGTCTGTCGTCCCCGGAGTGCGGGCCGTGCCCGGCGCCGGCACCGACGTGCCCCTCTACATCCTCGGGTCCTCGCTCTTCGGAGCCCAGCTCGCGGCCAGGCTCGGCCTGCCCTACGCGTTCGCGTCGCACTTCGCGCCCGACTCCCTCTTCGAAGCCGTCGCCACCTACCGGCGCGACTTCGTCCCGTCGCGCCAGCTTTCCGCCCCGCACGTGATCGTCGGCGTGAACGTGATCGCCGCCGACGACCAGGCGGATGCGACGCTCCAGTTCGAGACGACCCGGCGCGCCAGGGTGCGCGGCATGATCGCCCGCGGTCCGGCCGCACCCGACTACACCGACGCGCAGATCGACGCGTTCCTCACCACGAACGAGGGACGCCAGATCGCGAACATGATGCGGTACTCCGCCATCGGCACGCCCGACGTGGTGCGGGACTTCCTCGAGGACTTCGCCGCGGCCACCCAGGCCGACGAGCTCATCATCGCGCATGCCTCCCGCGACGTCGCCGACCGGTTGCGCTCGGTGGAGTTGACGGCCGGTGCCATGAATGCGGTGACGGTCTAGTCTCGAAGCCATGACCCCGGATGCCCTCGTCGACTTCTGCCTGAGCCTGCCCCAGGCTGTGGAGACGTTCCCGTTCGGGGAGGAGACGAGCGTGTTCAAGACCAGCGGCAACGGCAAGATCTTCGCCCTCTCCGCTCTGGCGGGGGAGCCGCTGACGGTGTCGCTTAAGTGCGACCCGGAGGAGAGTCGTGCCCTGCGGGAGGAATTCGCCGGGCAGATCACCCCGGGCTACCACCTGAACAAGAAGCACTGGATCACGATCGTGCTCGGCGGTCAGGTCGAGGACGCCCTGGTCGAGCAGCTGCTCAGGGACAGCCACTCGCTCGTGCGGCCGAGGGTGCCGCGGGCAAGGGCGCAGTGACGGCGTCGCTCAGCAGCCGGCGTTGGTGGCGTTCTGGTCCAGTTGCAGCACCACGACGATGTTCTTCACCGTGGCCGAGTTCGGATCGTAGCCGACGGGTCGATAGCAGCTGACCAGGACCAGGCGGTTCGGGATCGCATTCGTCAGTTCGTCGTTGCTCTTGTACTCCGCCTTGTCGAGGGTGAGCGTTTTCTGGGCCTGGTAGCACAGGGTGCCGTTTGCCGTGTCGACCGCTGCCAGGTCCCCGGCCTTCATCTCCTTGAGGCCGTTGAAGACCGCCGCATCGACCCAGGAATGCCCGTAGAGATAGACCGTGTTGGCCGAGTCCGTTCCGGCCAGTCCGCCCGCAATGGTGGTGTCCCACGAAATGGTCGACAGGTCGGGGGGATCGAAGCCGTCCCGATCGTCGATCATCTGCTGGGTGTACTCCGTCACCGCGCCATCGAGCGAGATGGCCGGGACCCGGAGGCGCAGCGGCGCGGAGGCCGCGATGACGGCGTTCGCGATGGGATCCGTGGTCGGAGCCGCCGAGGACGGCGCCGCGGTCTCGGCCGGAGCGGGGGTGCGGCGGAGGGATGCCGGCGGGCCGGCATCCGAACCACCGGCGACACCGACCGCGATCAGGCCTCCGGCGATCGCGCAGAGCAGGGCTGCGGCCCCGACCAGCAGCCTCCTGCTAGCGACGGGCGTCAGCCTTGCGGGTGGCGGCGGAGGCGGTCAGCAGGCCGGCGGCCAGCAGGATGAGGACACCGGCGCCCAGGAACGCCGTTCCGCCGAGGTTGCCGGCGTCGTGGCCCGCGGCCAGGCCGAACCCGTCGGTCTTGGAATCGTGCAGGACGTTCTTCACGGGGATCGGGGTCGTGCTCCCGGCAGCAGTGGTGATGTTGTTCGTCAGCGCCACGCTGCAGGTGACGAGGGACCCGCCGCCGTTGGCGGAGTCGTTGCACTGGTTGACCGTCACGGGCAGCAGCGCGCTCACCGTGGACGGTCCAACGGTGCAGGTGACCCGGTCGGGGGCGCCGCCGCCGTTGACAGAGTAGTTGCACTGGGTGATCGTGGCGCCTGATACGGAGGCGGGGTTGGGGTCGCAGTTGAGGGTCGGCGCAGTGCCACCGCCGGTGCCGGCGTAGTTGCACTGGTTGACCGTTGCACCGGTCGTGCCCGAGTTGGCGGGGGCGCCCGTGATGTTGTTGACGACGGTCACCCTGCAGGTGAGGGTGGAACCGCCTCCGTTCACGGAGCCGTTGCACTGGTTGACCGACTTGGTGAGCAGGTTATACGACGTCGTCACGGAGTCGCCGCAGATCGCGGCCTGGTTGGGTCCAGAGCAGACCTTGGTGGTGACCGTCGAGCTCTCCGTGCCGGTCGTCAGGTTCAGCGTGTTGACGATGTCGATGGTGCAGTCGAGTTCCTTACCACCGCCGCCCAGTTCGCCGTTGCACTGGGTCAGGTCCTGCGTCGCGGCGAACGCATTGGCGCCGGTCGGGCCGAAAGTGAGGGCCAGAACGGCGATCGCCAGCGACGCCGTCAGGGCCAGGGTCCGCACGAGCGAAGACCGGAAACGCGGGGTGCCTGCTGTCACAGGGGAAGACGAAGCTGTCAGCACAGCACTCCTTAGATAGGATCCGACCCTAACACGGGGGTCAGCGCAGGTTCCTATCGGCGCGCGGGTCTCTCTCGGTCTGGAGCCCGGCCCAGGAGACGAGCGTCCAGCCGTCCTGGGCCGACCCGGTCAGCTCGACCATGCCCGCGTTGACAAGTTCGGTCGTCCCCGCGAAGACCGAGGTCACGTTGAGGGCGCGGGCCGCGGTCCAGACCCGGATGGCCGCGCCGTGGCTGAAGACGGCCACCGCCTCTGCGCCGGCGGTGGCCGCGTCAATGTCGGCGTCGAAGCGGGCGAAGAAGGCATGGCCGTCGGGGCCGCCCGGCATCGCGGCGCCGAGGTCGCCCGCACCCCAGGCGAACACTGTCTCCAGGTAGGAGTGAACGGATGCCCGGTCGCTCCGCCCCTCGAGGGAACCGGCCTCGATCTCGTGCAGGCCGGGGGAGACCTGGATTTCGAGGCGCCGGTCCTCCGCCAGCGGCCGGGCGGTGAGTTGGGTGCGCACCAGCGTCGACGCGAAGATGGCGTCGATCGGCTCATGGCGGAGGGCATCCGGGAGCACCGCGGCCTGACGGCTGCCGAGCTCGGTCAGGCCCGGTCCGGGGTGGGCGGTATCGAGCTGGCCGAGGACATTGCCGGGAGTCTGGCCGTGGCGGATCAGGAAGAGTCGCATGGTCGCTTCAGCTTAGGCGCGGGCAGCTTCGGATCCGCCGGGGAACCGGGTCAGGGCCGGGGCCTGCGGGCCCCGGCCGGGGGAAGGTCGTCGTGGGCGACGGAGCTGAGCAGCAGGCTCGTCTCGCTGTTGACGACGCCCTCGATGGAGCGCACCTGGCCGAGCAGCCGGTCGAAGTCGGCCAGGCTCTCGGTGCGCAGTTCGGCGACCAGGTCCCAGCCGCCGTTCGTGGAATGCAGCGCTTCCACCTCGGGGAAGCCGCGCAGGGAATGGATCACCCGGTCGGTCGCGCGGCCCTCCACCTCGATCAGCGTGATCGCGCGGATCGCATCCGGGTCGCGGTCCTCGCGGATTCGCACGCCGAAGCCGACGATCGTCCCCGAGTCGGTCAGGCGTTTGAGCCGGCTGTTGATCGTCGACCGGGTCACCCCGAGGTCGCGGGCCAGGCTCGCCACGGGTTCACGCCCGTTCACCCGCAGCGCGGCCAGGAGTCGTCGGTCGAGGTCGTCGAGAGGAGACATGAGGCAAAGTGTACGCGCGAACCGAACAGATTGACCATTTCCCTGGTCGGATTGGCGCGCAAAGCGAATGGCGGGCACATATCGGTCCCTCCTACTGTGGGAACCTGATCGAGAGGAGCCGCACATGGTGCGTTTTGTAGACGTGGGAAACATCAACCGCTGGGCCGCCGAGACCGGGGTCGAGCGCATCCTCACCGACATGGTGGAGTACATCGAGCGTGACTTCCGGCGCTGGCCCTCCTTCGACAAGGCACCCCGGGTGGCCAGCCACTCGCCGCTCGGCGTGATCGAGCTGATGCCCACCAGCGACGGCGAAACCTACGGCTTCAAGTACGTCAACGGCCACCCTTCGAACCCGTCGCGCGGCCTGCAGACCGTCACGGCCTTCGGCGTGCTCGCCGATGTGCAGAGCGGCTACCCCACCTTCTGGTCCGAGATGACCGTACTCACCGCGCTGCGCACGGCCGCGACCTCGGCCATGGTCGCCCGGGCGCTGGCCCGTCCCGCCTCGCACACCATGGCGATGCTCGGCACCGGCACCCAGTCCGAATTCCAGGCCCTGGCCTTCCGCGGGGTGCTCGGTCTCAACCGGCTCCAGGTCTGGGACACCGACCCGGCGGCTCTGGACAAGTTCCTGCGCAACCTGGCCCCGCTGGGCTTCGAGATCGTCGTCGCGACGAGCGCGGCGGATGCCGTTTTCGGCGCCGACATCATCACCACCTGCACCGCGGACAAGGCCAACGCCACCGTGCTCACCGACGAGATGGTCGAGCCCGGCGTGCACATCAACGCGATCGGCGGCGACTGCCCCGGCAAGACCGAGCTCGACGCCGCCATCCTGCTCCGCGGCGACGTGTTCGTGGAGTTCACGGCGCAGACCCGGATCGAGGGGGAGATCCAGCAGATGGATCCCGACTTCCCGGTCACCGAGATCTGGCAGGTGCTCGCCGGCCAGGCCGTCGGGCGTCGGGACGACCGCCAGATCACCGTCTTCGATTCGGTCGGCTTCGCCATCGAGGATTTCTCCGCGCTCCGTTTTCTGCAGGATGCCGTCGACCACACCACCTTCTACACGGACATCGATCTCGTCGCCGATCCTGACGACCCCAAGGACCTGTTCGGCCTGGTCACCGCGGGCTCGCCCGCGCTCGTCTGACCGATGTCGGTCCAGGCCCCGTCCGCCGTTCTCCTGATCAGGCCCCGGTTCTTCACGCCCAATCCGGAGACGGCCCTCGACAACGTCTTCCAGACCCACGCCGTCGGCGAGGACGCGGACGCCGTCGCCGCCGCCGCATACGCGGAGGTGTCCGAGGCGGCCGCCATGCTGGAGGCGCACGGGGTCACGGTGCACCTCTTCGACGACGACGGTCCCGGCCGTCCCGACAGTGTCTTCCCCAACAACTGGATCTCGACCCACGCCGGGGGACACGTGGCGCTGTACCCGATGCATACGCCGAACCGGCGCACGGAGCGCCGCGGCGACATCGTCGAGATGCTCAAGCAGAGCTACCGGGTGCAGGACGTCGTCGACTATTCGGGGCTGGAACTCGACGACGTCTTCCTTGAGGGCACCGGGGCGATGGTGCTCGACCACGGCGCCCGGATCGCCTATGTGGCCCGCTCGAGGAGGGCGGATCCGATCGCGCTCGAACGGTTCTGCACCAACTTCGGCTACGAGCCGATGGCCTTCGACGCCGTCGACGAGACGGGCACCGCGATCTACCACACCAACGTCATGATGTGCGTCGCCACCGACTTCGCCCTCGTCGGGCTGCGCCTGATCACGTCGGCCGCCCGTCGCGCCCAGGTCGTCGAGCGCCTCTCCGCGCAGGACCGTGAGGTGATCGACCTCGACCCGGAGCAGATCCGCAATTTCGCCGGCAACGCGATCGAGCTGCACGGGAAGACCGGCCGGATCCTGGCCCTGTCCGAGCGGGCGCTGGCCAATCTGACGAAACCGCAACGGCGGATCATCGAACGCAGCTGCGAGATCGTCCCGCTCTCCGTGCCCACCATCGAGCTTGCGGGCGGGTCCGTGCGGTGCATGGTCGCCGGCATCCATCTGGACCGTCGTTCCGTGCTCCTCAGTCCGGCCGCCGCCGGCTGAGCCGGCACGATAGCGGCTAGGAGACTGCTGATTTATCCGACGCTTTAAGGCGCGCCTTTGTTAGTTTCGGCCGATGTGTTTAAGACTTGATTCATGCAGGGTCGTGATGATGGTCAGCGTGAGTTGTTGGATGTCGGTGCGTTCGCCGGGCACATGTTGCCGGCCGGGTCGGTGTTCGCGTTCCTCGCTGAGCACCGGCACGAGTTGTTCCCCGATGACGCGTTCGCGGACTTGTTCCCGTCGGGTCGGGGTCGGCCGTCGATCTCGGCGGACGTGATCGCTTCAGTGCTCGTGCTGCAGACGTTGCACTCGTTATCGGACCGGGAAACAGCGGAAGCGCTCACGTTTGATCTGCGGTGGAAAGCGGCCTGCGGGTTCGGGTTGACGGAAACATCGTTCCATCCGACGGTGTTGACGTATTGGCGGCGCCGCCTCGCGGCAAGCACGCGTCCGCACCGTATTTTCGAGGCGGTGTCCGAGGTCATCGCCCGGTCCGGGGCGCTCTCGGGCCGGAAGCGGCGGGCGTTGGACTCCACGATCCTGGACGACGCGGTCGCCCGCCAGGACACGGTCACGTAGCTGGTCGCGCAGATCCGCCGGGTCGGCCGGGAGGTCCCTGGAGCGGACATGATCGTCGCGAGCCTGCCCGGCCACGACTACGCCAAGCCGGGCAAACCCGACATCGCCTGGGACGATAAAGCAGCCAGGGACGAGCTCGTGTCCCGCCTCGTGACCGACGCCCTGGCGTTGCTTGCGGCAATCGACACGACGTCGTTGACCGGGCCGCAGCAGGACACGGTCGCGCTGCTCGCCCTCGTCGCGGGCCAGGACGTTGAACCGGCCGAGGGGTCCGATGGCACCGATGGGCGGTGGCGGATCGCGCGGAAGGTTGCCCCGGACCGGGTTATCTCGACTGTTGATCCTGATGCCCGCCACGCTCACAAGAGCCGGGAGAAGAAGCAGGACGGTTTCAAAGCCCACATCGCGATCGAGCCCGACACCGGCCTGGTGACCGCGGCCGTTTTGACGAAAGCCTCCGGCGCGGAGAACAGCGACGCGGCCCGCGGCGCCGCCCTCGTGGCCGCGGACACCAGCATCGGGACAGACATTGTCGAGGTCCTCGGTGATTCTGCTTATGGCAGCGGCGACCTCCTCGCCCAAATCACTGCGGCCGGACACACCCCGATCATCAAGCCGATGCCGCTGAGCCGGGCGGTCCCTGGCGGGTTCACGATCGATGACTTCACCGTTGATGAGGCTGCGGGCACGATGACTTGCCCGGCCGGAACCGTCCGGCCGATCAGTCCGAAACGACGAGTCACGTTCGGCAGTGCCTGCACCGGTTGCCCGCTCAGGGCCCAGTGCACCACGGCCACACGCGGTCGCAAGATCGAGTTGCATCCGCAGCAGCAGATTCAACGCGAGCACCGGGCGCGGGCCCTGGACCCGGGCTTTCAAGCCGTTTACCGGCAGCACCGGCCGATGGTTGAACGCTCGATCGCATGGATGACTCGCGGGGCGAGACGAGTCCCTTACCGCGGCGTCGTGAAGAACCACGCCTGGTGGAACACCCGCGCCGCGGCCATCAACCTGAAGCGGCTCCTGGGCCTCGGACTCACCAGCCAGAACGGGGTTTGGGCCCTTGGCTGAAGACACCAGGCAGGACAGGCGCCCCAGCGCTCACACCGACCTCGAGAACATCGCTGGCCTGGCCAGACTCGCGACACTGACTCGGCCCCCCGAGCAACCCAAACACGCCCACACGCGACTCAAAAAACGACCCACCTGACTCGCGAGGGCCACCGCACCCAGCTAAATCAGCAGGCTCCTAGACGCGCCCGTCCGGGTGGATGCTCCGGGTCTCAGCGCGACGGTTGCGTCCAGGTAGCCAGTCGGTGGGATGCACCTTCGGGAGGATCTTCGCGACCGCCAAGGAGGCGAACATGACCGTATTGATCGCTACGAATGCCGCGAGGATGGCGAACTCCTGCGAGTGAAGCACCGCCGACGGGAAGAGGATTCCGGCCGGAACCAGGTAGTGAAGAGAGACGGCCATCATGAGTTCATTCCACCTTCTGCAATGCGTCGTTCGGCGCGGAGCGGACGACGTGGCCCCAATCGGCCTGCCGGCCCAGCGCGATATCGACAATCCCCTTCACATAGACGAGGTCGAGGAACACGTCGAAGAGCAGTTCAGGAAAGAGCGCGAGCGCCAGCAGGCGTGCGCGCGGCCCTCCCGCCCACACCGACACGACACGTTCGGCGGTGAAGACGAGGCCGATGCCCAGCCAGAACGGGAACCACACCCACGAATCGATTGCGAGGAGCGTCACCAGCAGGAGCAGGACGAAGGCGCTCAGCGCGATAACGCTGTAGCCCAGGCCCAACTGCTGCGCCCAGTAGCGGAATGTCGGCGGCGAGACGCCGTAAGCTCCGATGTTCTCCAATGCCCCCCGCTGCCAGCGGAGGCGCTGCACCCACAGGCTCTGAATGGTCGGCATCACCTCGGTGACGACGGAGCATTCCGAAGGGGAGATCATGAGGGCACCGAGCGATTTCAGGGCGATGGTCAGTTCGTTGTCCTCGGTGAGGGCGGCGGTATCGTAGACATCTCCGTGGGCGCCGGGGATCGTGTCACCGCGGCAGCTCGCCACGGTGCGCAAGGCGACGGGCCGGAACAGCGAGGCCGTGCCGGTGAGGACGAAGACGTGGCCCCTGCGGCGTCGGATCTCTCGGGAGTACCTGATGTACTCGTTGCGCTGGAATTGGCCCAGCATCCCGGAACCTTCCTCGCCATAGAACAGTCCGCCGATCGCCATGAGGGCTCGGTCGCTGGTGAATCGAGCGACGGCGGCCGCCAGGAATCCGTCGTCGAGACTCGTGTCCGCATCGAGCACCATGACCAGATCGTTGTCGCCCTGGCCAGGCAGCAGCTGCTTCAGGACCTGATTGAGTGCGCCGGCCTTCTTGGCCGTGTTCCCGCGCGACTCGAAGATCTCCACCCCGAGGGCCCGGGCAATCTCGACGGTCCCGTCGTTACAGTTGTCGGCCACGACGACTACCCGGTCCGGCCTGTGCGATTGGGCAAGCAGCGATGAGAGCGTCCCGAAGATGGAGGCCTCTTCGTTGTGTGCAGGCACCAGGACGGTCACGGTCACCTCGCCGGCATAGATTCCGCGCGTCCTGGCCATCACGATTCCGGCTGATAGCGGGGTGGTGCGATTGTTCAAGGAGCGACGGGCCTTGCTCGAGGTTCGCCTCTCGAGCATGGCGATTCCCGCGGCAAGGAGTAAGGCCAGGGCGACGGCACCCAGGATCACCCTGGGCGCCGGCGCGGCGAGGTCGTAGAGCACTCGCCAGATGCCGAGGAGGAAGCCCTGGGAGGGTAATGCGCCCGGGGCGGGCTTGCCCGCTGCGACGACGAGCCAGAGGAGAACCGCAGCGCCCCCGGCCACGGCGGCAATCACGATGCCGACACCTCGATCGAATGACTTGGCCCCCATGGTGAGAGATTATCAGAGCGGCGCGGCCTGCCCGCGCATGGCGCGCGCAAGGCAGGGGAAGCGCGTTGCCATGACATTGCCAGCAACAAGTGAGGTTTCGTCCAGAAACATATTGCAGACTGGGAACTTCGCCCGCGCGCACCCCTGCCCGCGGTTGCCGGACAAGAATCGCTCCGCACCTGCCTGATGACGCGCGGGGGCCCGGGCGATTCGTGTTGCAAAGGGATTGCCTATTTCTTCCTCGTTTGATTCCCCCACGTCCACCAGCACCTCCGACGAAGGCTTGACCCGCCCGCGGAAGCCGCGTCGGCGCCGCAGCCGCTTCCTCCTGGCCGGCGCCATCGTCGCCATCGGCGCGACGATCGGAACCGGCGCTGTGATCCAATCCGCGTCGGCCGCGTCGAACGACCGCGTCGAAGCCACCGCTGAACTTGCCGCGAGCACCGGGCGCCAGCACGAGCAGCTGGGTGCGTACGCCGGCATCGCCCACGCCCAGGCGGCCCAGGCCGCCCAAGGCACCCTGGACGGAGCCAACACCGTGATCATGGCGGCCCAGGGCAAGTCGGATGCCGCGGCACTGACCGTGTCGGTTGCCTCGCTCACCCACTACACGCTTCTGGCTCCCGACCGGGTCTACGACCTCGTCGACGAGACCAAGGCCCAGACCGCTGCCGTGCAGGCCGCCACCGCGGAGGTGGACCGCGTGGCCGCCGAGCAGGCCGCCACCGCCGCTGCCGAGGCCGCGAAGGCCGCGAAGGCCACCGTGGCGTCGACCAGCTCGTCGTCCCGCCCGTCCGCACCGACCGACCCGAGCGGCGCCCAGGCCATCGCCCGCGACCTGATGATGTCCAAGTACGGCTGGGGCGACGACCAGTTCGGCTGCCTCGTCAGCCTCTGGAACAAGGAGTCCGGCTGGAACGTCAACTCGTACAACGCCTCGAGCGGGGCCACCGGCATCCCGCAGGCGCTGCCCGGCAGCAAGATGGCCTCGGCCGGCGCCGACTGGCAGACCAACCCGGCCACCCAGATCACCTGGGGCCTTGGCTACATCTCGGGCAGCTACGGCACCCCGTGCGCGGCCTGGGACAAGTCGGAGTCCGTCGGCTGGTACTGACTCAGCCGCGCGGCATCAGCGAGGTGACACGGGTGTTCCGGGGCTGCTGAGGAATCCGATCGCGGCCTCCCGGAACGCCCGCGCCGTCGGTGCGTTGAAGTGGTTCCGGCCCGGGATCTCGACGAAGCCCGCATCCGGGGCGGCGCGGGCGAGCGCCCGCGACGCCTCGAGGATGCGGTCTTCGCTCCCGGTCGCGAACAGGAGCGGCTGGGCCGGGGCGTTCTCCGCCCCCGGTTGGGAGCCGCCGCGCATCCCCTCGACCAGTGCGACGAGCGCCCTCAGATCGTTGCCCGGCACTGCGCGGGCCATGGTCAGGTAGGCGCCGGTGAGCCGGTCGTCGACGTCGGCGCCGTGTTCGATGTGCGCCCGGGCATCCGCGATCCGGAAGCGCCGCAACGGATCGCCGTCGGGAATGCCTCCGAGCACCGCGCGCCGGACGCGTCCCTCCAGCTCGCGGGCGGCCTGCCAGCCGACCCGCGCACCGAGCGAATAGCCGACGTAGTCCACCTCATCGAGCAGATACGCGTCGAGAACCCGCTGAATATCCGCGACGAGAATCTCCATCGTGTAGGCGGCCGGGGAGTGCGGTTTGTCGCTGGCTCCGTGGCCGCGCTGGTCGATCGCGATCACGTGGAACCCGGCCCGGGTCAGGTCCCTGGTCCAGCCGGTCAGATGCCAGTTCGCCACGGCGCTGGAGGCGAAACCGTGCACAACGACCACTGTGGGGGCCGCCGGATCGCCGAATTCGTAGGTGGCGAGCTGCATGCCGTCGGGGGAATAGACGAGCCGGTGCGAGGGCGCGGTGCGGAGTGACATCACCACCATTGCACCATGAGAGCGGTGCTTCCGGGGCGGCCACGCCGCCGGCAGGCACCCCCGCCTGCCAGTACTTTGCCAGTGGAAAATGAGGATTCTTCCAGTAAGCGAAGGCATTGTTGCAGCTTCGCCCGGGCGGAACCCCGCCTGAGCTCATCGAACCAGAACCGCTGGCGCCTGTGCTCGAGCGATTCGCACTGTGAAAGTCATGCCCCGGATCAAGAAAACGTCGTCCTTCCCGTCCGTCAGCACCCCCGGGAGCGGTCGCACCCGCCACCGGGACACGCATCGGCGCCAGGATCGGAAGCGCATCCTCGCGGCCGGCGCGTTCCTCCTCGTCACCGCCGTCGTCGGAACCGGTTTCGTCATGCAATCCGTCGCGGCGGCGCAGGATGTACGCATCAAGGCCACCCGCGACCTCGCCGAAAGCACCGGGGTGCACCCCGACCAGCTGATCGCCTACGACAATGTGATGCCGGCCCGTGCCGCGTCCACGGCCAAGGGTGCACTGAACGAGGCCGTCGTCGTCATGGCCGCGGCCGAGGGAAAGGCGGATGCGACGGCTCTCGCAGCATCCGTCGCTTCACTCACCCACTTCACACTGCTGGCGCCCGAGCGGGTCTTCGAGCTTGTCGACCTGACGAAGGCGGAATCGGCGAACGTTCAGGCGTCGACGGCGGAGACCGACCGGATCGCCGCCGAGCAGGCCGCGGCCGCAGCGGCTGCCGCTGCGGCCCAGGCGGCCGCCGAGGCTCAGGCCGCGGCTGCGGCGGCCGCAGCAGCGGAGGCCGCCAACGCGGCGTCGGCGAAGCCGTCCGCCCCGTCCCGGCCGTCCGCGCCGACCGACCCGAGCGGCGCCCAGGCCATCGCCCGCGACCTGATGATGGCCCAGTACGGCTGGGGCGGCGACCAGTTCGGCTGCCTCGTCAGCCTCTGGGCGAGGGAGTCCGGCTGGAACGTGAACGCCTACAACTCGTCGAGCGGGGCCACCGGAATCCCGCAGGCGCTGCCCGGCAGCAAGATGGCGTCGGCCGGTGCCGACTGGCAGACCAACCCGGCCACCCAGATCACCTGGGGCCTGGGTTACATCGCCGGCCGCTACGGAACCCCGTGCGGCGCCTGGGACCATTCGCAGTCGGCCGGCTGGTACTGACCGGATGCCCGGCCCGGACGCCCGGCGTAATGAGGGGAACGGCCGGGCCCGGCCCGGTTAAGCTGGGCCGATGACGCAACCTCGTGACCAGGCCGGCGAGCGGCAGAGCACCTTCGGGGCCGCCGTGCGGCCTGAACGGGCGCAGGCACTGCTCGACGCGCTGAAGCAGCGGGTCGTCATCGCCGACGGGGCCATGGGCACGATGCTGCAGGAGCACAACCCGACCCTGGAGGACTACCAGCAGCTCGAAGGCTGCAACGAGATCCTCAACGTGAGTCGCCCCGACATGATCGAGGCGATCCACGGGGCCTACCTCGACACCGGCATCGACGCGGTGGAGAGCAACACCTTCGGCGCCAACTGGTCGAACCTCTCCGACTACAACATCGAGCACCGGATCGAGGAGCTCGCCCGCCTCGGCGCGGCCATCGCCCGCAAAAGCGTCGACGACTACGAGGCGCGCGACGGCCGGATGCGCTGGGTGCTCGGCTCGATGGGCCCGGGCACCAAGCTGCCGAGCCTCGGCCACACCACCTACGCCCACCTCAAGGAGACGTTCGCCGAGCAGGCCATCGGCCTGATCCGTGGCGGCGCCGACGCCTTCCTGATCGAGACCTCCCAGGACCTGCTGCAAACCAAGTCCGCCGTGAACGGGTGCAAGCAGGCGATCGCCGAGTCCGGCATCCGGCTGCCGATCTTCGTCGAAGTGACCGTCGAGACCACCGGCACGATGCTGATGGGCAGTGAGATCGGGGCGGCACTCACCGCGCTCGAACCGCTCGGCGTCGACGCGATCGGCCTCAACTGTGCGACCGGGCCGACCGAGATGAGCGAACACCTCCGCCACCTCTCCCGCTACTCACACGTGCCGGTGCTGTGCATGCCCAACGCCGGACTGCCCATGCTCACCGCCACCGGCGCCAGCTACCCACTCACGCCCGACCAGCTGGCCACCGCGCATGAGCAGTTCGTCAAGGAATTCGGGCTGGCCCTGGTCGGCGGATGTTGCGGCACCACCCCCGCACACATGAAGGCCGTCGTCGACCGGCTGCGCGGCACCCCCGTCACGACACGCACGATCGAGGAAGATCCCGGCGTCGCCAGCCTCTACCAGCACGTGAGCTTCGACCAGGACAGCGCCTTCCTGGCGATCGGGGAGCGCACCAACGCCAACGGGTCGCGGGCCTTCCGCGACGCCATGCTCGAGGAGCGGTGGGACGACTGCGTCGACATCGCCCGCGCCCAGGTGCGCGAGGGCGCCCACCTCCTCGACGTGTGCATCGACTACGTCGGCCGCGACGGGGTCGCGGACATCCGCCAGGTCGTCTCTCGGCTTGCCAGCGCCTCCACCCTCCCGTTGGTGGTCGACTCGACCGAGCCCGCGGTGCTGCAGGCCGGGATGGAACTCATCGGCGGCCGCCCGGTCGTCAACTCGGTCAACTTCGAGGACGGCGAGGGCCCGGCATCGCGTTTCGGCCGGATCATGCCGCTGGTCAAGGAACACGGCGCCGCAGTGATCGCCCTGACCATCGACGAGGAAGGCCAGGCCCGCACCGCGGAGCACAAGGTGCGGATCGCCACCCGGCTGGTGGAGACCCTTGTGAACGACTGGGGAATGCGGGTTCAGGACATCATCGTCGACGCGCTCACCTTCCCGATCGCCACCGGCCAGGAGGAGACCCGCCGGGACGGGATCGAGACGATCGACGCCATCCGGCAGATCAAGGCCAGGTACCCCGGCATCCACACCACCCTCGGGGTCTCCAACGTGTCGTTCGGCCTGAACCCCGCCGCCCGGTCGGTGCTCAACTCGGTGTTCCTGCACGAGGCGACCGAGGCCGGGCTCGACTCCGCCATCGTCAACTCGGCCAAGATCGTGCCCCTGGCCTCCGTGCCGGATGACCGGCGCAAGGTGGCGCTCGACCTCGTCTGGGACCGCCGGGAATACGACGTCGAGGGGAACCTCAGTTACGACCCGCTGGCCGCCCTGCTCGACCTTTTCGCGGGGGTCGATTCAGCCGCGCTGAAGGATGAGCGCGCCACGGAGCTCGCCGCCCTGCCGGTGGGCGAACGGCTCGAACGCCGCATCATCGACGGAGAGGCCAAGGGCCTCGAGGGCGACCTCGACCTCGCCCGCGCCGGAGGGATGAGCGCCCTCGACATCGTCAACGTGCACCTGCTCGCCGGTATGCAGGTCGTCGGCGCCCGGTTCGGCAGCGGCGAGATGCAGCTGCCGTTCGTGCTGGCGTCGGCCGAGGTGATGAAGGCCGCGGTAGCCCTGCTCGAGCCGCACATGGAGAAGTCGACGGCGGCCGGCAAGGGCACCATGGTGCTGGCCACCGTGCGCGGCGACGTGCACGACATCGGCAAGAACCTCGTCGACATCATTCTCACCAACAACGGCTACGACGTGATCAACATCGGGATCAAGAAGACGATCAACGAGATCATCGCCGCGGCCGAGGAGCACAATGCCGACGTGATCGGCATGAGCGGCCTGCTCGTGAAGTCGACCGTGGTGATGAAGGAGAACCTGCTCGAGTTGAACGTGCGCGGGCTGGCGAAGAAGTGGCCGGTGATCCTCGGCGGGGCGGCCCTCACCCGGACCTACGTCGAGGAGGACCTGGCCGGGCTGTTCGAGGGGCAGGTCCGGTATGCGCGGGACGCGTTCGAGGGCCTGGCCCTGATGGAGCCGCTGGTGGCCATCGCGCGCGGCGCCGACCCGGCATCCGTGGGGCTCCCTCCCCTGAAGAAGCGCATCCACAAGCGCAACCTGCTCACTGTCACCGAGCCCGACGCAATGCCGACCCGCTCCGACGTGGCCGCGGACAACCCGGTGCCGGCCCCGCCGTTCTGGGGCACCCGGATCGTCAAGGGCATCGCCCTGGCCGAATACTCCGCGTTCCTGGACGAGCGGGCGACCTTCATGGGGCAGTGGGGCCTCAAACCCAGCCGCGCCGAGGATGGCGCGAGCTACCAGGAACTCGTTGACACCGAGGGGCGGCCGCGCCTGCGCTACTGGCTCGACCGGATCCTCGCCGAGGGAATCCTCGACGCCTCGGTCGCCTACGGCTACTTCCCCGCCTACAGCGAAGTAAACGACCTCGTCATCCTGCACCACGGCGACGACCCGTCGGGGGTGCTCGGCGTGCCGGGCCTTCTCGCGCCCGACGTAGGCTCCGGCGGAGTCGTCGGCACCGAGCGGCTCCGGTTCTCCTTCCCGCGGCAGCGCCGCGACCGGCACCTGTGCCTGGCCGACTTCGTGCGCCCGCGCGAGTCGGGGCAGACGGATGTCGTCGCCCTCCAGCTCGTCACCGCCGGGGCGAACGTCGACACGGTCACCGCGAAACTGTTCGCCGAGAACAAGTACCGCGACTACATGGAACTCAACGGCCTGACCATGCAGCTCACCGAGGCCCTCGCCGAATACTGGCACGCCAGGGTGCGGGACGAACTCGGCGTCGGCGCCGAGGACCCGAAGGATGTGGCCGGCATGTTCAAACTCGAATACCGCGGCGCCCGCTTCTCGCTCGGCTACCCGGCCTGCCCGGAGATGGAGGACCGCCGCAAGGTGGTCGAGCTGCTCAGGCCCGAGCGGATGGGCGTGGTCCTGTCCGAGGAGCTGCAACTGCACCCGGAGCAGTCGACGGATGCGTTCGTGTTCCACCACCCCGAGGCGAAGTACTTCTCGGTCTAGCGCCGGGCAGCCGGGCCCGGCGCAGCGCGGACAACGCGGCCGGGCCGACCAGCACGATCCCCGCGAACGTGGTCACGGCGCGCACGGTGTCCCAGGTCAGGGTCGAGGTCACCAGCGTGTACAGGGTGAAGGAGGCAACGTTCTCGCCCAGCGGGGCATCCGCGGCGTAGGAGATCCCGGTGCCGCCGCCCACCGCGAATGGCCAGAACCAGAGGTTCATCACCAGGCCGAACAGGTAGGACGCGGCGATGCCGTAGCCGGCCAGCAGTGCGATCTCGAGGCGGGCGCCCAGCCGGCTCCCCGGGCCGGCCCTGGTGCCGGTGCGGCCGACCTGCGGCAGCAGGCCGGCGCCGGCGCCGACCCAGCCGCAGGCGAACATCTGGAAGGGCGTCCACGGGCCGAAGCCGCCCCAGAGCATCGAGGACACCGCGATGGTCAGCAGCCCGAGCAGGAAGCCGAACCGCGCGCCATAGGCTCGGCCGGCCAGCACCAGCAGGACGAACACGGCCTCCACCCCGCCCACCCCGGTGCCCGCGATGCGCACCGCTGCGCCGACCGCCGACAGCACGCCGAGCAGGGCGACGGTCTTCGCGGTGTACATCTCCCGGTCGAGCGTCAGGGCGAGCGCCACGACCAGTGCCGGGACGAGCGCGAACGCCACGATCGGCACGGCCGCCTGGGCGTCTCTGGGCACGGCGGCGGCGAAGAGGGGCCAGGCGAAGCCCGCGGCGGCGAGGATGCTGCCGCCCACCAGGATCCCGGCCGTCCAGCGACCGCCCGCGCGGATCACGGTGCCCCCACCCGCGGCCCGTTCGCGACGCGGCCGGCCTGCATCGAGATCGTGCGCGTGGCGAGGGCGCGAGCGAAGTCCCGGTCGTGGGTGGCGAACACCACGGCTGAGGCGGTGCGCCCGGCGCGAAGCAGTGCGGCGCCCACGAGTGCCCGGGCCTCCAGGTCGAGCCCGCGGGTCGGTTCGTCGACCAGCAGCAGCGACGGCGCCGCCGCGAGCTGGATCGCGATGACCAGGCAGAGCCGTTCGCCGGCCGACAGATCGCGCGGGTGCCGGCGCAGGAGATGTCCTGCGGAGGCGAGGTCGAGGCCGAGCAGTCCCGCGAACCGGTCCGCGGCGGGCTGCGCGGCGCCGGCGGCCTCGCTGCGGCGCACGGCCCGGTCGGCCCGGCGGCACTCCTCGGCGACGGTGGTCGAGAAGAGCAGGTCGTCGGCGTGCTCCGGCACCAGCGCCACTGCAGCCCGGCGTTCCCCGGGGCGGAGCGCTGCCACGTCCCGCCCGGAGACGAACACGGTCCCGCGCGCGGCAGGCAGGGCCAGCGCCCCGAGCAGGCTGGACTTGCCGGCGCCGTTGGGTCCCTCGAGGGCGATGATCTCGTCGGCCGCGATCTCGAGCGACACCTCGTGAACAACCAGATCGGCCCCGCGGCGCATACTCAGGCGACGGATGCTCGCCAGCGGCGTCCCCGGCGTCCCCGGCGTCAGCGGCATCCCCGTCGTCCCCGGCGCGACGGGGGTCGGGGGAGCCGTCGCGAGGCCGGCAGGACCGTCGGGAGGGTGCGCGGAGCCGGGGACGACACCGGCCCCGAGCCGGTGCGCCCGGTTGCCGCGCAACTCGAGCCAGGTATCCGCCGCGCCCGCCCACTCGCGAGTGTTGTGTTCGGCGACGACGACGCAGACCCCCGACTCATGGGCGAGGCGCTCGAGCAGCCCGCAGACCCGGACCCGGGCCGCGGCGTCCAGGTCGGCCAGCGGCTCATCGACCAGGAGCAGGATCGGCCGGGAGGCCAGGGCGGCGCCGATGGCCACCAGGCTCGCCTCTCCGGCCGACAGCGCGTGCACCTTTCGGCCGAGCAGGTGCTCGATCCCCAGCCGGCCCGCGATCTCCCGCACCCGCTGGTCGACGATGACGGCGGCCACGCCGCGCACGGCCAGGGCGAATCCGATCTCGTCCCGCACGTTCTCGGCCACGAATGAGAGCCGCACGTTCTGGCTGACCACCCCGACGAAACCGGCGGTGTCGCGCGGGGGAGTCCCGGCGCGGTCCGCGCCGCCCACGGTGATCCGGCCTGCCTGGCGGCCCTCGAAGAAATGCTGGAACAGGCCGCTCAGGCTGTGCAGCAGGCTGGTCTTGCCCGACCCGGTCGCCCCGGCGATCACGGTGAGCGTGCCGGGCGCGAACTCGAGGTTCAGCTGGGCGAGGTGCCAGTCGCGCCGGCCGTCGCCGTGGCCGGCATCGGGGCTGTCCTCCCGCGGGTCGCCGAAGCCGAGCGCGGCATCCGTCATCACGGCGGGCCTCTCGCAGGCGCCGTCGACCACGTGCGCGGCGGCGAAGCCGCGGGCCTCCATCGAGGCGGCGAGGGCGAGGGCTCGCTCGATCGTCTGTTCGAAGACGGGAACGAGCAGGGCCGGGATCGACCGCTCACCGCCGCGCAGCCGGCCGGCCACCCGCACCCGCCTGACCGAGTCGAGCAGGGCCGGGAACGTGGCCCAGGCGATCACCAGGGCACGGGAGACCGTGCGCAGCGGACCGCGCCCGGCGCCGCGGGCGAAGAGCCGGCTCACGTCCACCACGGCGTTGAGCACCCCGAAGACGAGGATCAGCGCCGCGACCGGCAGGGCGCTCAGGGCGGCATTCGCCAGGCCGCCGGCGGTGACCGGCCCGAGCAGGGCGACCTGGCTGAACGGCCCGGCCAGCGGAACCCTCGGGAGGTCCAGTAGCAGGAGGCCGGGACCGGATGCCCCGGCGAAGAGAACCCGGTAGCCCGCCCGCAACAGCACGAAGCCCACGGCGAGGAACGCCGCGGCGCGCAGGGGAGCCGGCCGGAAACGGAACACTAGCTGCCGGGCGTGGGCGTTTCGGTGCCGGTCGTGAAGACGAGGCCGACGGACTGGCCGGGCTTCAGCTGCAGGGAGCCGAGACCCTCCTGCGCGTATTCCCAGTCCGCGTCGGCGGACGGTCTGATCCAGAGCGCCCAGTACGCCGCGGCCGCGGGCATGCCCTGGCACGATTCGGTGAACGGCGCCACGCCGTCGACGGTGATCGTCTCGTCGGCGGCCGGGCGACCGTTCACCCGGCAGACCACCTGGTCGCCGTACTGCACGGTGCCCTCGGTTGTCGCCCCGGCGGCCGCGACGACCTGGCTCGCCGGGACGGTCGCCGCGTCACCGGTGGCCGCGCAATCGGTGATCGTAGCCGCCTCGAGCGGGCCGAAGTCCACCACGACGTTCACCCCGGCGCAGGAGCCGCCCGGTGCGGCGGATGCCGACCCCGTGCTCGGGGTGGCCGGGCCGGCGGCCGGGGTGGTCGTGCCGGCGGCGCAGCCGGTCAGGGCCAGCGCCCCCAGCAGGGTGAGGGCGGCAAGCGCGGGCATCTTCATGCCCCCAGAATACCGATCCGGCGGGGCTGCTCCGCGACTGTGACGCCCGGCGTCGGCTGTCCTGAGCCGGACCCCGGGCCGATGCCGCTGCCCGGGGATGGGATAATCGGTGGCAGGATGAGTGAAATTGCGGGTGAATTGGCGCGGGTGCGCGAAGCGTTCGACAAACCCACCCTTCGCCTGCTGGACCGCAAGTGGGCCCCGTTCGTGCTGGCGGTGTTCAAGTCCTCCTTCAGCAGGGACCGCCGCAGTGTTCCGGCCGAGCGGCTGCACGCCCAGGTCGACGCCTACCTCGCCGACCTCCGCTCGGTCGGAAGCGAGGTGCCGGGCAAGAACGGCCGCGCCCTCTGCGTGCAGTGGATGAACGACCAGTGGCTCTACCGGGAGACGGGGGAGGGCGACGAGGAGCAGTATTCGCTCACCTCGCACGCCCTCGAGGCGCTGCTCCTGGTCGAGGGCCTCTCCCGTGACCGCGCCCTGATCAGCGAGTCCCGCCTGACCACCATCGTCGACACCGTGCGCCACCGCGCCACGCAGGCCAACCCTGACCGGGCGGAACGCATCCGTCGCCTGGACCAGGAGATCGCCGAGAAACAGGGCGAGCGTGACCGGCTCGCCGGCGGCGGCGAGATCGCCGCCGTGTCGAACGAGGCGATGCACGAGGGCTACGCCAACCTCGTCGACCTGATCACCGCGCTGCCGAGCGACTTCAAACGCGTCGAGGAATCCGTCGCCGGGATGCACCGGCAGATCGTCAACGACTTCCGCAGCGAGGATCGCCCGATCGGCGAGGTGCTCGACGAGTACCTGTCGAAGACGGATGCGCTGATGTCATCGACCCCGGAGGGGCGCGCCTTCGAGGGGGCCTTCACCCTCCTGCGCAACGATTCGCTCCTCGCCGATCTGAAGAACGATCTCGAAACCATCCTGCTGCACCCGTTCGCCCTCGAACTCAGCGCCGCCGAGCGTCGCGGGCTGATGGGAACCGTCGGCCTGATCCGCAAGGGCATCGATGACGTGCTGACCCAGCGGAACGGGCTCACCACCACGCTGCGGGAACACATCGTCAACCACGACGTCGTGAAGGACCGCGAACTGGAACGCCTCCTCCGCGACATCAACAAGGAACTCGCGACCTGGATGCTGACCGCCGGACCCCGCAGCACGGTCACCGCCGAACTCATGCCGGGCACGCTCGAGGTCGAGCATCTCCGGGAACGCTTCTACGACCCGGCCGGCCACCGCCCGCCGCCCGCGCTCGAGGACGTCACCGACGACGCGCCGGTGCCGCCGAGCCTTGACGAGCTGCGCCAGCAGGGTGGGCCGCGCCTCGGCGAGATGCGCGACGCCCTGGTGAGCGCCCTCGGCCGGGGCGGCGCGGCATCCGTCGGCGACGCCTTCAACGAGCTCGCCGCGAGCATGCGCCGCCCGGTGGAGATCCTCGGGATGCTGCAGATCGCCACCCAGATCGACGCCGTGCACCGGGCGGGCACCGTCGAGACGCTCGAAACCGTGCGTCCCGACGGTTCCAGCCGCCGCTTCCAGGTGCCCCGCATCATCCTGAACGATGACGAAACGGCGGCGCTGTCCGCCCTGACCTATGGACCCGATGATGACTGACGCCTGGACCGACGACCGCGCCGCCGAAGACGAGCCGCGGCTGGAGGGCGACGCGCACAGCTTCTCCCTGTTCGAGGGCGACGAGGGCGGGCTCACCCTCGACCAGCGCAGGACCCTGGTGCTGCTGCTCAAGCACCGGTATATCTCCGCGGCGCTCCAGCCGGCGGAGTGGCGCACCCTCCTGCAGTCGGAGGGCCTGCTGAAGTCGCGCCTCAACGACGTCTTCCTCGACCTGCACGTGGACCGGCACTACGAGGTGGCGTTCAAGAGGCAGGCCGTGGCCGAGGGCGGCGATCGGTTCCCGACCCTCCTGCACGACGTCTCCTACACCCGGGAGGAAACCATCCTGCTCGTGCTGCTGCGGCAGCGGTTCCGCAGCGAGCGGGCCAACGGCCACGAGATCGTGATCGTCGACCGCGACAACCTGGTCGACAACGTGGCCCACTTCCGGCCGGAGCACGCGACCGACCGTTCCGGCGACGCGCGCAGGGCCGCCGCGGCGGTGGAGAGCCTGGTCAAGGCGCGGGTGCTGCTCAGGACGAGCGATCCCGACCGGTTCCGCATCTCCGCGGTGATCGAGGTGCTCCTGCCTGTCGAGCGGCTGGGCGAGCTGCTGGAGTGGCTGGCCGCGCAGAACGGTGACGAGCCCAGCGTGCCGGGCGACGTCACCCTGCCCGACGACGTCACCCTGCCGGACGACGTCACCCTGCCGGACGACGTCACCCTGCCCGACCTGCCGGTCACTCTCGACGAGATCACCGAGTCCAGCCTGGAGGCCAGCTCATGAGCGATTCCCCTCTGTTCTATGTGGACGGACTCACCGAGGGCACCACCCAGTGGCGCGCCGAGTGCTTCCAGATGGTCAACTGGGGTGGCTTCCACGGCCACCACGAGGTGGCCTTCGCCCGAGAGTCCACCCTCGTCTCCGGTGCGTCCGGCACCGGCAAGAGCAGCCTGCTCGACGCGTACCTCGCGTTGATGATGCCCTCGGACACTCCCTTCAACGGGGCGTCCAACGACGCCGGCTCGGGCCGGGCGCGCAGCGTCGACCAGCGCAACCTGATGACCTACCTCCGCGGCAAGACCGACTCCAACCGGGAGGCCGGGACCGGCCAGCTTCAGGACCAGGTGTTGCGCGGCGCGGACGCCTCTACCTGGGGTGCGGTGGCGATGACCTTCATCGACGACAACCAGCGCCGTTTCACCGTGCTGCGCGCCTACTTCGTGCCCCGCGGGGGGAACAGGTTCGCCGACATCACGATGAAGATGGCCGCCACCGACGGCGCGCTCGACCTGCGCGACCTGTCGGAGGTCACCGAGTCCCGGTTCGACAAACGGGCCATGAAGGCACGCTTCCCTGAGCTCGCCGTCTTCGACACCTACGCGGCGTTCGCCCAGACCCTGTACACCCGGCTCGGGATCGGCGCCAATGGCGAGGGCGGGAAGGCGCTCCGCCTGCTCGCGCGGATCCAGGCCGGCCAGCAGGTCAAGACCGTCGACGGTCTCTACAAGTCCATGGTGCTCGAGGAACCCGCGACCTTCGCCGCGGCCGACAAGGCCGTCGACCACTTCGAAGACCTCGAACGTTCGTACGGGGCCATGGTCACCGAGGCCCAGAAGGCCCGAGTTCTCGAACGTCTGCCCGCCCTGCACCAGGTCTACGAAACGTCGACCGAGAAGGCCGACCTGGTCGACAGGTTCGGGGTGCACCGCACCGGCGACACTCCTTTCGTGCTCTGGCAGCTGCACACCGAACGGGGCCTGCTCGAGGGCGCCGCCGACGTCAACGGAGCCGAGCGGCGCGAGAACCAGGTGGCGCTGACCCAGGCGCGCCACGCCGAGACGCTCCTCAAGTCCAGGATCGCCGGCATCCAGCACCAGCAGCGGGAGAACGGCGGCGACGTCCTCGCCAGCCTGCAGAGCGAGCTCGGCCTGCTCCGTGACAAGCGCGACGATGTGGCAGCGGAACGGGCGAGGTTCGACGATCGCAGCCTGGCCCTGGCCGTCGAGATCGACAGCCCGCACGACTTCAGCCAGGCGCAGGGTGCCGCCGAACACTTCCTGGCCCGGTTCGACGCGGCGGAGAAGGACCTGGACGCGGAGCGTCTGGCCCTCCAGCGCCGGTCCTATCCGGTCGAGGAGCAGATTCGCGCTGTGAAACAGGAACGGGACTTCCTGACCGGGCGGCAAAGCCTGGTTCCGCAGCACCTGCACAACGCGCGGCTGATGATCGCCGAGGCCGCCGGGATCCCGGCCGCCGAGCTGCCCTTCGTGGCCGAACTCATCGACGTCGCGCCGGGCGAGGAGGCGTGGCGCCAGGCCGCCGAGGTGACCCTGGCCTCCGTCGTGCGGGTCATGCTCGTCGACGAGACGCGCCTCCGGGCACTCGGCGAAGCCATCGACCCGCTCCGGATCCCGGTGCGGATCCACTTCGAAGGGGTCAAGCTCCGGGAGCACAGTGACGTTGTCGGCGACCCGCGTTTCGTCTCCGGCAAACTCGTCTTCAAGGACTCTCCGTTCAGCGGCTGGGTGCAGGACCGGGCGAGGGCGTCGAACCTGGACGCCCTGTGCGTTGCAACCCCTGCCGACCTCGTCGGCGACGGGCCGCGGGTGACGATGAGCGGCCAGAACCGGAACGGCAAGCGCGGGGCCCACGGCTGGAACTCCGACCAGAAGTCGATCATCGGTTTCTCCAGCCGGGCCAGGCTCGACGAGATCGCCGCCGAGCTGGCCCGGCTGACCGGGATCGCGGAGGCGTTCGCGGCGGAGGCCTCCGTCCTGGCCGGCCGCCTGGCCGCGCACCAGGACCTCCGCAGCGCCCACCGGTTCGTGCTCGACACCGCCTGGCCGGCCATCGACGTCGCCGCCGCGGAATCCCGGATCCGGGACAAGGAAGCCGAGTCGGAACGGGTGCTGGCCGACAGTGACGTGCTCCGCGCGCTCGGCGACGAGGAGAAACGCCTCGGGGCCGAGCTCGACGCCGCCCAGAAACAGAAGCACTCCGCCGACGCCCGAGCCGCGCTGCTCCGAGCCGAACAGACCGGGATCGTGGACCGCCAGGATGCCGTGAGCGTGCAGCTGGACCGGATGGCGGCCGCGGCATCCGTCACCCTGTCGGAAGAGCATTCCGCCCACCTCGATGCCCAGTTCGCCGCCGTCGGAGACGAGGGCGACCTCGCCGCATTCGAGAACGGGGTGAAGCGGCTGCGCGAACGACTCACCGAACAGTCGGTCCAGGACCGGGGCAACGCCGCGAGCGCGAGGGACTCCCTGCTGCGCATCTTCGAGAACTTCCAGGCCCGCTGGCCCGACCCGAACATCGGCGTGTCGCTGGATTCATACACCAGCTACCGGGACATCCTCGATGCCGTCTACACGCTGGGCCTGCACGAGCGGCGCCAGGAATGGAAGCGCCGGCTCTCGGCCTGGAGCGGGCAGGACCTTGTGCCGCTCATCGGCGCCTTCAGCACCGCCATCGAGGAGATCGAGGACCGGTTGCAGCCGATCAACGAGATCCTCACCACCCTGCCGTTCGGCGCGGGCCGGGACCGCCTGAGGATCTCCCTGCGCCGGCTGCACCGCGACGACCAGGCGGCGTTCCGCACGGAACTCAAGCTGCTCTCCTCCGGGTCCACCGAGGACTTCAGCGACGAACAGACCGAGAGCCGGTTCGCCCGGTTGCAGGCGTTCATGGGCCGGATTCGCCGGCCGGAGGGTGGTGCCCGCACCGAGTCGCCGCGGGACCTGCTGCTCGACGTGCGCAAGCACGTGGAGATCACCGCGGTCAGGATCACCCCCGACGGGGACGAGGTCAGCACCTACTCGTCCCTCGGTGGCAAGAGCGGCGGCGAGTCCCAGGAACTGGTCGCGTTCGTCGTCGGCGCGGCCCTCCGGTTCCAGCTCGGCGACGAGAGTCGCACCCGGCCACGCTTCGCGCCGGTCTTCCTCGACGAGGGGTTCGTCAAGTCCGACTCGGAGTTCGCCGGCCGGGCCGTGGCCGCCTGGAAGGGCCTGGGGTTCCAGCTCATCGTCGGCTCGCCGCTCGACAAGGTCACCGCCCTCGAGCCGCACATGGAACTCGTGCTGTCGATGACCAAGAACACGAGCACGGGGTACTCCTACATCACCCCGTTGTCCTCCCCGGTCTCCGCTGCGGGGTGAGCCGGGAGGGCTCTCGATCGCCCTGCGAGCGGTCGCCGAGGATGACCGGCGCGTTGCCCGCGGCGACCAGCGATCCTGACCTTCAACGCCTGGACGCCGCGCACGGCCAGCCTCGTCGCGGGGACAGCGCTGGCACTGCTGGCCGTGCTGGCCGGCTTCGGCTTCGGCGCCATCATGCCGCTCGTCACCCCCGGCGACGCGGCGGCGACCGCCCGCGACATCTCCGCGGCGAGGCCGCTCTTCCTCGCGGGTATCGCCGGCATGCTCGCCGTGTCGATCCTGGACCTCATTGTGGCCGGCGCCCTGTACACCCTGTTCAAGCCGGTGAATCCGCTCGTCTCGGCTCTGGCCGGGTGGGCCCGGGTCGTCTTCGCGGGGGTCTTCATGGTGGCGATCGGCCGGCTGGTGAGCGGGTACCTCCTGCTGGATCGTCCCACCGAGGCGCTCCAGGCCATCGAGCAGTTCTCGGTCATCTGGGAGATCGTGCTCGGACTTTTCGGCATTCATCTGCTGTTGGTCGGCTACCTGGCGTACCGCTCAGGGTTCATGGCCAGGATCTTCGGTATCCTGCTCGTCATCGCCGGCATCGGCTACCTGGCGGATGCGCTGGGGACCGTGTTCGTTGACGGCTTCACCGCCGTCTTCAGGCAGTTTCTGTTCGTCGGCGAGGTGGTGCTGATCTTTTGGCTGTTGATCAGGGGCCGCCGCCTCACCCCGGGCGAACGCCAGGGCACCGTCGAAGCCGACCGGATGTCACCGGTCGGTCACGCGCGCGCGAACGCCGACGCGGCACGCACCTGGTCCGGCGACGGCCGCAGACCGGTGTAGCGCTCGCACTGAAGGCGGATTCGGCCGCCTGGGCGCCGCCGGCCATGCCGATCGGCGTGAGGCACGAGCAAGACGCCGTTATGGTGCCCGGCTCGGCGAGCCAGCGGTAACCGAGCGCGGCGGGGTGAGCCGGGAGGCTCGCCGGCCCGATGGAGTGCCGACGCGCCTCCCGGTAGGCTCGATGCATCGGGTGAGGAGGTGACGTGTCGAAGGTCAGCACGATGGTCGACGAGGGCCTCTTCATCGCGCTGTCCGCCGTGCGGATGGCCGTCAAGAACGAGATCATCATCGGCGCTCTCCGGGAGCACGCCGACTACGATCCCGAAATGTATGCGGACGCCGCCCGGAACGAACTGGACGTGCTCATTCGCCAGAACGACTCGTACGCCCGGCGGGTGCGCCGCCTCCGGAAGACGCTGACCAGGTCCCGGTGGACCACCGATCTCACCGAGGACCAGCACGCGGACATCAGCCAGCTCCGGCTCCGGCGTCGGGTGCACGAACGGCTCTCGATCGCCCTGCGGGCGGTCGCCGAGGATGACCGGCACGTTGCCCGTATCGTCGAGCGGGCCCAGCGGGCCGCCAGTGACGAGATCCGGGCCGCGGTGTCAGCGAAGCTGGTGCGGCTCGCCATCGACGACCGTGACCCGGACTACGAGGACCGGCGGGCAGCCCGCACCGAGGTGTTCGTGAGCATCGACCTGGCCGTACTCAGGCTCAAGCACGCCGAGAGGTCCGGTTCGCCGGCCAGCGACTACTGATTCCGACGCGGCGCTCCAGGGGGCGCCGCGGTCGGCTCAGCTGCCGGAGAACAACCGGGCGAAGAATCCCTTGGGGGGCGGTTCGTTTTCGTGCCCGCGGCAGCGTTGCGCGCCCGGAACCCCTCGCATCACCTGGTCGACGTGCTGTCCGCACCCGGCCCAGGTTGTCTTTCCGCACTTCCTACACGTCACTGCTCGGCACATTCGATGGTCCCTTTCGTTCAGCTGTCTCGCTCACGATACCCCATGGGGTATCCGTGATGCTGGCAGGGAACTGGGAGCCCGGTTCAGCGGCGGGCCGACCGGGCCGAACGCCAGGCCTGCCAGGCCCCGGTGGACCACAGGGCCCAGAGCACCAGCAGGGGCTGGAAGGCCAGCCGGATGCCCCGGCTCAGGTCGGAGTTGAGCCCGAACGAGTCGGTGGCCGTGACGAACTGGGAGATGTTGCCGGGGAAGACGGCGAGGAAGAACGCGGCGACGACCCAGCCCACCGGCACGCGCCATCGGGGCAGGGCGAGCAGGGCCGCGCCCAGGGCGATCTCGACCAGGCCCGACGCGATCACGACGAAGTCGCCCCCCAGCGGCAGCCACTGCGGTACCTGGGCGAGAAACGCCTCCCGGTTCCAGCTCAGGTGGCTGATCCCGGCCAGGAGCAGGAACGCGCCCAGCAACCAGCGTCCGATCGTTCGGGGGAGGGTGGTCGGGGTGCGCCCGCGGTCGGCGACCTGTCTGGTCATAGTTCAGGACCGCCCGGCGATTGCGGCGGCGACGTCGGCGTCGGTGCGCGCATTGAACACGCCCCACATGATGTGGGTCGGGCCGCTGCCGTCGCTGCCCGGCGCGGCAGCCCGGCTCGTCCACCGGTTGGCCAGGGCCGCGGCGCCGAGCTCGGTCAGCGACGCGGCGATGACCGTCCTGCGCAGCTTGCCGGCGACGACGCTCCCGTCGGGGGCGAGCCGCCAGCCTCGGTCGCTGGCGAGCACCTGGCCGATCTCCTCCTCGGTGAGCCAGCGCGAAAAGCTCCGTGCGGGCGGGGTGATGTCGGTGAGCTTCATCGTGGGCGTGTCTCCGGTCTCGAGCAGGTCTGCCCAGTCCACCACACTCTCCGGTGCCCCGGCCTGATCCGCGCGTCACGGCCGACTCACGGGAAACCCCGGGAATGAAATCAGGATGCCCGCGTTAAGTTGAGTCAAGGGCACTCAAGTTTCACCATCAGGAGGTCACATGCCTACATTCCTTGGTCCCGCAGGGTCCGACGGCGGTTCGTTCGACGAGTTCATCGCCCGCTACCTGCAGGGCCAGCGCGCCGCCCAGTCGGCGCGTCCCATCGACATCACCCGGCTGCTCAGCCGCCGCACCCACGAGGTGCTCGCCCAGGCTGCCCGATACGCGATCGACCACGGCCACTCCGACGTCGACGTGCTCCACATCCTCCGGGTCCTGGCGGTGCAGGAGCCGGCCGCCGGGGCGATCCGGCGAGCCGGGTCGAATCCGGGCGCCATCGCCAAGGCCGCCGAGCAGCGCCTTCCCGAGAAGTCCGAATTGCGCCCCGATGCCGACCCGTCGCTGACGCCGTCGGCGCAGCGCGCGCTGCTGGATGCGCACCAGGTCGCCCGCGCCTTCGGCTCGACCTACATCGACCCGGAACACCTCTTCTTCGCGTTCGTCGTGAATCAGGATTCCCCGGCCGGCCAGGTGCTGGCCGCAGCCGGGGTCACCCAGGAGTCCCTGCAGTCCGGTGCCCGCGCGGCCGAGGACGGCCGGCCGGCCGGTGAGCAGTCCGAAGCGGCCGTGGAATCCGAGACCCCGATGCTGGAGCTCTACGGCACCGACCTCACCCAGCGCGCCCGCGACGGCAAGCTGGACCCGGTCATCGGCCGGGCCGACGAGATCGACCAGACCATCGAGATCCTGTCCCGCCGCACCAAGAACAACCCGGTTCTGATCGGCGAGGCCGGGGTCGGCAAGACCGCGATCGTCGAGGGTCTGGCCCAGGCCATCGTCGACGGGAAGGTCCCTGAGCAGCTGCGGCAGAAGCGGGTGATCGCGCTCGATCTGCCCGCCATGCTCGCCGGCACCCGGTACCGCGGCGACTTCGAGGAACGCCTGACCAAGACGATGGACGAAATCAGCGCGCGCACCGACGAGCTCATCGTCTTCATCGACGAACTGCACACCGTGGTCGGCGCCGGAGGGGCCGGCGACGGGGCGATGGATGCCGGCAACATCCTCAAGCCGCGCCTGGCCCGCGGGGAACTGCACGTGGTGGGAGCGACGACCCTCAAGGAATACCGCACCGTCGAGAAGGACCCGGCGCTCGAACGCAGGTTCCAGCCCGTTCGGGTCGGCGAGCCGAGCATCGACGACGCCGTGCAGATCCTCACGGGTTTGCAGGGCCGGTACGAGGAGCACCACGGCGTGCGCTACACGGCAGAGGCGATCCGGAGCGCGGTCGAAATGTCGGCGCGTTACATCACCGACCGGTTCCTGCCCGACAAGGCCATCGACCTGATCGACCAGGCCGGCGCCCGGCTGCGCCTGAAGCTCGGCTCCCGGCCCGACCTGGCCCGGCTGCGCGAGCGGCTTGCCGCCCTCGAGTCCGAAAAGACCCTGGCGGTGGCCGCCGAACAGTACGAAGAGGCGTCGAGGCTGCGTGACGAGGCCGACACCCTGCAGGAGCAGATCGAATCGGCCGACGCCGGCCGGGCATCCGTGCCCGCCCCGGACGACGCCGTCGTCGGCGAACCCGAGATCGCCGAGATCATCGCCCGGGCGACGGGCATCCCGGCCAGCCGGCTCACCGCCGGCGACCGCGAACGCCTGGCCCGGCTCGAAGACGACCTGCACCTGCGGGTGGTCGGGCAGGATGACGCGGTGACGGTGATCGCGAAGGCCGTGCGACGCAACCGCACCGGCATGGGCGACGCACGCCGGCCCGTCGGGAGCTTCCTGTTCCTCGGGCCCACCGGCGTCGGCAAGACCGAACTCGCCAAGGCCCTCGCGGAGTCGCTCTTCGGCGACGAGAACGCCATGCTGCGGTTCGACATGAGCGAGTTCAGCGAACGGCACACCGTGAGCAGGCTCGTCGGCGCTCCTCCCGGCTACGTCGGCTACGACGAGGCAGGGCAGCTGACCGAACGCGTGCGGCGGAACCCGTACTCGGTCGTGCTGCTCGATGAGATCGAGAAGGCGCATCCTGACGTGTTCAACCTGCTGCTGCAGGTGCTCGACGACGGGCACCTCACCGACGGTCAGGGCCGAACGGTGGACTTTCGCAATACGGTCGTGATCATGACCTCGAACCTCGGTTCGGAGTTCCTGGCCAGCCGCAGCGGGGCTCTGGGCTTCACCACCGAGACGGACGGGGCCGGCAACGGCTTCGGCTCGGAGAAGGCGCTGCGGGGCCGCGTGATGGGCAAGCTCCGCGAGGCCATGCGGCCGGAATTCCTCAATCGGATCGACGAGATCGTGCTGTTCCGCAAGCTCGACCAGCCGCAGTTGCGCCGGATCGTCCGGCTGCTCCTCGGTCAGACCGAGGCCCGACTCCGCAACCAGGGGATCGGCATCACGGTGACCGATGAGGCCGTCGACTGGATCGCCACCCACGGCTACCAGCCGGAATACGGGGCACGGCCGCTGCGCCGGGTCATCCAGCGTGAGCTCGACGACCGCGTCGCGGACCTGCTGGTGGCAGGCGACCTGGAGTCCGGGGGAGACGTCACCGTCTCCGTCGATGGCGACAGCCTCCGGGTCGACCGGCGCCTGGCGCTCGTCGCGTGAGCGACGGTGGCCGGCCCGATATCGGGCCGGCCACCGGTTCGGCGTCTGGGCAGCCGAGAGCCAGCTGCGCAGCCGAGAGCCGCTGCGCGGCCGAACTAGACTCGACTGACAACCGCTCGACGAGAACCCCGGGGAGACGCGTGCGCACGACACCGCGGATGCTCGGCGTGGCCGCCCTTGTCGCCCTCGTCGCCTTATCCCTGCCGGCTACAGCTCGAGCCGACGAGACGTACCCGAGCTGGGCGGATGTCGAGGCGGCCCGGAGCACCACGGCAACGACCCAGGCCGCGGTCGAACGGATCACCGGGCTGTTGTCCGGGCTGGAGGCCACGGCGGCGAGCCTCGGCGACGCGGCCATCGTCGCCAACGGGGCGGCCGCCACTGCCCAGGCCGACTCGGGAACGGCCGCCGCGCGCGCCGCCGCGCTCTCCGCTCGACTGGCCGTCGCCTCGGACAAGGCGTCGGCGGCAGACGATCAGCTCGGCCGGATCGGGGCGCAGCTCTACCGGGCCGGCTCGGGCGGCGTCGTCACCCGGCTGCTCCTGTCTGCCGACGGCGGGGCCGACCTGCTCTATCAACTGGGCGTGACGACACGCCTCGGCGAGACGGCCGCCGGCATCCAGCAGAGGGCCCTGGCACAGGCCAACGTGGTCCAGAGCGCCTCGAAGGCGGCGGCGGCGGCCGCCGCCGAGCGGGACCGGCTGGCCAGGATCGCCCAGAATCAGGCGGCAGCGGCGGTGACCGCCCAGCGGGCCGCCGATGAGCAACTGGCCGCGCAGACCGCGACGGCCGACGTGCTCGTCGCCCAGCTCGCCAGCCTCAAGAACTCCACGGCGGAAACCGAACGCACCTATCTGGCCGGGGTCGCCGCGGATGAGGCCTACCAGAAGCAAGAGGCGGAAGCGGCACGGGCAGCAGCCGCAGCGCAGGCCGCGGCCGGCCAGGGCGGAGGGACCGGAAGCGGAGGGACCGGAAGCGGAGGGACCGGAAGCGGGGGTTCGGGTACCGCGCCGTCACCGGGCACGGTCGTCGATCCGGCCGCAGCACGGGCCTACGCCTCCTCGGCCGCGTCCGCACGCGGCTGGAGCCAGGGTGAATTCAGCTGCCTGGTGTCGCTGTGGAACCGGGAGTCCGGTTGGCGAGCCGACGCCTACAACGCCGGCAGCGGGGCCTACGGCATCCCGCAGTCCCTTCCCGGCAGCAAGATGGCGTCCGCCGGCAGCGACTGGCGCACGAGCGCCGCGACCCAGATCAACTGGGGCCTGGGCTACATCGCGGCCCGGTACGGCACCCCCTGCGGGGCATGGGCGCACTCCGAGAGCGTGAACTGGTACTGACCGCTGACCGGGCGGTCGAACAGGCTGGTGCCGGGCGGCGCAATCCCGCTAGGTTGTCCGCATGGGAACCGATGCCGTGCTCCTCACCGTCCCCGGACCGCAGGGCGACCGCGAGGTGCGCCTCTCCAGCCCCGGCCGGATCCTCTGGCGGGAGACCGGGACCACCAAGCTGGACCTTGCCCGCTACATCATCGACGTCGGCACCGCCTTCATCCGCGCCAACGGCGACCGGCCGGTGACCCTGCAGCGGTTCCCGGACGGCGTCGAGGGCGACCAGTACTTCTCGAAGAACCCGCCGCGGGGCGCGCCCGACTTCGTGCGCTCGGTGACGGTTGTGTACCCGAGCGGAAGGTCGCATCCGCAACTGGTCCTCGATGAGCCCGCCGCCGCGGTCTGGGCGGTGCAGATGAACACGGTCGTCTTCCACCCGTGGGCCTCGCGCGCCGGGTTGCCCGACAACCCCGACGAGCTGCGGATCGACCTCGACCCGCAGCCGGGCACCGGCTTCGGCGATGCCGTCACGGCCGCGGTCGAACTGCGGTCGGTGCTCGGGGAGGCCGGCCTGACCGCCTTCGTGAAGACATCCGGGAACCGCGGCCTGCACGTCTTCGCGCCGATCACCCCGACCCATGAGTTCCTGGACGTGCGGCACGCGGTGATCGCGGCCGCACGGGAACTGGAACGCCGGATGCCGCGCCAGGTCACCACGAACTGGTGGAAGGAGGAGCGGGGCGAGCGGGTGTTCGTCGACTTCAACCAGGCGAACCGGGACCGCACGATGGCCGGCGCCTACAGCCCGCGGCCGCTGGCCCACGCGCCGGTGTCCTGCCCGCTCGACTGGGATGAGCTCGGTGACGCCGATCCCCGGGACCACACCGTCGCCACCGTGCCGGATCGGCTGCGCAGCACCGGCGACCCCTGGGCGCGGATGCACGATCACCCCGGAACGATCGACCTGCTGCTCGGCTGGTGGGCCCGGGACCGGGAGGCGGGCCTCGGCGAGCTGCCGTTCCCGCCCGACTTCCCGAAGATGCCGGGGGAGCCGCCCCGGGTGCAGCCGAGCCGGGCCCGTCCGGATCACTGACCACGGGCGGCCCGGCAGCAGGTTCTACCGTGACCGTGAGGATCGCTGGCGTCATCGTGGGAAGTCGAGCTTCCACGCCTTCCAGCGTAGAAGTCCCTGTCGCATTCTCCCCGAAGGGTTGTAGTTTGTGAGCAATCGGTGGCGGAGACCCGGCCCGGCGGATCAGGCTCGAGGTCCCGGCAGCGAGAGTCACAGACGCAGACGTGGAGAGAAGCGACCATGGATTCGGAACCGGTGCTCGAGCGCTGGGAGCAGGGAAGCCCGTACGAACGGTACATCGGGCGGTGGAGCCGTCTGGTCGCCGCGGAGTTCGTCGACTGGCTCGGGATCGCGCCCGGTCGGCGCTGGCTCGACGTAGGCTGCGGCACCGGGGTGCTGTGCCAGGAGATCCTCGACCGGTGCTCCCCGACCGAGGTGACCGGGGTGGAACCCTCGGCCGGATTCCTCGCGGCGGCGCGGGAGAACCTGGGCGGCCGGGCACGGCTCTACCAGGGCGGCGCCGAGGCCATCCCGCTTCCCGGCCAGGCGGTCGACGTGACCGTGTCCGGTCTGGTCCTCAACTTCATCACGGATCAGCGCGCGGCGCTGGCCGAGATGGCCCGGGTGACGGTGGAGGGAGGCACCATCGCCGCCTATGTCTGGGACTACGCCGGGAAGATGGAGCTCATCCGGTATTTCTGGGACGCCGCGGCCCTGCTCGACCCCGACGCGGTGCGCCTGCACGAAGGCGCCCGGTTCCCCTCCTGCCGGCCCGAGGCCCTGCAGGACCTGTTCACCGAGGCAGGGCTGGCCGACCCCGAGGCCCGGGCCATCGACATCCCCACCCCATTCCCCGGCTTCGACGACTATTGGGAGCCGTTCCTGGGCGGGCAGGGCGCGGCTCCCGCCTACCTGATGTCACTGGACGAGCGCCGGCGGGCCTACCTGCGCGAGATCCTCCGCGCGCGCCTGCCCGTGCAGCCCGACGGCTCGATTCCCCTGTCGGCCCGTGCCTGGGCGGTGCGCGCCACCGTCCTCGCCTGAACGGCGGGCGGCCCGGGCACAGGCCATAGAGTGGGGTCATGAAACGAGTGGGGCCATGAAGCACGGTCAACCCGACGAAACGACGGCAGCGTTGCTGGAACTGGCACGGGCACACGGGGTGGACACGTCGATCCGCGGCTGGGACGGTGTGGAACGAACGGTGCAGGCCGAGACTCTGCGCGGCGTGCTCACGGCCCTGGGCGTCCCGGCCGGCTCGCCGGAGGAGCTCGCGTCGTCGCTGGCCGAGAAACAGAGTGAGCCGTGGCGTCGGCTGCTGCCGCCCACTCTCGTCGCCCGCGAGGGCAGCGAACTCGACGTCGCCGTGCACGTCGGCACCGGCCAGTCGGTCACAGTGTCGGTCCTCGCCGAAGACGGTTCACGGCATCCGGTTCCGCAGCGCGGCGACTGGAGCGAACCGCGGAACATCGACGGCCGCAGTGTCAGCCGGGCCTCCTACGTCGTGCCCGCCGACCTGCCCCTCGGCTGGCACACCCTGCTCGCCGAGTCGGCCGGCGAGACGGCCAGGAGCACGCTCGTGGTCACCCCCGAGCGCTTGCAGACCACCCAGGCGCTCGCCGGGCAGCAGAGCTGGGGCCTGATGGCCCAGCTGTACTCCGTGCGGTCCTCACGGTCCTGGGGAATCGGCGACTTCGCCGACCTGGCCGACCTGGCCGCGATCTCCGGAGCCCAGTACGGCGCCGGATTCGTGCTGGTCAACCCGCTGCACGCCTCGGAGCCAGCCCCGCCCGTGGAGCCGTCGCCCTACCTGCCGTCCAGCCGGCGGTTCTTCCACCCGTTGTACATCCGGGTCGAGGACATCCCCGAGTACGCCTACCTGCCCGCCGCGTCCCGCACCGTCGTGGAGAACCTCGCGGCCACGTTGCGGCCGGCGAACCTCGACACCGAACGGTTGGACAGAGACTCCTCCTACACGGCCAAGCTCACCGCGCTCGAACTCATCCACCAGGTCCGGCGCAGCCCGGCCAGGGGGCACCAGTTCGAGGTCTTCCGCCGGGAGCAGGGCCAGGGGCTCGAGGACTTCGCGCTGTGGTGCGCGTTGACCGAACGCTTCCCGGCGGACTCGCCGGAGTGGCTGCAGGAACCGACCGGCCCGCGCAGCCCTTTCGCCGCACTGCACCGGGACGAGCTCGCCGACCGGGTGACCTTCCACTGCTGGCTGCAGTGGGTGTGCGACCACCAGCTGGAGACCGCCCAGCGGGCGGCGACGGATGCCGGCATGGGCATCGGCGTCGTGCACGACCTCGCGGTCGGGGTACAGCGCCACGGCTCGGATGCCTGGACCCTGCACGACGTGCTCGCCCAGGGGATGACCGTCGGTGCGCCGCCGGACATGTTCAACCAGATCGGCCAGAACTGGTCCCAGCCGCCGTGGCACCCGGGCCGGCTGGCCGACTCCGGCTACGCGGCGTACCGGGACATGCTCCGCAGCGTGCTCCGTCACGCCGGCGGGGTGCGCGTCGACCACATCCTGGGTCTCTTCCGGCTCTGGTGGATCCCGGAAGGCGCCGGTCCGGGGGACGGCACGTACGTGCACTACGACCACGAGGCCCTGATCGGCATCCTGGCGCTCGAGGCCCAGCGCGCCGGGGCGATCGTGATCGGCGAGGACCTCGGGGTCTTCGAGGGCTGGGTGCGGGAGTACCTGGCCGAGCGCTGCATCTTCGGAACCTCCATCCTCTGGTTCGAGCGCGACAACGGGGTGCCGTTCGCCCCCGAGCGCTACCGGCAACAGTGCCTGACCAGCGTGAACACCCACGACCTGCCGCCGACCGCCGGCTACCTCGCCGGAGACCACGTGGCCCTGCGCGAATCCCTCGGTCTGCTCGGTCGCCCGGTCGACGAGGAACGGGCGGCGGACGCGGCGGAGCAGGAGGCGGTGCTCGCCCTCGTGCGCGAGCGTGGGCTGCTGCCGGAGTCCGGGACGCCCGTCGGGATCCAGGAAACGGTCGAGGCGCTCTATGCGTTCACGGCGCTGACGCCGTCATCGCTGCTCGGCGTGGCGCTGGTGGACGCGGTCGGTGAACGGCGCACCCAGAACCAGCCGGGAACCATGAACGAGTACCCGAACTGGCGGATTCCCCTGGCCGGCCCGGACGGGGTGTCCGTGCTGATCGACGACCTGCCCGGCAACGCGCGTTTCGCGTCGCTGATCAGGGCGATGAAGCTCGGCGACCGGGTTGGTGCCGACGCCGGGGCGTAGCTGACCCGACTCTCGGGTATCCGCGCCGGGTGGTCGATAATCGAAGCAGGAATCCGTCGATGAAGGAGTGCAGCTCATGACCTCACGTCTCAACCCGTACCTGAGTTTTCGCGACACGGCCAAGGAGGCCATGGAGTTCTACCAGTCGGTCTTCGGCGGCACCCTGACCCGCAGCACGTTCGCGGAGTTCCAGGTCAGCCAGGACCCGGCTGAGCAGGACAAGACCATGCACGCCATGCTGGAAACGGACGCCGGCCTGGTCCTGATGGGCGCGGACACTCCCAACAGCATGGACTACACGCCCGGCACCAATTACGCGGTCTCCCTCAGTGGCGACTCCGCGGACGAGACCGAGCTGCGCCGGTTCTGGGACGGGCTCTCGGCCGGCGGCACCGTGACCATGCCGCTCAACAAAGCCCCGTGGGGCGACAGCTTCGGGATGTGTCTGGACAGGTTCGGCGTGAGCTGGATGGTCAACATCGCCGGGAGCCCCTCCTAGCCTGCGGGCTCTCCCGCCCCGCTGCGCGCTTCTGCCCCGTCGGGGGATCCCACGGTGCGGAGCAGCCAGGCGAGCAGCACCAGCATGAGCACCGTGATCAGTCCGATCGGCGCCAGCACCGTCCAGGCCGCCGTCTCGCCGCGCACCGACTGCACGATCGGGGTGACCATGATCGGCACCCCGGTGAGGATCAGGAACACGAGGAACGCCGGCGCAACCGGGTAGGCCATCTCCCGGCGCCGGAGCAACAGGATGCCGGTGCCGACGACCGCGGGCAGGAAAAAGGCCAGGTCGAGGATGTGCACCGGGTTCGTCGGAATGCCCAGGTCCAGCACGCTCTGCGGTGTGGTGCCCGCCACTAGGGCAGGGACGTCCTCCGACAGCCAGAGCAGGCCGAACAGCACGCCGACGACGATGAGTGACCACCCCGTGACGACTGCCGCCGGCCGGCTCCCGAACCGGGCGGCGGCGGCCCCGGCATCCGTGCTCGCGATCCCGCCGATCAGGGAGAAGAGGCTGAGGCCCAGCACGGCCACCCAGACCGGGAACAACGGCCCGAACGGGATCGAAAAGGTGTAGATGACGTAGTTGTAGACCGTGAACGCCAGCACGCCCAGCCAGACCAGGCGGGCGCGGAGCGACCCCCGCAGGGCGAGGATCGCGCAGACCAGCAGGGCCGGGGCCGCCAGCGCGAGGTTGGCGACGTCCTGTGCCAGCGCCTGGGGCAGGAAGGCCGGGGTCAGGTTCGCGTAGAACCCGCCGACGCCCAGCCCGACCACGCTGCCGGCGACGGCGAGCACGCCCGCGGCGATCGACAGCCACAGCCACGGTGCTCCGGGGGCTGCGGCTCCGGCAGCCGATCCCCGGTTCGACCGCTCTCCCTGATCCGTGCGCTGCTGACTCATCGCCGTTCCCTCCGTTGTTCGCCAGCATATAGGCCAGCGGAAATAGGGCATCCGTCCGATGCCCGGCCACCGCCTTAGAGCGCACTGTGATGAACAGGAAACAGAGGAAGAGGACACAGTGCAAATCAGTGAATACGCCTTCTACCGGCTCTACCGCGCCGACGAGGAACGGCTCACCCGAGACCTGGAGCGTCGGCGGGTGGCGCGCGAACGCGTGGACGAGGAGCGTGCGCGCGGGACAGCCAGGGAGACCCTCCCGCAGCGGACCATCAACCGGCTGCGGCTCGCCGGGCATCCGCAGCTCCACTCGTCGCGGTGACCCACTCGAGGTGACCCGACCGGTCCGGCAGGCCGCACCCGTCGAGGACGCCAGCGGTGCCGGGGTCGCCCGGCAGTGGCACGATGGACCCATGCACATCGAGCAGACCACCGCGCTCGTCGGCCGAGAGTCCGACCTCGAGGCGCTCCGCGGCGCCTTCGCCGAGGTTCAGGCGGGCCGCACGCGCACGGTGGCGCTCGGCGGCGAGGCCGGCATCGGGAAGACCCGGCTCGTCCAGGAATTCCTGGACGAGCTTCGTCCCGAACCCGAAGCTGAAACCGAACCCGAAGCTGAACCCGAACCCGGAACCGGAACGGGAGCCGGGGCCGGCCGGCCGGACCGGCCGCTGGTGCTGCGCGGGCAATCGATCGACCTCGACAGCGACGCCCCGCCGTACTCTCCCGTCGTCGCCGCGCTGCGGGAACTGGCCGCCGGGATCGGCGAGCAGGCGTTCCTGGAAGCCGCGGGCCAGGCCGGGGAGACGTTGGTCCTACTCCTGCCCGAACTCGGACTCCCGAACCGCGCCGTTGCCCCACCCGAAGCCGGTGCGTCCAGCCGGCTCAGCGCCAACAGTGTCTACGACGCCGTTGCCGGCACCCTCGAGGCCGCGGCCAGGGTGCATCCGCTCGTATTCGTGGTCGAGGACCTGCACTGGGCCGATCAGGGCACCCTCGGGCTGCTGAGATACCTCATCCGGGTGATCGAGCGGGACCGCATCCTCTTCGTGCTCACTTTCCGGAGCGACGAGTTGGGCCGGGGAAGCCCGCTCCGGGCCTGGCTGCCCGAACTCGACCGCAACCGGCGCGCTGAGCGGCGCGAACTGGCGAGGCTGACCCGCGCCCAGGTGCGCCAGATGGCCATCGGCATCCTCGGTTCGGCGCCCGACGAGCGGGAGATCGGCCTTGTGCACGAGCGCACCGATGGCGTCCCGTTCTTCGTCGAGGAACTGATCGGCTGTGAGATCTTCGCCGGCGCGGAGAGCGTGCCGGAGACCCTTCGGGGCATCCTGCTCGCCCGGTACGAGCTGCTCAGCGAGAACACCAAGCGGATCATGCGGCTGCTCGCGGCCGGCGGCGTACGGGTCGAACACGAGCTGCTCGCGCTCGTCTGCGACGCCAGCGCGGACGACATCGACGCGGCCGCAGGGGAAGCCGTCAATGCCGGGGTGCTCGTCGCGCTCGGCACCGCCTATGCGTTCCGGCACGCGCTCGTGCGCGAAGCCATCCACGACCAGCTCCTGCCCGGGGAGCGGGTGCGGTTCCACACCCGCTACGCCGAGGCCCTCGAATCCGGTCGCAGCGAGGCGAGCCCCGACGCCACGGCGGTCTCCTACCACTGGATGGCCGCGCACAACCTGCGGAAGGCGTTCGCATCCTCGGTCACCGCGATGACGCAGGCCCATCGCTCCTACGCCTTCGCCTCGGCGGCGAGAATGGGAGAGCGGGCGATCGAACTCTGGGACCAGATTCCGGATGCCGAGGAACTGGCCGGGCGCAGCCGGGTCGACCTGCTCGCCGAAACGTCCTACATCCTGCGCAACGCCGGCGAGAGCGAACGCGCCATCGCCCTGATCGACGAAGCCATCGCCGGTTCGAGCCCCGCTGACCCCGAGCGGTACGCCCGGATGCTCCGGAACAAGGCCTCCTACCTCGCGAACATCGGCCAGATCGGGTCCGTCGCCCTCCTCCGGGAGGCCCTGGACGTGCTCACCGATCAGCCGCCCAGCGTGCTTCGTGCCAATGTCCTCGGCGAATTGGCGGCCCGGCTGATGCTGGAAGCGCGGTTCGACGAGGCTGTCGGCACCGCCAACGATGCCTACGCGCAGGCGGCCGAGGTCGGCTCCGGGCCGCGGATGTCGGTTGCGGCGAACATCCGAGGATTCTCCCGGCTGTCCGCGGGCGCCATCGAGGCGGGCCTGTCCGACCTGGAGCTGGCCGGGGAACTGGCCGGGGACAACGACTCGGCCCGGCTGCGGTTCTGGGTGAACCAGTCCGACGCCCTGCATCTGCTCGGCCGGTTCGAGGACGCGGTGCGCGTCGCCGAGGAGGGAGTAGAGCGGGCGAGGCAGCGCGGAGTCGAACGAACCTCGGGCGCCATGCTGATGTCGAACCTGATCGGGCCGTTGGCCGCGCTCGGCCAGACCCCCCGCGCCGACGAGCTCCTCGACCGCGCCCTCGAGCTCGATCCGCCGATCGGTTATCGCGCGCATCTCCAGCGGCTCAAACTGCACTCCACCCTCCGGGCCGGCGACGCGCCGGGCGCCGATCGGATGCTCCGCGGCTGGCGGGGCGCGCTCAACCTCCAGGTGCGCATCGACGCCCAATCCCGGCTCGGGCTCGCCGCGGTCGCGGCGGAGATCGCCCTGGCGCGCGCGGACGTCCAGGAGGCATGGCGGGAGGTGAGCGTGCTCCTCGAACCGGAGCACCGGTCGTTCCCGGCCTACGATCTGCCGTTGCTGGCCATCGGAGCCCGGGTGATCGCGGCCGCCCGCGCCGGCGGCTCGCCGATCGAACGCGAGGGCGCGCAGGGCGCCGGCGTGGGTGCCGGCGTGGTTGCCGAGCCGGGTGCCGGGCCGGGTGTCGAGCCGGCCCGGACCGGCGCCGGTCCGGGGCGAATCCTCGACCGTCTCGAAGGGAAGCTGCGCGCCACGCTGGCCGCGGCGTCGCCCTGGCCGACGGTGCCGGCCCTTCGGGCGGTCTTCGAGGCGGAACTGAGCGGGCCCGGTCGAACCGGAACGGATCCGGAGGCGTGGACGGTGGCGGTTGCGGCATCCGCCGTCCCGGAGGCGGACGCCCAGCTGGCGCCGTACGCGGCCTTCCGCCTGGCCGAGGCGTTCGCCACCAGCGGTGATCGGTCGAGCGCGCGCCGGTGGGCCGAGTCGGCCCGCCGCGACGCCGAGCGGATCGGGCTCGGACTCGTGGCGGACCAGGCCACCCGGCTCCTGCGCCGCATCGGCCCGGCCAGGCCCGGGGCGAGCGACCTCTCGGCGGAGGCCCAGACCGCGGCCCTGCTGACAGAGCGAGAGCGCCAGGTGCTGGACCTGCTCGCCCAGGGTCTGAGCAACCGGCAAATCGCGGAGCGACTGTTCATCAGCGTGAAGACCGCGAGCGTGCACGTGTCGAACATCCTCCGGAAGACCGGCGCCGTCACGCGCACCGAAGCCGCCTACCTCTCCCGCGCCACCGATCCCGCACGATAGCCGCCCTGCCGACCCCGCTCCGCCCTCGGTGGTCGACCCCGCAGCGACAAACCTGTCGCCGAACTGAGAGGCGTGCAGCCATTGCCCGGGGCAAAAGCCGGCTTTTCTCTCAGCTCGGCGACGGGTCGGCCACGAGCGGGCGGGTCGCCGGTCGGGCCCGCCCGCAGCATCGCCCCGAAGCGCCGAGTTACGGCATCCGCCCGATGTGACCGGCCCGCCTTACCGAGGAGGCTCAAACCCATCGATTCATCCCTGAACTGGAGGCAGGCAATGCTCATTCTCATCATTCTCGGCATTCTTTCCCTCGCCGGTATCGGCGGCACCATGCTGCACGTTCTGCGGGACGGCTACGGGCGCTTGCCCGACCGGCCCGGCACGATGCGCGCGTCCGACCTCAGGTCCGGGTCCCGAAGCAGCGACTTCGCCTGACGGCGCCGGCCGGCGCCGCCGAGAGGGTTGGCAACCCGGGTCCTAGAGTGGACGGAACGTCCCGCACACGATGCGGACGGCGTGGAGACGCCGATTCATGCAGTTCCGGGCATTCACTGTTGAGGAAAATGGAATCCGTGACCAACCCTACGAGCACCAGCAGCTTCCGAGACGCGCGGGACCAACTCCTGCGCCTGCGCGAAGGGCACGAGCGTGCATCGGCCGAATTCGCCTGGCCCGAGGTCGGGTCCTCCTTCAACTGGGCGACCGACTGGTTCGACGTCATCGCGGAGGGCAACGACAAGACCGCCCTCTGGATCGTGGAGGAGGACGGTCGCGAACTGAAGGTCACCTTCGCGCAGATGTCCACCCGCTCCGACCAGGTCGCGCTGTGGCTGATCCAGCGGGGTGTCCAGCCGGGCGACCACGTCATGCTCATGCTCGGCAACCAGGTAGAGCTCTGGGAACTGATGCTCGGCATCATGAAGGCCGGCGCCGTCATCCTGCCGACCTCCACGGTTCTGGCCACCGGTGACCTGGCCGACCGGGTGCGGCGCGGGGGAGTCGATCACGTGATCGCGAACGCGAGCGATGCGGCCAAGTTCGCCCAGGTCGAAGGCGACTACTCGCGCATCTGCGTGGGGGAGGCCGTGCCCGGCTGGGCGCACTACGCCGACGCAGACCTGGTCACCCCGGTGAAGACCACGGTCACCGTGGCATCCGACGATGCGTCACTGATCTACTTCACCTCGGGCACCACCAGCAAACCGAAGATGGTCGTGCACACCCAGACCTCCTATCCGGTGGGGCACCTCACCACGATGTTCTGGATCGGCGTGCGTCCCGACGACGTGCACCTGGCGATCAGCTCGCCCGGCTGGGGCAAGCACGCGTGGAGCAGCTTCTTCGCGCCGTGGATCGCCGAGGCGACCGTGTTCGTCTACAACTACGCCCGGTTCGACCCGCGCGCCCTCGCCGACCAGCTGCACCGCGCGCGCGTCACGACCTTCTGTGCGCCGCCGACCGTGTGGCGGATGCTGATCCAGTCCGAGTTGGGCGTCAAGCCCGAGGGTCTGCGGGAGATCCTCTCGGCCGGGGAGCCGTTGAACCCCGAGGTGATCAGCCAGATCCAGCGGGCCTGGGGGCTGACGATCCGCGACGGCTACGGCCAGACCGAGACCACCGCGATCGTCGGAAACGGGCCGGGATCCCGCCTCAAGGCAGGGTCGATGGGCCTCCCGCTGCCCGGGGTCCGGATCAGCCTGGTCGACCCGATCACGGGTGCGGTGACCGACGAGGGTGAGATCTGCCTTGACCTCTCCGAGACGGCCGTCAACCTGATGGCCGGCTACTACGGCGACCCCGAGCGCACGGCCGAGGCCGTGCGCAACGGCTACTTCCACACCGGTGACGTCGCCAGCCGCGACAGCGACGGCTACATCACCTTCATCGGGCGCACCGACGATATCTTCAAGTCCTCCGACTACAAGGTGTCGCCATTCGAGGTTGAGAGCGTGTTGCTCGAGCATCCGGCCGTCGCGGAGGCCGCGGTCGTGCCGGCGCCGGACGACACCCGCCTCAACATCGCGAAGGCGTACATCGCGCTTGCCTCCGGCTGGGAGTCCAACGGCGCAACCGCCCTCGAGGTGCTGCGCCACGCCCGCAACGGGCTACCTCCCTATATGCGCGTGCGACGGGTCGAGTTCTTCGAACTTCCCAAGACCAGCTCGGGCAAGATCCGCCGGGTCGAGCTCAGGATGCGCGAGGACGAGGCGGCGGCGACCCGCACGCGACTGGCCGACGAGTGGCGGGACGACCAGTTCCCCGAGCTGAAGCGCTGACCCACCCACCCCCACCTCCCTCACCCGCGGGAGGGCAGGTCAGGCCCGGCCCGGCGCGGGGACGAGGCCGACGAGTCGCTTGATCGCCGCGAGGGGGATCGGGAGCCAGCTCGGCCGGTTGCGGGTCTCGTAGACGGCCTCGTAGAGGGCCTTGTCGAGCTCGAAGGCGCTGAGCAGCGCTCCCTGCGCGCTGAGGTCCAGGCCGGATCGTTCGGCGTAGCCGGCGAGGAACGCCTCCCTGCAGGAATCGGCCCACGCCAGAGCGGCCCGCGCCGGACGTTCCGGATGCGCCAGTTCGATGGTGCCCGCCGCGTAGGAGAACGACCGGAGCATGCCGGCGACATCCCGGAGCGGGACATCCGGCCGGTTGCGCTCCTCCAGCGGGCGGAGCGGTTCGCCTTCGAAATCGACCAGCACCCAGCCTCTTCCGCCGGGCACATTGAGAACCTGGCCCAGGTGGTAGTCGCCGTGGATGCGCTGCAGCCGCGGCCACGGCGCCGTCTGTGCCCGGCTGAAGATGGTTTCGATCGCGGCGCGGTACCCGGCCAGCGCGGGAATCTCGGCCACGGCGATGCGGTAACGGTCCCGGATGCCGGCCAGCTCGGCCTCGATCACGTCGGGGGTGGCCTCGCGGGTCGGCATCACCGTGGCCAGGTCGGCATGCACGGCAGCCGTCGCCACGCCGAGGTCGTGGGCCTCCCGGCTGAAGTCCTCCTCGGCCGAGGCTGAAGCCAGCGCGGAACGCCAGGCGTCCTCGACGCCGGGCAGGAACTCCTGGGCGAAGGCGAGGTGCCCCCTGGCCCGTCCGTCCTTCCGGTCGGGGTCGTCCCACTCGCCTTCGACGTAGCCGATCGGTTCGGGCACGAACCGGGAGCCGGCCCTGGCCAGGGCCGCCTGCACGGAGATGTCCGGGTTCTCGCCATGATGAAGGGCGCGGAACACCTTGCAGATGACCGGGCGGGCCGGCGTGCCGTCCGCACCCCGGGTGTCGAAGATGATCGAGGTGTTCGACTGCTCCCCGGTCAGCACGCGGCTGGCCGCCACTGTATAGAGAGGAGCGTCCATCGGGTCGAGCAGCAGTTCTCCCCGCGCGCTGCCGCCCGAGTCCTCCGAACCGAGTGAGGAACCCTGGCCCAGGATGATCCGCAGGATCGCGGTCGCGTACGCGGGGTCATACGGTGCGTCATAGAGGAAGCGAGCCTCCCCGTCGGGTCCGTCCACCCTGGCGACCAGGGCGCGCTCCCCGTTCGGCAGCGGATCGGTGCGTTCGGTGAGCGGCAGCTGGTAGAGCGAATCCTCGCCGGGCGTCGCATCGATGACGAGGTAGGTGCGGATGTCCACGCCCGGCTCCGCCGCGGGCAGTGACCACCGGGCGATGCTGTGGAGACGGGGGACGTTCCCCTTGCTCGCGAACCAGCGCTGTGTTGCGACCCATCGGTTGAGGTAATCCGGGAGAGGGGTGCCGCGACCGTGCTCAGTCATGTCGCCAGCGTACGCCAGCGGCGGCATCCGTCGGGGTCATGCGATCGGTCGATCAGACGCGACGGATGCCGTACGCCACCGCGGCCAGGCAGCCGGCGCAGACTGCGGCCAGCACGCTCATCAGCACGGCGTAACTGGCGACCGAGTTCAACCAGGCGAAGAGCACCGGCAACAGGAAGCCGACGTAGGTGAGGCTGTAGTAGACCCCGGTGATGCCGGCGAGGTCTGCCGGGGTTGAGATCCGCTGGATCTCGACGAGGCCGGCCACCACGCAGATGCCGTAGGACGCGCCGAGGGTGATCGCCGTGATCAGCGCGAGCAGGGGCGAGAGCACGATGGCGGTGGCGATCGAGAGCACCAGTCCGAGCAGCATGACGCTCATCCCCACCACGAGGGCGCGCCCCCCGGTGACCTGGTTGATCCGGGCGACGAGGGGCTGCACGAGCGCCCCGGTGCCGAGCGTCACGACGGTGAGCAGGGTCGCGAACGCCAGGTTGAGCGACCCCAGCTGGTCCTCCACGAGCTTGGGCATGATCGCGTAGGCGATCGCCGCGGCGCCGAAGACCCAGGGGGCCGAGGGGGCGATGACCCGCACGAACCGGCGGTGGCCGGCCAGCGGCACCGCGAGGTCCTGCCAGAACGGCCGGTGCGAGCGGAACCGCGGCACCGTCTCCGGGGCGCGGAGGAGCCGGGGCAGCACGAGCAGGCTGAGCAGGATGTGGACAAGGTAAGGGGAGAGGGTGGGCATCGGGCCCCACTGGGCGAGGGCGCCGGCGACTCCGGCGCCGAGGCCGAACCCGATCGTCAGGGTGAGGGCGGGACGCCGGGCGCCGGCCGTGCGGTCGGCCTGGCGGTCGAACGGCGCACTGGAGAGTTCCTTGAGCCAGGCGGTCCCGACCGACATCGCCACGCCCACGCTCAGGCCGGCCAGGAACCGGCCGGAGGAAAGCATGATCTCACTGGAGAAGCCGAGGCCGAGCAGGATGCTGGCTGCGATGCCGATGGCGACGCCGGCGACGGACAGCGGCTTGCGTCCGTACCGGTCGGAGAGGGCGCCGGCCACCAGCAGCCCGGGAATGAGCCCGACGACGTAGAAGCCGAGGAAGAGGTCGGCCATCAAGGCCGAGTAGTGGCCGAGCGACTCGTACATGTGCAGGAGCGGGGTGAAGTGATTGCCGCCCCAGGCCATGACGAAGAGGGCGGGTGCGGCGAGCTGCCAGGCAGGGACGGTACGGCGGAAGTTCATGAATCTTTCTGGATCGGAGTCGGGCATGCGCCGGGATCAGGGTGCGAGCGGCGCCGGGAAGCCGTGCCGCACATGACGGCGGAGGGCGACCTCGTAACCGGGGGCGTCGCCGGCGCTGAGGTAGCCGGCGAGGGCACGGTGTTCGGTGATGAAGCCCTCGAGACTGCCCGGATCGCGGGTCGCAACGCGGTGCAGGAGCCGCTTGAGCCGCGGCCCGAGCTGGGTGTAGAAGTCGTCGATGACCCGGTTGTGGGACTCGTCGACGACCCGGGCGTGGAAGCGATGATCGGCGCGGGCGAAGGCGAGCAGGTCGCCGGCCCGGGCGGCCTCCTCCTGCTCCAGGATCAGGGCGGCCAGGTCGTCGTCCACGGCGCGGTCGGCGCCGGGGCGGGCGCTGTGCAGCGACACCGCGGTCGTCTCGAACATGATGCGCACCTGGAGCAGCTCGGCGGTTTCGGCGTCACCCTGGGCCGTGACGACCGCGCCCTTCTTGGGGAAGAGCGTGAGGAGTCCGTGCGCCTCGAGGGCGAGGAAGGCTTCCCGCACCGGGGTGCGGCTGATGCCGAGGGTCTCGGCGACTTCGCCTTCCGTGAGCAGCGAACTTGCGCCGACCGCGCCGGTGATGATCGCCTCGGCCACATGCGCGTAGACCCGCTCCACCGCGGACGCACCGGCAGTGCCGTTTCGGGGGGATCGGGGCGCACTCATGTGTCAAGCCTAACCATAAATGCATCAATAAATACAATCTCGACGGAGATTGGGTGCCGACCTGATCGCGGCATCAAGCCGAACCCCGACAAAAACTCTCTTATAGACTTGCCCTCGCAGCCATCCGAGACATGCCCTCCGCAGAGTCCGAGCCCTTCGCCCGCGCGTTCCCGCTCGCCTCACCAGATGTGATCGCCTGCCGCAACCTCCGGCCGCACACACTCCTACCGCAGAGGCATCCGTGACCACTACAGCACCCCAGCCCACCCTCTTCGACGCACTGGCCGAGGTTCTTCCCGCCGGCCAGCTGATCACCGGTGAGAAGACCGGGGCCTACCTTCGGGACCAGTCCGACAGCACCGCGGCCGGTGTCCCGTTCGCGGTCGCCCTGCCGGTGAACACCGAGCAGGTCGCGGCCGTCGTAGCCTTCGCCGCAGCCCACCGCATCCCGATCGTGCCGCAGGGTGCGCGCACCGGCCTGGCCGGGGGCGCCAACGCGATCGAGGGTTCCATCGTGCTGAGCACGACCCGGCTGAACAAGATCGTTTCCGTGGATGCCGAGGACCAGACCGCCACCGTGCAGGCCGGCGTGCGCACCTACGCCCTGGCCAGGGCCGCCGCCGCGGTCGGATTGTTCTACCCGCCCGATCCCGGCTCCTGGAAGGGCTCGACCGTCGGCGGCAACGTCGCCACCAACGCCGGCGGGATGCTCTGCGTCAAGTACGGCGTCACGGGGAACTTCGTGCGCCAGCTCACCGTCGTGCTCGCCGACGGCTCCATCGTGCGCACCGGCCAGCGCACCATCAAGGGCGTCACCGGTTACGACCTGACCGCGCTCCTCGTCGGCTCGGAGGGCACGCTCGGCATCATCACCGAGATCACGGTCGGGCTGCTGCCTGCCCCTGCCCCCGCGTCCGGGGTCTCGGCGACCTTCGCCGGCACGGAGGCCGCCCTCGCGGCGGCCGCGCTGATCGTCGCGTCCAACCGGCGCCCCAGCATCCTGGAATACCTCGACGGCCCGTCGATCACGGCGATCAACGCCTTCGACCCGGAGTCGAAGCTTCCGGCCGACGCGGCCGCCCTGCTGCTCGTGCAGTCGGACCAGGCCGGCCAGGCCCACGACGACGTCGAAGAGTACGCCGCCATCCTCCGCGCCGAGGGCGCCACCGAGGTGCTCGTCGCCCACGACCCCGCGCAGCTGGACCAGCTGATGACGGCGCGCCGGCTGCTGCAGCCCGCGCTGCAGGCCGCGCGCGGGTCCAGCCTCAACGAGGACATCACCGTGCCACGGTCCCAGCTGCAGGCCCTGCTGACCGGGCTCGCCGAGATCTCCCGCGACCTGTCGATCCCGATCGGCACCGGCGGGCACCTCGGCGACGGAAACCTCCACCCGATGATCGGCTTCGACGCGGCGAACCCGGCCGAGGTCGAGGCGGCCAACGAGGCTTTCGCCCGGGTGATCCGGCTCGCAATCTCCCTCGGCGGCTCCGCGTCAGGCGAGCACGGCATCGGCCTCCTCAAGCAGGCGCACCTCGACGACGAACTCGGACCCGTCCTCCGCGACCTCCAGCGCCGGGTGAAGGCCGCCTTCGACCCCGACTCGCTGCTCAATCCCGGAAAAAAACTGTGAAAATCCTTCCGGTTGAGGCGTTGAACCGTGATTCTGGCCTCTGGACAGGCCTTTGGATCTGCGCCGGAATCGCATTTCCGGGCTTCCGGATGCCCCGGCGACTTGGGCCGCGAACGGGCCGCCTCCCCTTAAGGGCGCGGGCGCGAAACGGCGGGGCCGATTCGTGTTATGGGCCCGGCGACCGGAGTAGTGTTGGCAGAAGAGGGCAAGTCACGATGCATCGTCGCATTAGCCACAATCCTCGTGTTCCTGCTCTCCAGGCCCGACTGTGGGAGACACACTTCTGCGGCGGGGGAGACTCGATCCCACGAGGAGTGCAATCTACATGACCATCACAGAAGGTGTTCGCAGCGACAAAGACGCGACGCAGGCCGAGCGTCCGGACTTCGTGTCCGGCCCCTGGCAGGATTCGATCGATCTTCGCGATTTCATCCAGCGCAATTACACGCCCTACCTCGGCGACGCTACCTTCCTGGCGGGCCCGACGGCTCGCACGACCGGGGTCTGGGCCAAGCTGTCCGCCATGTTCCCCGAGGAACGACGCAAGGGCGTCTACGACGTTGACGCGACCACCCCGTCATCCATTACAGCCCACAAGCCCGGCTACATCGACCAGCCCAACGAGGTCATCGTCGGCCTGCAGACGGATGCTCCGCTCAAGCGCGCGATCATGCCGTTCGGCGGCTGGCGCATGGTTGCCACCTCGCTCGAGACCTACGGCTACCCCGTGTCTCCCGAGCTCGAGAAGATCTTCACCGACTACCGCAAGACCCACAACACGGCCGTGTTCGACGTCTACCCTCCCGGGGTCCGCCGTGCGCGCAACAGCCACCTGATCACGGGTCTTCCCGACGCCTACGGCCGTGGCCGGATCATCGGCGACTACCGTCGCGTTGCCCTCTACGGTGTCGACGCGCTCATCGCCGGCAAGAAGAACGACCGCGCCGAGCTCGACATGGAGCCCTCGACCGAGGACATCATCCGCGCCCGCGAGGAGAACTCCGAGCAGATCCGCGCGCTCAAGGAACTCGTCCAGATGGCGGCCAGCTACGGCTCCGACATCTCCAAGCCCGCCGTCACGGCCCAGGAAGCCGTGCAGTGGCTCTACTTCGCCTACCTCGGCGCGGTGAAGGAGCAGAACGGCGCGGCAATGTCGTTCGGCCGTAACGCGGCGTTCCTCGACACGTACATGGAACGCGACATCGCCGCCGGCCTCCTGACCGAGTCCGGCGCCCAGGAGCTCATCGACGACCTCGTCATCAAGCTCCGCATCGTGCGCTTCCTGCGCACCCCCGAATACGACGAGATCTTCGCCGGCGACCCGACCTGGGTCACCGAGTCCCTCGCCGGAATCGGCGAGGACGGCCGCGCGCTGGTCACCAAGACGACCTTCCGCTTCCTCCAGACGCTGTACAACATCGGCGCCGCACCGGAGCCGAACCTCACCGTGCTGTGGAGCGACGCCCTCCCCGAGGGCTTCAAGCGCTTCTGCGCGCAGGTCTCGATCGACACCTCGGCGATCCAGTTCGAGTCGGACGACATCATCCGCGCCGAGATGGGTGACGACGCCGCGATCGCCTGCTGTGTCTCTCCCATGCGCGTCGGCAAGCAGATGCAGTTCTTCGGGGCCAGGGTCAACGCCGTCAAGGCGCTCCTCTACTCGATCAACGGCGGCAAGGACGAGGTCTCCGGGAAGCAGGTTGCCCCGGCGACCGCGCCGAACACCGAAGAGATCCTCTCTTACGACACCGTGTTCCCGGCCTACCTCGAGACCCTCGAGTGGCTCGCCGAGACCTACGTCACCGCCCTGAACTGCATCCACTACATGCACGACAAGTACGCGTATGAGCGTCTCGAAATGGCGCTGCACGACAAGGAGATCATCCGCACGATGGCCTGCGGAATCGCCGGCCTGAGCGTGGTCGCCGACTCCCTGTCGGCCATCAAGTACGCCAAGGTACGCCCGGTGCGCGACGAGACCGGTCTCGTCGTCGACTACACGATCGAGGGCGAGTTCCCCCAGTTCGGGAACGACGACGACCGCGTCGACTCCATGGCCGTCGACGTGATGGAGCGGTTCATGACAATGATCCGCAAGCACCCCACCTACCGGGATGCGATCCACACCCAGTCGATCCTGACGATCACCTCCAACGTGGTCTACGGCAAGGCGACCGGCAACACGCCGGATGGCCGCCGCAAGGGTGAGCCGTTCGCACCGGGTGCCAACCCGATGAACGGCCGCGACACCCACGGGATGCTCGCATCGGCGCTCAGCGTCGCCAAACTCCCGTACAGCGAAGCGCAGGACGGCATCTCGCTGACCAACACCGTGGTTCCCAGCGGTCTCGGCCACACCAAGGAAGAGCAGATCACCAGTCTGGTCGGCCTCATCGACGCGTTCACGTCGGCGACGGGGTACCACATCAACGTCAACGTGCTGAACAAGGACACCCTCGAAGACGCCATGCTGCACCCGGAGAACTACCCGCAGCTGACCATTCGCGTCTCCGGCTACGCGGTCAACTTCGTGCGCCTCACCCGCGAGCAGCAGATGGATGTCATCAGCCGCACGTTCCACTCGCACTGACATTCACCGATAACAACACGCGGCGACGCTGAGTAGGACGAGACAATGCCCGCAGTAAACCTCGGCCTGCCCAGCGCCGGCGCCGCCATCGCCCTGGTGGACGGTTCATCCGTCAGCAGTGAACAGGCCGAACTGGCCGAACTCCACCATCTCGAGATGGAGGCGATCCACAACGGCTCGGTGGCCAGTGTCCACTCGTGGGAACTGGTCACCGCCGTTGACGGTCCAGGCACGCGCATGACGCTCTTCCTCTCCGGGTGCCTGCTGCGTTGCCAGTACTGCCACAATCCTGACACCTGGAAGATGCGCGACGGGTTGCTCACGACGCTCGATGACCTCGTGACCCGGGTCAAGCGCTACAAGGGCGTCTTCGACGCAACCGGGGGAGGGCTGACCATCTCCGGTGGTGAGCCGCTCATGCAGCCCGCCTTCGTGGCGCGCATCTTCGAGGAATGCCACAAGCTGGGTGTGCACACCACCCTGGACACCTCAGGGTTCCTGGGCAAGAGCGCGTCCGACACGCTGCTGGACAACCTCGACCTGGTGCTGCTCGACGTCAAGTCGGGCCTCCCCGAGACGTACAAGGAAGTGACCGGTCGCGAGCTCGCTCCGACCGTCGCGTTCGGTGACCGTCTCGCCGAGCGGAAGATCCCGGTCTGGGTGCGGTTCGTGCTCGTGCCCGGACTCACCGACGCCGTCGACAACGTCGACGCCGTCGCCGAGATCGTGGCGCGGTGGCCGAACGTCGAACGGGTCGAGGTGCTGCCGTTCCACCAGATGGGCGAAGACAAGTGGGACAGGCTCAACCTGCCCTACCCGCTGCACGGAGTCCACCCTCCGGACAACGAACTGCAGGAACGCGTGCGGGACCAGTTCCGGGCGCGAGGGCTGACGGTCTTCTGAGACCAGTTCGACAGCATTTCCCGGAAGAGGCGTGGCATAGCAGGATGCCACGCCTTTTCCATACCCCCAGTGGTGGGGCGGATGGTGTGAATCACCTGTGTAAACGCTTACAAAGTGTCACGCTGGAGTCACGACAGTGTCACGACCGCGTGGCGCGACGAAAGGCCAGCAGATGAGCACCGCAACACTCCCGGAATCCTCTTCCGTATCCCTGACATCAGGCAAGGCGCGACTGGTCAGGCTGATCGGTCTCCTCGGCATCATCGGCGGGATCGTCATGCTCCTCGTCGGCGGTCTGGTCTGGGGCACGGTCAGCAGCCAACTGAGCGAGGAGAAGATTACCGTCGCCGAGGACGCCTCCTTCCTCGCCGGCGCCACCGTCGACAACCCCCTGGCGGCCTATGCCCAGGCGACGATCATCAACCACCACGCCATGAAGGCCAGCGGCGGCAAGACCTACGCCGAGCTCGCCCAGGACGACCCGACCCGCCCCACCGTCATGACCGCTTCGCTCCTGCGCGCGTCGCTGTTCACGTCGATCGTCGCCTTCGGCGTATCGGTCTTCGCGATGGGCGTCGGCATCCTCCTGGCCCTGTTCGGATGGGCAGTCCGCGCCGTCGTTCCGGCCGCCCCGAAGTCGGCGACCACGGTCTGATCAGCCCCCGTTCCAACCCGCGCGGGGCGATGTCCCGGCGGTGCACACGAGGGGTCCGGCAGCATCCGCTGCCGGGCCCCTTTTTTGCGGCCCCGGCTCTGGCGGACCGGTCAGGGGTGCGGGATGATGGTGGGTACTAATCGGGAGGCACCATGACCGAAGCCATCGTCGGCAGTGGAACCAGGGATGATCCGTGGCTGCTGCGCACCCCGCCGGGCACGTCGGAGTACCGGATGTATCGCGACGAGAGCGCGGATCCACCGAGCCTGGTCTGCGTCGTCGGAACGACCACGCTGGCCTATCGGCTGCGGTGCCTGGACGATCTCCAGGCGATGCTGCGGGACGCTGGGGACTGGGTCCCCCTCGGCAGCGCCGACGAGCAGAAGCCCGCCGCCGCGGGCACGGTGGAGGCGTGGGCGCGTTCCGGAACGAACCCGGTCGGAGGCTGGTACGGCCTGAAGAAGGGGCTCCGCGGCCGGTTCGGGATGTACGTGCCGCCCCTGATGGAGGCGCTCGACCTGGCCGAGCTCGAACACAATCCGCGGGGCAACCGGATGCGGGCCAGGTAGCGCGAGCCGGGCATGCCATATTCGGCGCGTCGCGGCAAGCCCCTCCTCAGGAAGTGCTGCGCGGGGTTCTATGGTGAATGGATCGAACGGAACCGGTCGGGGGTGACATGATGCGCAACTCGGGATTCGCCGAGCGGCGGACCGTGTCCGGCGTGTTCGGCGGGCTGCTCGGGCTTCTCGCGATGAGCTCCGCGGGCGGGCTGCTGGTGGCCGTCGCGGTCACCCCGGTGGTCGCATTGTCGAGCATCGCTGCCACGGACACCATCAACGTCTTCGAGAATCTGCCGGAGTACCTCTCCATCGATCGCCTGTCGCAGAAGAGTAATATCTACGCGACCCGGAGTGACGGAACGACGGCACTGCTGGCCTCGTTCTACGACCAGAACCGGATCGAGGTGGGACTGGATGCGATCAGTCCGTACGTGAAGGATGCCGCGATCGCCAGCGAAGACCCCAGGTTCTTCGAACACGGCGGCGTCGATTTCCAGGGCACCGTCCGGGCGGCAGTGAGCACGTTCGCCGGCGGGGCCACCCAGGGAGGATCGTCGATCACCCAGCAATACGTGAAGAACGTGCTCGTGCAGAAGTGCGAGGTGCTCTCCGACGTGGCGGCGCAGCACACGTGCTACCTCGCCGCGACCGAGACCAGTCCAGATCGCAAGCTCAAGGAGATGCGGCTGGCCATCGGGATCGAGAAGAAGTATTCCAAGAACGACATCCTCCGCCAGTACCTGAACATCGCCGGGTTCGGCGGCACCGTCTACGGCATCGAGGCCGCGGCCAACTACTACTTCCACACCACGGCGGCGAACCTGACCTTGCCGCAGGCAGCCAGCCTCGTGGCCATCGTCAACAATCCCGTGAAGTTCCAGCTGGACGACCCGCAGAGTGAGACCAACGGGGCGGCCAACGGCTACCAGGCCAACCGAACCCGCCGTGACTACATCCTGCGGGATATGCTCGCCTACCGGAAGATCACCAGGGCCGAGTTCGACGCCGCGATCGTCGCCCCCGTCGAACCGTCGATCGCCGAGCCGAGCACCGGGTGTCAGACCGCCGCGGGAAGCGCTTTCTTCTGCGATTACGTCACGCACGTGCTGCGCAACGACCCGAGCTTCGGCGCAGACGAGGCGGCCCGGCTCGTCAACTTCCGGCGTGGCGGCTACAACGTCTACACCACCATCGACCTGGACCTGCAGAACGCGGCCGAGACCGCCATTCGCGCAAACGTGCCGACGACCTACCCGGGGTGGGACGTCGGCAGCGTCATCTCCAGCGTGCAGGTCGGCACCGGGCGGGTGCTTGCGATGGCTCAGAACAAGGACTACAGCCAGGACCCGGTGGTGCAGGCCACGGGAGCCAACTTCACCGGGATCAACTACAACACCGACTACGTCGACGGCGGATCGAGCGGATTCCAGCCGGGCTCGACCTACAAGGTGTTCACCCTGGCGGAATGGCTGCGGGAGGGACATTCCCTCAACGAACGGGTCGACTCGCGGCGAAAGGCGAACTGGGGCACCTTCAAGGACAGTTGCCTGGGACCTCAGAATTACGACCGCGACAAATGGAACCCCAAGAACGACGCGAACGAAAGCGGCGCCAACTACAGCGCACTCGAGGCCACGATCGGCTCGATCAACACCGGCTACATCGGGATGGCGAAGAAGCTCGACCTGTGCGGCATCCGTCAGACCGCCGAGGCCTTCGGAATGCACCGCGCCGACGGTGATCCGCTGCTCCAGAACGCGGCGTCGGTGATCGGGACGAATGAGATCGCTCCGTTGAGCATGGCCGTCGCGTTCGCCGGAATCGCCAACAAGGGCGTCACCTGCACCCCGGTCGTGATCGACCGGATCGTCGCCGCTGACGGGACGGAACTGCCCGTACCGAAATCACAGTGCACGCAGTCCGTCGACCCGGCGGTCACCGCGGGAATGGCGTATGCCATGCGCCTGGTCATGACCAGCGGCACCGCGCAGGCGTCCTATCGGGCTACCTCGCCCCGGGTGCCGATGATCGGCAAGACCGGGACCACCGACGGCAATAAGGACACCTGGATGAGTGGAACGAGCACCAAGGTCGCCACCGTGGTGGCTGTCGTCAGCCTCACCGGGGAGACGAACCAGCGGGCGGTCTATTTCGACAGCGGACAGGCAGCGACGGCCCGCCACCGGATGTGGCCGGCCGTGATGTCGGTGGCCAACGCGAAATATGGCGGAGACGCGTTCGCGGAGGCACCGCCGAGCGCCGTGATCAAGGCGGGCACCGGGCCGCGCTAGCCAGCCGGCCGGCGCGCGCATTCGTCATGCCACGGCGACGAGGGCCTCGTTGTGTTTGAGAAATCCGGGTTTCCAGGGCGGGTCGAACCGGGCGAAGTACACGCCGCCGACCGGCTCGAGACCCGCCCGCCGCACGGCCGCCAGGAGGGTGTCGCCGTTCTCCCTGAAACGGGCCTCGCTCCACCCGCCGCCGAACCGGCGCGCCGCGGCCCCGTGCGCCGGCACCACCCTGGTGGTCACCCTGGCGTCCTGCGGCACGGGAACAGCCGAGGCCGGCATCCCCTCGGGAAGAACGAAACTGACGGTGTGGGCGTCGTCGGCCGTGGTCTCCTGAAGCACCGGGGCTGTCATCGCGATGCGGGTGGCGGACTGGTTGTTACCGCTGATGTAACGGAAGAGGGGACCGAAAGCGGCGTTGCCCGCACCGGAGAAACCGCCGGTGACCTCCACTTGCACAAGCACGTAGTCGGGATAGTGGCGGAGTTCGAAGTCGTCGTATTCCCGCAGGATTTGATAGGGCTGTTGGTCGGTCATGGCCGCCAGTGTAGGCCGCGCGACCGACAACGGGGTGGGTGGGGCATTCGCCGGTATCCGCGGCCGGACTAGGCGCGAAGCGGCCACAGATGGTGCACGTTGTCGACCGGGATCGCGGCCAGTTCGGCCGCGAGTTCTATGGTCCGGTCCGTGTGCCGCGCGGCGGCCTCCGCCTTCCGCCGCTGGTCGACCTTGCGGGCGACCTCGGTGAGGTCCCACAGGTTCTCCCCGGTGACGGACACCCCTTTCGCCCCCGACCGGCGGGTGCGGCCCCGCACGAGGATATGGCGGGTCTGGAAGACCGGGCCGCCGATCCGTTCCTGCGCGTCGTGGAAGAACACGACGTTGGACACCGGCCCGGTGCCGTCGTCGAGGCTGACGAACACGACCCGCCGGCCGCCCCGCATCGGCGGGGTGTTCGTGGCGCGCCGCACCCCGGCGATGAGCACCTCGGTGCCGCCGGGCAGGTCGGCGAGCTCGGAGGCCGGGGTGACTCCCAGCTCGGCGAAGAGCGGGTAGAACCGCGTCATCTGGTGGCCGGACACCGCGAGGTGGAGGTCCCGCAACTCCAGGTCGGTCTGGCTGCGCCCGCGCAACTCCAGGGAGGTCACCGCATCGAAACGGGCGCCCTCGAAACCCTGCACCGGCAACTCGACTTCGAACGCCAGTTGGTCGTCGTTGATGGTGACTGCGGTGCCGCGGAGGGACTGCACATGCGCGAGGAGCTCGTGCCGGCGGGCGCGGTCGTAGCCGATGAAGCTGTCCAGCGCCCCGACCCGGGCGAGCGCCTCGAAGGTCTTTCGCCGCGGCCGCACCCGATCGCGGAAATCCTGCAGCGAGGAGAACGGCTGGTGGCGCACGATTCGGGCCCGTTCGGCGGCGGTGCCGCCGGCGAGCTCGGGCAGCGCCAGACGGATGCCGCGGCGCTCGTCGCCGAGCTCCTCGACCCGGTAGTCGAGCGTGCTCCGCTGCACATCGAGGCCGAGCACCGGCACGCCGAGCAGCCGGGCCTCGGCCACGATGAGGTCCTTGGGCCACATGCCGGGAGCGTGGGTGAGCAGTCCGGCCAGGAACACGGCGGGATGGTGGGTCTTCAGCCAGGCCGACTGGTAGGTCGGAAGCGCGAACGCGGCGCCGTGCGCCTTGGCGAACCCGAAGCTGCCGAATCCGGCCAGCACCGTCCAGACCTGGTCGATGACTCCGGGCGGGAACCCGCGTTCCAGGGCCATCTCCCGCACGTACTCCTCGATCCGGGGGAGCTGCTCGGGTTTGCCCAGGTGGCGGCGGAAGACATCCGCCCGGCCGAGGCCGCAGCCGGTGAGCTCGTCGAAGAGTCGCATCACCTGCTCGTGGAAGATGACGACCCCCTTCGTCTCCCGAAGGATCGGTTCCAGTCGCGGGTGGAGGTAATCGGGCATGACCTCGCCGTGCCTGGCCTGGAGGTATTTCAGCGGCATGTTGTTCTGCATCGGGCCGGGCCGGAACAGGGAGATCTCGACCGTCAGGTCGTTGAAGACCTCGGGCTGCAGTTTGCCGACCAGTTCCATCTGGCCGGGCGATTCGATCTGGAAGATGCCGAGCGTGCGGGTCGAACGGATCAATTCGAAGGTGGCCGGATCGTCGAGCGGGATCCGATCCAGGTCGATGCTCTCGCCGGAGAGCCGGTGGTGTTCCTCCACGGCGTGTGCCATGGCCGACTGCATCCGCACGCCGAGGATATCCAGCTTGATCAGGCCCATCGGGTCCATGTCGTGTTTGTCGAACTGGGACATCGACAACCCCATTCCGGACGCCTGCACCGGGGTGCGGTCGAGCAGGGTCGCGTCGGAGAGGATCACCCCGCAGGGGTGCACGGAAATGTGCCGGGGGAGACGGTCCAGCTTCGCGGTCAGGTCGACCAGCTGGTCGAGTTGCTGGGATTCGCGCACCTCGGCGGCGAGCGGCTCGAGCTCGGGTTTCTCTTCCAATGCGCGCCGGAAGTCCCTTGCGTTGAAGCGCCACATCTGTTTCGCGATGGACGCGACCTGCTCGTGGTTCATCCCGAGGGCAAGGCCCGCGTCGCGCACGGCGCCGCGGCCGCGATAGGCGTTCGTCATCGACATCAGCGAGACCCGGTCGCCGCCGAAGGTGTCGAACAGCTTGCGGTAGATGTCGTGTCGGCGCGCCGATTCGACGTCGATGTCGATGTCGGGCAGGGTCTGTCGTTCGGGGGAGAGAAAGCGTTCCCAGAGCAGGCCGTTGGAGAGCGGCTCCACCGACGACGTTCGGAGCGCATAGTTGAGCACCGAGCCGACCCCTGACCCGCGCGCCTGGATGCGGATGCCCATCTCCCTGATGATGTCCGCCACCCGGGCCACCGTGAGGAAGTAGCCGGCGAAGCCGAGGTGCTCGACCGTCTTCATCTCGTGCGCGAGCCGGGCGTGCGCGTCCTCCGCCGAGGCGGCTCCCCGGCGCGCCCCGGCCTCCGGCCTCGGGTAGAGATCGTCGATGCCGGCCCGTGCCCGTTTCCAGAGTTCAGCGACCGGGTCGCCGCTGACCCCGATGATCCTCGCCTCCGGCATCCGCGGCCGGCCGAGACCGATGTCGGCCTCCGGGTCGAGGGCGCACCGGTCGGCAAGCCGCTCGGTGTCGCGGAAGAGAAGCTCGAGGGCGCCGTCGTCGTGCAGCCCCGCGTCGACCACCATCCGCGCGACCTGCCGCATCGCCCGCGCCGGTTTCAGCCACGCCTGCCCGTTCGTCTGAGGCTGCTCCAATTCGGCAAGCGGGGTGAGGGTTCGCGCGGCGTCGGCGAGATCGGCGGTGACAGCCTCCTCGGGGGTGCCGTAGCGCACAGCGTTGGTGAGCACGGCCGGCACCCCCGCATGCTCGGCGAGGGCGAGCATCCGGGTGGCCGGCGTCACGCTGCCCGGGGTGCCCGGCTCCGACAGGTGGCAGACGACCTCGAGTGAGACGGAGTCGGCCGGCATGGCGCGCAACCACGCGGTGAGGCGGGCGTGGGCATCCTCGTTGTCACGGTGGCCGGTGGCGGTGCCCACGTCGGAGGCCGGGCCGAGCAATACAGTGAGCGAGCGGAGGCCGGCCAGCCCGGCGAGTTCGGACCGGGCGATGCTGGGCAGCGATCCGAACCCCTGCGAGACCGTGCGGTGCGCGGCGGACACGGCGCGGCAGAGCGCCGCGTACCCGCGGCCGTTCGTGTTGCCGTGCGCGAGCACGACCACCCGCCCGAGGGAGAGATGGTCGTCGTCGTGCACCGCGAGGTCGGCGCCGAGGCCGGGCCGCACGCCGGCGTCCACGCAGGCACGCACGTGTTTGACCGCGCCGTACAGGCCGTCACGGTCGGTCACCGCGAGGAAGGTGCCGTCTTGTGCCTTCGTCTGCTCGGCCAGCGCCTCCGGCATCGTGACCCCGTAGTGGGTGGAGTACGCGCTGGCGACGTGCAGGTGCGGGAAGCTCATCCCCAGTCGAGGGCGAGCACCCACGATCCGTCGACATCGCGTCGCAGATCGTAGCGGTGCTGTTCCTCGTCCCCGCGTGACGCGTCCACCCGCCACAGCTCGGTATCGATGCGCAGGGGCACGCCGTCGTTCTCCCACCAGCGGGTTCGGGTGAAAACCGCTTGCGGCTGGCCGATGATGGTGTGCTCGAACCGGTTCCAGATGAACGCCTGCGGGTCGCCGTCGGCCGACAACTCGACGTCGACCTGGGTGTCGATGATCTGCGGCATGCGGGCCCTCCCTCGGTTCGAACACGTGTTCGATTCTTGGAGTGTACGTCACACCACGGACAGACGCCAACGGGAACCGTCAACCGCGCGTTGAGGGTTCCCGTCTGGGCCGGTTTCCCCTCGGGTCAGATCCGGGCGAGGAGCTCCGTCTTCTTCAGCTCGAACTCTGCCGCGGAGACGACCCCGGCATCGCGGAGCCGGCCCAGCTGGAGGAGATGCCCCACGGCGCCGGCCTCGATCGCGGCGGTGCCGGTCGGGCGCGGAACGGGTAGGACGCTCACGAGTGGCTGTGGTTCGAGCGGCGCGACGGATGCCGCGGGGGTCACGGCGTGACCGGCCGCCTGGGAGATCCGGTCGATCCAGGCCAGGGCGATCGCCGAGACGATGAAGACCATGTGGATGACGACCTGCCAGAGCACGCCGTCCCAGGTGTAGACGTCGCCGGTGATGCTCTCCTGGCCCTCGGTGGACGTGGAGCCGCGGGCGGCGAGGTCGCCGACCTCGATGAAGGTCTTCAGCAGGTGGATGGAGGAGATCCCGACGATGGCCATGGCGAGCTTGACCTTGAGCACGTTGGCGTTGACGTGGGAGAGCCACTCGGGCTGGTCGGGGTGACCGTCGATGCGGATCTTGGAGACGAAGGTCTCGTAGCCGCCGATGATGACCATGATCAGGAGGTTCGCGATCATGACCACGTCGATGAGCCCGAGCACGCCGAGCATGATCTTGGCTTCCTCGATGACGATGCCGTCGGGTCCCGGGTGGGTGAACCCGTGCAGGACCTCCTCGCCGAGGTGGCCGAGTTCGACCATGAAGACGACGACGTAGATCACCTGTGCGACGATGAGGCCGATGTAAAGGGGGGCCTGGAGCCAGCGGCTGAAGAAGATCATCAGCCCGACGCTCCTGACCCACTGGGATTGTTCGCGGAAAGGAGGCTGGCCGGAGGTTTCAGTCACCGGTCGATTTTACGGAAGCGGGGATGGGAACCTCCTGAACGGGGCCGAAATGCTGCGGCGGGACATGGCCGCGGGAGGGTAGCGTGGTGCTGATGTCAGGGAAGCCGGCGCGGGCGAAGGCGACCGAGGGCGCGTCAGTGTCCCCGGTCGATGACCGGTCGGTTGCCGCCCGGCTGTTCGCGATCCTGGATGCCTTCACCTCCCCGCCCGCGACGGCGCTCAGCCTCACCGCGATCGCCCGGCGTTCGGGCATCCCTCTCTCGACCGCGCACCGGCTCGTCGCAGAATGGGTGACCTGGGGTGGGCTCGCCCGCCAGGAAGACGGCCGTTACTCGCTCGGCATGCGGCTCTGGGAGGTGGGCGTGCAGACGCCGACGGCGCGAAACCTCCGCACGATCGCCCTGCCCTACCTCGAAGACCTGTACGAGACAACCCGCGAGCATGTGCACCTGGCGATCCTCGACGGCCGCGACGCGCTCTACCTGGAGAAACTGTCCGGGCACCGGGCGGTGCGGGTGATCTCCCGCGTGGGCGGACGGCTCCCGCTGCACGCCACGGGGGTCGGTCTCGTTCTCCTCGCCCACGCGCCGACCATGGTCATCCAGGACTACCTCGCCGAACCGCTGCAGCGGTTCCTGCCGCAGACGATGACGGCGCCGGAGGAGCTGCGGCGCAGGTTGGCCGGCATCCGCAGCCAGGGGATCGTGCGGATGTCGGAGGAGATGACGGCGGGATCGAGCTCGCTGGCGGCGCCGATCCGGGACCGCACCGGCCAGGTCGTCGCGGCCGTGTCGATTGTGACGCACACCTCGCCGGGGCAGGGCCCCGAACACGAGCAGGCGGTGCGGGTGGCCGCGCAGGGTGTGAGCCGCGCGCTCGGCTACCGCCGCGCATCCTGATCGGTCTTGTCGAAATCGCCGCACCTGGTCTCCCCAGGCTCGACCACCACCGGTGATTGAGCCTGTCGAAATCACCCGACCTGGTCTCGACGAGCTCGACCTCCGCCGGTGATTGAGCTTGTCGAAATCACGCCCGACCTGTCCTCCACAATGTGGGGTTGATCAGGTTATCCACACCCCATCGTGAGGGTGGGTTTGGGGCGGGTGAATGTCGGTGGCTGGTCGTAGTGTGCTCGTATGGCCACCCCGGTGAGCACCACCCAACAGCAGCTCGGACTGCTCTTTGACGCGGTCGCGGCAGCCGACAAGGCGATCGCCCGGTGCTTTGCCGTGCGGGCCGAGGCGGTCGACCGGGCCCGCCGGTTCAGCGCCGCGCAGGCCGGGTCGATTCCGCTCAGCCTGCAGTCCCGGTGGAGTCGCGAGGAGATCGCGCAGCGGGAACTCTCCAGCGAACTCGCCGCCACGCTGCGGATACCGGAACGCACGGCGGAGACCCTCCTCGCGGAGAGCCAGGCGTTGACCGAGGATCTCCCCGCCACCCGGGCCGCGTTGGCGGAGGGGCGGATCAGTTATCGGCATGCGCAGACGATCGTCCAGCAGTCCTGGTCGATCCCGGTCGAGGGTTTGGCCGCGTTCGAACAAGCCCTGCTGCCCTCGGCCGAGCATCTGACCGTGGCCAAGCTCAAGCACAAGGCCCGGCTGCTGCGGGAACGCCTGCATCCGGAGACGATCACGGCGCGGCGGGCGAGGTCGATCACGGACCGCACCAGCGGGGTGACCCCCGAGTACGACGGGATGGCCACCCTCTACGTGACGACAGGGGCCGAGCTGGTGCAGGCGATCTTCACCCGCGCCACCGACCTCGCCGCCAGCCTCCAAAGCCCCGACGAGACGCGCACGCTCACCCAGGTGCGCACGGATGTGCTCAGCGACCTGTTGATCCACGGGGTCACCCCGACCGGCGTCGGCACCGGCGTCAAAGCGACCGTGCAGGTGACGGTGCCGGTGCTGACACTCCTCGGGCACAGCGAGGAACCCGGGTATTTGGAAGGGTATGGGCCAATTGACCCGGACACGGCGCGGGACCTGGCGTCGCGGGCGCCGAGCTTCACCCGGTTGCTCACCCACCCCGAGACCGGGGTGATCCTCTCCGTCGGGAGGGACCGGTACAAAACGCCTAAGGCGATGCGCCGCTTCCTCCGCCTGCGCGATGAGACCTGCCGCTTCCCCGGCTGCAACAGACCCGCGAGAGGTGCCGAGCTTGACCACTCGCATGATTGGGGGTTGCTCGGCGAGACCGCGCACGACAACCTCGCCCACCTCTGCACATTATGCCGATATCGGCATAAGGGACATTATTCCGATGTCCGGATTATGCCGATGTTGAGGGTGGGTCCCTTGTGGCTGTTGGCATCGGAGTGG
>NZ_SOFM01000004.1:0-60355 GCF_004402705.1 Cryobacterium mannosilyticum | reverse complement strand
CCATGAACCATTTTCCCAGACCACCGAATCACGCCCCACAAACGACACGCCCCACAAAAAAAGACCCGAAGGGCACCCCATTAAGCAACAGGCTCTCTACCGTGCGCCCACCTCCACAACCTGCGCCGCGAGCGCTGAGCAGGGCGAGGGTCAGCTCGTGAGCACCTTGTGGATGCGCTGCAGGGAGACGGACTCCGCGGCCTTCAGCTCCTGGGCGAACAGGCTGATCCGCAGCTCCTCGATCATCCACCGGGCGCGCACCAGGTTCGCCTGCGAGTCCGGGGCCAGCGGAATCCGGCCGCCGGCATCCGTGTACCGGGTGGTCGCGGCCTGGCTCTCGTTCATCCAGACCCGGTCGCGGCTCGGGTTGTCGCCCAGCTTGACGATCCGGGAACTGATCCCGCCGAGGTAACGCGGCAGGTGGCGCAGCTGGGCGAGGCCGGTGGCGCTGACGAAACCGGGGTGGATCAGCCCGGCCAGCTGGCCGCGGGCATCCGTCAACGCCGGCAGCAGCGCCATGCTGGTGGAGGCCTTGAGCGCCTTGTCGGCCGACCTGGCCGCGGTGAGGATGCGCGCGACGAGCCCGACCGTCTCGAACATCGAGTCCATCACGACGCCGGAGACCCGGTCGCGGATGCTGTCGAACTCGGCTTTCATGAAGACCTGGCCACCCGGCGTGACCCGGAACAGCACGTCGTCGACGCTCGCCGCCAGGCAATCGTCGAAGAGCGCCTGGGTCGACCGGTACGGGCTGGTGGCGAGGCTGAGCTTCTCGGCCCCGGTGAGGTGCTGCTGCACGTAGGCGACCGGTGACGGCGTCGCGAGCAGGAGCAGGCGGCGCACCCCGCCGGGCAGGGTGCGGGCCTGCTCGGCCTCGGTGCTCATCATCCGGATACTCACCGACTGGCCCTCGTCGACGAGGGTCGGGTAGCCGCGGATGGTGTTGTCGCCCTGCCGGGTGTCGAGGAAGCGGGGCAGCTCGGGGAAATCCCAGCTGGTCAGCCCGGAGCGCTCGATCGCATTGGTGGGGGTGGCAGCGGATGCCGCGGCGACGCTTTCGCGGGCCTGGCTGCCGAGCCGGCGCTGCAGCTCGAGCAGGTCCTTCCCGGAGGCGATCGGGCGACCGCGTTCGTCGACGACGCTGAACGTCACTCGCAGGTGGGCGGGCACCCGGACCAGTTCGAAATCGTTCGCGGTCACCGGCACGTAGGTGAGCTTCTGGATCAGGCCGGCGAGCGTCTCGGTGAAGGGCACGTCGTCACGGTCGAACATGTTCCGGCCGGCGGACCCGCCGGTCGACCCGCCGGTCGACCCGCCGGTCGACCCGCCGGTCGACACCCCGACCGAGACGCCGCTCGCGCCTGACCCCCCGACCGACACCTCTCCCGGCGCCGGCGGCAGCTCGGTCAGCAGCCGCTTCGCCCAGTCGCCCGCGGGCACCACGTTGCGACGGATGCTCTTGGGCAGCGACTTGATCAGCGCCGTGACCAGGTCGGCGCGGAGGCCGGGCACCTGCCAGTCGAAGCCGGTGGGGGAGAGGCGCGCGAGCAGGGCCAGCGGGATCCGAACGGTCACGCCGTCATCGTCCGCGCCGGGCTCGAACCGGTAGCTGAGCGTGAACTTCTGGTCGCCCTGGCGCCAGATCGGCGGGAACACGGCCTCGTCGATCTCCGGCGCGTCCTCGGGGACGAGCGCGTCGGCGGTCATCGTGAGCAGATCGGGCGCCTGGGTGCGCGCCTGGCGCCACCAGGTTTCGAAGCTGCGGGTGGAACAGACGTCGGCGGGGATGCGTTTCTGGTAGAACTCGAACACGGCCTCGTCGTCGAAGAGGATGTCGCGGCGGCGCGTGCGTTCCTCGAGCTCGGCGAGCTCGGCGCGGAGCTTCCTGTTGGCGCGGTCGAAGGCGGTGACCCGCTGGTCGATGCGGTCGAGGTCCCACTCTCCCTCGACCAGGGCGTGCCGGATGAACAGGTCGCGGGCATAGGCAGGGTCGACCCGGGAGAATTGGATCCGGCGGCGTGGCACGATCGGAACCCCGTAGAGGGTGACCCGCTCGTAGGCGACGACGGCGCCCTGCTTCTTCTCCCAGTGCGGCTCGGAGTAGCTGCGTTTGCACAGGTCACCGGCGAGCGGCTCGGCCCAGGCCGGGTCGACGACGGCGTTCATCCGAGCGAACAGACGACTGGTCTCGACCAGCTCGGCGCTCATCACGGCGTTCGGCTGCTTCTTCGCCAGCGCCGAGCCGGGGAAGATCACGAACCGCTGCTGGCGCGCGCCGATGTAGTCCTTCTTGGCGGTGTCCTTGAGGCCGATGTGCGAGAGCAGGCCGGCCAGGAGCGAGCGGTGGATGCCGTCGGGGTTCACGCTGGAGTCGCCGCCAGCTTTGGAGTCAAACACAGCGAGGCCGAGCGGCTTGGCCATCTGGCGCAGCTGTTTGTACACGTCCTGCCACTCGCGCACCCGCAGGTAGTTGAGGAACTCGTTCTTGCACAGGCGCCGGAAGGCGCTCGAGCCGAGTTCCTTCTGCTGCGTCTCCAGGTAGTTCCAGAGGTTGAGCAGGCCGAGGAAGTCGCTGGTCGGGTCGGCGAAGCGAGCGTGTTGCTGGTCGGCCTGGGCGCGGCGTTCGAGCGGGCGTTCGCGCGGGTCCTGAATGGTGAGGCCGGCCACGATCGCCATCACCTCGCGGCTCGTGCCCTGGGTCTTCGACTCGACCACCATCCGGCCGAACCGAGGGTCGATCGGCAGTTTCGCGAGCTGCTGGCCGATCCGGGTGAGTTTGGAGATGCCGGTCTTGTTCCCGGCGCGGCCCGCGGTGTCGGGGGCGACCGCGCCGAGTTCGGCGAGCAGGTCGAGGCCGTCCTTGATGCCGCGGGAGTCCGGCGGGGTGAGGAACGGGAACGCGGCGATGTCGCCGAGGCCGAGCGAGATCATCTGCAGGATGACCGCGGCCAGGTTCGTGCGCAGGATCTCCGGCTCGGTGTACTCGGGGCGGCGGGTGAAGTCCTCCTCCGAGTACAGCCTGATCGCGATGCCGTCGCTGGTGCGCCCGCTCCGGCCGCTGCGCTGGTTCGCGGACGCCTGGCTGATCGCCTCGATCGGCAGCCGCTGCACCTTCGAGCGCACGCTGTACCGGCTGATCCTGGCGGTTCCGGCGTCGATGACATAGCGGATGCCCGGCACGGTCAGGCTGGTCTCGGCCACGTTCGTGGCGAGCACGATCCGGCGCCGCACCCCGGCCACCGTCGACGGCTGGAACACCTTGTGCTGGTCGGCGGCAGAGAGCCGCCCGTACAGAGGGAGCACCTCGGTGGGGCTGCCGCGACCGCCGGTGGCGAACTTGCCCTGCAGGGCGTCGGCGGCGTCGCGGATCTCGGTCTCGCCGCTGAGGAAGACGAGCACGTCGCCGCTGGACTCCCGGTCGAGCTCGTCGAGTGCGGCGGAGATGCCCTCGATGTAGTCGCGGTCGACGGCGGGTGCGGCATCCGTCAGCTCGTCGTCGTCCATCGCCTCGGCGACGAGCGGACGGTAGCGGATCTCGACCGGGTAGGTGCGGCCGGAGACCTCGATGATCGGGGCCGGCGTGCCGTCGGCGGCGGCGAAATGCTCGGCGAAGCTCTGCGGGTCGATGGTCGCGGAGGTGATGATGAGCTTGAGGTCGGGGCGCTGCGGCAGGAGCTGGCGCAGGTAGCCGAGCAGGAAGTCGATGTTGAGGCTGCGCTCATGCGCCTCATCGATGATGATCGTGTCATACTTCCGCAGCATCCGGTCGCGGTGCATCTCATTGAGCAGGATGCCGTCGGTCATCAGCTTGATCCGGGTGTCCGGCCCGACCTGGTCGGTGAAGCGCACCTGGTAGCCGACGGTCTGCCCGACCTCCTGGCCGAGTTCCTCCGCGATGCGCTCGGCGATGGTGCGGGCGGCGAGGCGGCGCGGCTGGGTGTGGCCGATGCTGGTGCGGCCGAGTTCGAGGCAGATCTTCGGCAGCTGGGTGGTCTTGCCGGAGCCGGTCGCGCCGGCGACGATCACCACCTGGTTGTCCCGGATGGCGCGAGCGATATCCTCGCGGCGCTGGCTGACCGGGAGTTCGGGCGGGAAGGTGATGACGACGGGGATCATGAGCCTTCCATCGTATTCCAAGCCGGGGAACACCCGGGTGCCCCGGCCTCCCCCGACGCCTTAAACCGCACGATGTTAGCATCAATGCATGACCGACGAGGAAGCGCGCGGGGGGCGGCACGCCGCCCTGGCCTCGGACGCGCGCCGCCAGGTGCTCGAACTCCTGATGTGGTCCGGCGCAGCCCTCGACGCGGCCGCCGTGGCGGGGCAGGTCGGGCTCCACGTCACCACGGTGAGATTCCACCTCGAGCAGCTCGAGAGCGCCGGGCTGATCCGGCGCTCGGTCGAACGTGCGGGTGCTCGCGGGCGTCCGCGCATCCTCTTCACCGCCGGGCCGGCAGCTCGGGAGGACGAGGCCAGGCACGACCTGAGCCAGGCCCTGGCCGGCGCGCTCGCCGAGGACGCCGACGGCGGCCGGGCCAGGGCGATCCGGGCCGGCGAGCACTGGTCGGCCTCGTTCGCCGGCGAGCTGCGGGGGAACGCGGGGGAGGGCGTCGCACCGCTCCTGCGCATCCTCGACCGGCTGGGCTTCGACCCGGAGGTTGAGGTCCCGGTCGGTGCGATGGCCGACGCGGACGGGACCGCCGGGGCGGTAACGGTCGCGGCCGGGGCGGACGCTCCGGGCCCCACGGCCCCACGGGTGGTCAACCTGCTCGCCTGCCCGTTCCGGGCCGATGCGAGGCAGGCGCCGGAGGTGATCTGTTCCGTGCACCTGGGCCTGATCCGCGGCATCGCCGCCACCCTCGGCCATGACCCGGAGGGCACCGAACTGCGCCCGTTCGTCGGCCCGGAGCTATGCCAGGTGCGGCTTCGCGGCGCCTGGGTCGCGGACGTATCGCCGACGGAGTAGTCCGGCAGGCTCGGTCAGAGTCCGTTCGGTTCGGACCCCTAGGGTGGGGCGCATGACGACTCCAGTTCCCACCCTGACCCTCAACGACGGCCACACCATCCCCCAGCTTGGCTTCGGTGTCTTCAAGGTCGAGCCGGAGGAGACCACCCGGATCGTCTCCGACGCGCTCCAGGTCGGCTTCCGGCACATCGACACCGCCGCGATCTACGGCAATGAGGAGGGCGTCGGCGCCGCGATCGCCGCATCCGGGATCTCCCGCTCCGACCTGTTCGTCACGACCAAGCTGTGGAACGACCAGCAGGGCACCCAGAGCGCGTTCGACGCCTTCGACGAGAGCCTCGAGAAGCTCGGGCTCGACTACGTCGACCTCTACCTGATCCACTGGCCGACACCGGCGAAGGACCGCTACGTCGAGAGCTGGAAGGCGCTCGAGCAGATCCGCGCCTCCGGCCGGGCCCGGTCGATCGGAGTCTCCAACTTCCTCGAGCCGCACCTGGACCGGCTGCTCGGCGAGACGGAGATCGTGCCGGCCGTCAACCAGATCGAGCTGCACCCCGCGCACCAGCAGCCGGAGGTGACCCGGTTCGCCCGCGCCAACGGAATCCAGGTCCAGGCGTGGGGTCCCCTCGGCCAGGGCAAGTACCCGCTCCTCGAGGAGCCCGTGGTGGCCGTCGCGGCCGAGGCGCACGGCAAGACGCCCGCCCAGGTCGTCATCCGCTGGCACCTGCAGACCGGGAACATCGTCTTCCCCAAGTCGAACCGGCGCGAGCGGATGCTTGAGAACCTCGACGTCTTCGACTTCGAGCTCAGCCGCACCGAGCTGAACACCATCTCCTCACTCGAACGGGTGGGCCGGGTCAGCTCCCACCCGAACGACGTGAACTAGAGCGCGATGTGGGCCCTGCCGGGCGGGCGGGCACGGCCGCGGTAGGTTGGGACACGACGGGGGAACCATCCCCGGCGAGGAAGTTGACCGATGAATCCGATTGAGTGGCTCTTCGACGCGCAACTGCAGATCGGCACCCAGACCATTCTCTGGCGCGAGGTGATCGGCAACGCGTTCGGCATCCTCAGTGCGGTCGGCGGGATGCGCCGCAAGGTCTGGGCCTGGCCGGTGGGCATCGCCGGCAACGCCCTGCTGTTCACCGTGTTCCTCGGCGCCGTCTTCGGCACCCCCAACCCGGTCAACCTGCTCGGCCAGGCCGGGCGGCAGGTCATGTTCATCGTCGTCTCGATCTTCGGCTGGATCCAGTGGTCCCGCGCCCGCAAGTCGCGCACGCACGTCGCCGTCGCCCCGCACTGGGCGGGCAATCGCACCCGGGTGCTGCTCGGCCTCGGGCTGGTCGCCGGCACGCTCATCCTCACGCCGATCTTCCGGGCGCTCGGTTCGTTCGAGCCGGTCTGGGCGGATGCCTGGATCTTCACCGGGTCCCTGCTCGCCACCTACGGCATGGCGAAGGGCTGGACCGAGTTCTGGCTGATCTGGGTGGCCGTCGACATTGTCGGCGTGCCCCTGCTGGTCAGTGCGGGCTACTACGCCTCGGCCATCCTCTACCTGTTCTACGGCGCCTTCACGATCACCGGCTTCTTCATCTGGATGCGGGTCCAGCGCCGCCGCCAGGCCCTCGTCAGCCAGGAACTGACCGGCCAGGGCTGACCGCTGCCGGGGTGACCGGCTGTGTCCGGTTCAGCACGCCGCCTTCTACAGTGCGCGGAGCGCCAGGGTCACGGCAACGCCGATCAGCAGGCCCGCGACGCCGCCGGCGGCGACGAGCAGGATCCCGCGCGCCGGGCGCCGGTCCGGCCGGGCCCCGCCGGGTGAAGCCGGGGCTGGGTCGGGCTCCGGGTCGTCCTCCTCCGGCCCGAAACCCGGCCAGCCGCGGAAGCTGACCAGGACCAGGTCGAGGGCCGCGGCATCCTGGGCCAGCAGCCGGGTGAGCTCTCGCAGCCGGTGCTCGCCGAGGGTGGCGCTGACCGGCTCGCCGGTGTCGGGATCGGCGACCTCGCTCAGCGGTCCGTCGATCCGGGAGCGCGAGTACACGGCCGCCTGCTCCGCGCCGAGCCCGACGAGAGGGTCGGGGTGCCCGCCGGGGCTGCGACTGAGCGGGTGAGCCCGCCACCAGAGCGCATCCTGCACATCATGCCGGCCCCGGTAGGCGGCCCGCAACGCGATCACCAGTCCCGGATCGGTCTCGGCCGCGGTTTCCAGGCGACCGGCCACTGTCTTCAACGTCATCTGCAGCCCCCCCACTGTCACTGTCAGCCTAACCACCCCCGAACGGGAGGTCCAGTGGCAGGGGCGCCGGGTTGGCGAACGACAGCATCCACGAGGTCCCGGCGCAGAATGGAGGCATGCCCAACCGACTTGCCGACGCGATCAGCCCGTACCTGCGCTCCCACGCCGGCAACCCGGTCGACTGGCACGGCTGGGGTGCGGAGGCGTTCGCCGAAGCCCGCGCGCGCGACCTGCCCGTGCTCGTGTCGATCGGCTATTCGACCTGCCACTGGTGCCATGTGATGGCCCGGGAGAGCTTCAGCGACCCCGTTCTCGCCGACTATCTCAATGAGCACTTCGTGAGCGTCAAGGTCGACCGTGAGGAACACCCCGACGTCGACGCCGCCTACCTGGCCGCAGCCAGCGCCTTCGTCGGCGGCCTGGGCTGGCCGTTGAACGTGTTCGTCACCCCGGGCGGCCGGGCGTTCTACGCCGGAACCTACTTCCCGCCGCAACCGATGACGGGGCATCCGTCGTTCCGGCAGGTGCTCGAGGCGGTGACGGATGCCTGGACCACCCGCCGCGCCGAGGTCACCGAGAGCGCCGACCTGGTGGCCGCGGCGCTCGCCACGGCCGCTGCGGAGGGGACGACCGCCGGAGCACGGCCGGATGCGGTCGCCCTCAACGCGGCCGCCGCGGCCCTGGTCGCCCAGGAGGACCCGGTCTTCGGCGGTTTCGGCGGCGCCCCCAAGTTTCCGGTGGCGCCGGCCCTCGGCTTCCTGCTCGAGCGCGCCGAGGGGCGGGACCTTGCGCTGCGCACGCTCAAACGGCTCGGCGCCTCCCCGCTGCGGGACCCGATCGAGGGCGGCTTCTTCCGCTACGCGGTCAACCGCGACTGGAGCGAGCCGCACTACGAACGGATGCTCTACGACAACGCCCAGCTCCTCGACCTCTACACGCAGGCGTGGAAGCTCACCGGCGAACCGTGGGCCCACGCCGTGGCCCTGGGAATCGCCCGGTTCCTGACAGGCGTGCTGGCGCTGCCGGGCGGCGGCTTCGCCAGCGCGCAGGACTCCGAGAGCACCGTGGACGGGCGACGCGTCGAGGGCGGCTATTACGCCCTCGACGAGGAGGCCCGGAAGCTGCAAGCCCGGCCCGCCCTCGACGACAAGGTGCTCACCGGCTGGAACGGCCTCGGAATCGCCGCCCTCGCGCGGGCCGGATTCGCCTTCGACGAGCCGGCCCTCCAGGCCGCCGCGATGCGGGCGGCCGACATGCTGCTCGACCGGCACCTGGCCGACCAGAGGACGGGCGAAGTCGAGCTCGTGCGCGCGTCGATCTCGGGGCGGGTCTCCGGTGCCCGCTCGACCCTCGAGGACTACGGGATGTTCGCACGCGGCCTCCTCGAACTCGCCCTGGCGACAGGGGAGGTGCGCTACGCCCTCGCGGCACGCCGGCTCGTTGACGCGACGCTGCCGCCGGCCCAGACGCCGCCGGCCCAGTCGCCGCTGCCCTTCCGGGTGCCGAACGGCTCCGACCCGGTGCTGGCCGCGCAGGGTCTGGAATCCGCCGTCGACCCGTCGGAGGGCGCCTATCCGTCCGGCCTGACCTCCATCGCCGGGGCGGCCTGGCTGCTCCACCTCCTCACCGCGGATCCGCGCTACCTGGCCGCGGCCGAGTCCGGGATGGACCTGCTCGGAGGGCAGCTCACGTCCCGTCCGCTCGCGTTCGGCGCGGCCCTGCGCCTGAGCGCCGCGTTGGCGGCACCGGCCGTGCAACTGGTGGTCGTCTCGCCGGACGGCAGCCCGGCAACGAGCCCCGATGGCCTGCCCGCCGCGGCGCGCCGGCGGGCGACCGGTCTCGTGGCCGCGGTCACCGAGGCCCAGGCGAAGGCCTTCGCCGACGCCGGCTTCGACCTGTTCCGGGACCGCACGACCCGCGCCGGCCTGGCCGCCGCCTACCTCTGCCGGGACTTCGTCTGCAGCCTGCCGGTGACCGACCCGGCCGACCTTCCGGCCGACCTGCCGCCGGGGGTGCCGGGCTCGACCGGGAGGCCGACCGGGACGACAATGGGCGCATGACCATTCGGATCAAGCGTGTCTACGACGATCCGGCCCCCGACGACGGCAGCCGGGTGCTGGTGGACCGGCTCTGGCCGCGGGGCGTCTCCCGGGAACGTGCGGAGCTCGACGACTGGATCAAGGACGTCGCCCCGAGCCCCGACCTGCGCACCTGGTGGAACCACGACCCCGACCGGATCGACGAATTCGCCGAGCGCTACCGGACGGAACTCGGTGCGACACCCGTGACCGCCGCCGCCGTGGCCCGGCTGCGGAGCCTGGTCGCCGCGAACGCACGCACCGGCACAACCACGACCCTGGTCTACGCGGCCAGGGACCCGGTCGTGAACCATGCCCGCATCCTCGGCGAGTATCTCGGGGCGGCGCACCCCGAGAGCCTCCCGGTCGGCGCGCCGCCGACCCCCTAACATCGAGCCAAGTCGTCAACCGCTCCGACCGAGGAGCCGGCCGAAAGGATTCACCATGGTTCCCGAAATCAACATCTGGGCAGTGCTGCTCGCCACCGTCTCGAGCATGGTCGTCGGCTCGGTCTGGTACTCCCGCCGGGCCTTCGGCACCTACTGGATGAAGGCGGTCGGCCACGATGAGGAGAGCATGCGCACCGGGTCGGCGGCCCCGCTCATCCTCACCGTCATCGTCAGCTTCATCACCGCGTGGGTGCTGGCCGGGGCGGCCGCGATCGCTCAGAACTTCTACGGGGGCAGCTTCCTCGCCAACTCCCTGCTGACTTCGGTCATCCTCTGGGCCGGGTTCACCGCGGCACGGATGGCCACCCACGACGCCTTCGACCGTCGCCCCTGGGGCCTCACCGTGCTCAACATCGTGCACGAGCTGGTCACCCTGCTGCTGATGGCCCTGATCATCGGCCTGTTCGGCATCAGCGCCCTGTAGAACAGCCTGCGGAGACGACCGGTCACGGCCCCGATCCGGAGCCGTGGCCGGTCGCGTTCCCGCCCCGTCCCGGGACGTACACTGAGAGGAGCGCCACCGCGTTCCGCCGGCTGCTTCGCACTCGGTTTCAGGACGGGTGCGCGGTCGTGCGACACACCGGACGCACTCTCCCCGCTGGTGAACCTGGCGAACGAGTGTTCCCAATTCCAGAGGAGGACCATGGCTGATTACACTCGCCCCACTGCCGACCGGCACGCCCCAACCGGACGCGGCACCGAATCTGACGCCGCCGCCTCGCTCCCGGTCCTCTCGCTCAGCAACGAACCCGAACTCGTGCTCCGCGCCGTCGATGCCCGCACCCGCCGCTTCGACCGTGAAGACCTCGTCGTGCGCAAGGGCGAGATCGCGCTCGTCAACGGCCACTTCACCCCGCGTGAGTCCATGGTCAAGGACCTCCTCGCCGTCGCGAGCGCCCTCGACCTGGCCGGAATCGATTTCCTGCTCGTGCGCGGCGACCACGACCGCCCCACCATCGCCGTGGACCGCAAGAGCCGCAAGCAGCTCACCCGGATCCTCGCCGCCGCGTTCGCGAACGAGCCCTTTTACGCGAAACCGCTCGACGGCGACCTGACCCAGCCTCTCCTGCTCGCCGACGGCGCCCTGGCCACGCTGCGGAAGTCATCCGTCTTCCGGGTCTACCGGCCCCGGATCGAACCGATCGGGCGGCTCCGCTACGGCGCGGAGACCGCGTTCCAGTTCGAGCTGTGGTACTTCGGCGAGGATGAGATCGTTGCGCCGATCGAGAACTCGCTGATGCGCACCCGGATGCCGCGCGGCGAGGCCCGCGAGACCACGATCGACCTCTTCGGACGCAGCTGGCGCACCCTGCAGCACATGTTCGACGACCTGGCCAGCGACATCAGCTTCGACATCGACCTGGTCTTCTCCTGGGTCGACGGTTCGTCCAGCGACTTCCAGCGGGAACGGGCCAAGCGCATGCAGGCCTACGTCGTCGGCGAGGGCGACGACTCCGACGCCCGGTTCCGCCAGATCGACGAACTCAAGTACGCGCTCCGCAGCGTGTACATGTTCGCGCCCTGGGTGCGCCGCATCTTCATCGCCACGGATTCGCCCGCGCCCGAGTGGCTGGCCGAACACCCGCGCGTCACGATCATGCGCAGCGAGGACTTCTTCCCCGACACCAGTGCCCTGCCCACCCACAACTCGCACGCGGTCGAAAGCCAGTTGCACCACATTCCGGGGCTGGCCGAGCACTTCCTCTATTCCAATGACGACATGTTCTTCGGCCGCCCGGTGGGCCCGGAGCTGTTCTTCTCGCCCGGCGGCATCACCAAGTTCGTCGAAGCGTCCACCCGGATCGGCCTCGGCGACAACGACCCGTCCCGGAGCGGCTTCGAGAACGCGGCCAGGGTCAACCGGGCCCTGCTGCGCGAACGGTTCGGCAAGGTCACCACCCGGCACCTGGAGCACACGGCCGCGCCGCTGCGCAAGAGCGTGCTGCGCGAACTCGAGGCCGAGTTCCCCGAGGACTTCGCCCGCACCGCGGCCAGCCGGTTCCGTTCGGCGACCGATATCTCGGTCACGAACTCGCTCTACCACTACTACGCGCTGATGACCGGCCGAGCGGTGGAGCAGACCCAGGCGCGCTCGCTCTACATCGAGACCACCCTCAAGCTGGCCCTGCGCCAGATGAACAAGCTGCGCAAACGCCGCGACCAGGACATGTTCTGCCTCAATGACGGCAGTTTCCCGGAGATCTCCGACGAGGTGCGCCGTGCCGCGGTGACCGACTTCCTCGAACGTTACTTCCCGATCGTGGCACCGTGGGAGCGGGAGAGCCAGGCGAATGACCGGGTCGGCACGCCCCTGATCGGCACCTCGTCGGTCAGTTCAGAATCCGGATCGGCATGGTCATCGGCGGCTCACGGAACGCTGGCAGAGTACCCGCGGGCATGATCTCGATTCCCGACTCGGCCAGCCGCCTGCCGCTCTCCGCGGCGTCGATGTACTCCAGCGCCGGGTAGCTGCCGAGCGGCACCACCGAGTGCAGCACCGTGTCCGCGTAGACATGCACGAGGTTGAACGTGCGCGCGCCGTCCTGGCCGCGGGTGCCGCCGACCGGCACGTTGAGGTCCTGGGTGTAGCAGGTGGCCGAGGCGACCGACACGGGGATGCCCGCGAACATCGCCGTCGACGAATAGTGCAGGTGACCGGCGAGGATGCTGCGCACGTCGGTGCCGCGGAGCACCCGGGCGAGCGCGGCCTGGCCGCGCAGTTCGACCGAGACGGCCAGATCGAGAACGCTCGGCACAGGCGGGTGGTGCATCGCCAGGATGGTGCCGTCGGGTGCGGGCACGCTGAGCTCGCGGCCCAGCCAGGCCAGTTGGGCCTCGCTCACGGCGCCGTGGTGATGGCCGGGAACCGAGGTGTCCAGGGTGATCACGCGCAGGCCGCCGACGAACTCGACGTGGTCGATCGGGGCCGACGACGCCGGCTCGCCGAGCAGGGTCGTGCGGAACGCCGACCGGTCGTCGTGGTTGCCCATCACCCAGATGACCCGGGAGCCGAGCCTGGCCGCGGCCGGCTCGACGATGGAGCGCAGGGTGCGATAGGCATCCGGCTCGCCCTTGTCGGCCAGGTCGCCGGTGATGATGATCGCCTCCGGCCGGCCGGTCGAGGCCTCGACCTCGGCGAAGAGGGAGGCGAGATGCGCGGCACTGTCGACCCGGTCGTACAGGCGTTCGCCGTGGGCGAGCAGGTGCGTGTCACTGAGGTGAAGCAGGAAATGGTCCGGCCTGGGGTATTCGGCCGTGCGAATGTTCACGGAGCTTCCATTCGTTGGGACTGGGAGCACTCTTCGTTGAGTGCGCTGACTCTACTCCGTTTATTCGATCAGTAGTTCTTGAACATCCGGTGTACGCCACGCCAACACCGCGGAAGGGTCACGGAGGGAAACCCCCGGGCCCAACCGATTTCCGCGTCCAGGACACAGCCTTCCTGTCGGCTTCCTCGATCTGCATGACCTGCTCTCCCGAGCCCGTCAGCTCGGGCCTGTCGCGGGCTCAGGGGTGGGTCAGGCCGGAGGAGGAGCCGGGCAGGGTCGGCTTGTCGATCTGGTCCTGCTCATACGGCTCGATCTGCTCGTCGGCGGCGCGGCGCCGTTCGGCTTCGAAGTCGCCCTCGAGCCCGGTGAAACCGCCCAGGCCGACGGCGCGCTTGCCCGCGGATTTCCGGCCGGCCTGTGCCCGGCCCCAGTGCAAGTTGAACATTCTCCCAAGCTACGCCGCCCGGTTGCCGAGTCAAGGGTCGGGCGCACGCTGTGCGCGAACGACGGGCGGATGCCGGTGCCGGTTGAGGGGTTGTGCAGCCAGGCGTGGGAAACTGGAACGTGCGCACCACGTCGACCACCAGTCCCCTCCGCTATGTCGTGGGTGCTTTCTGCTCGATCGCGGTATTCGTCGTGATCTACCTGTTCTCGGTGCGCACCCTCGCCGGCCAGACCATGGACCAGCTCGCATTCGACGGAGCGGAGTTCGGCCGGCGCAGCGTGACCCCGTTCACCCAGCAGGTGCTCGACGCCCTGCCCGTAGTATCCGTGATCGCGGGAGCGGTGATCACCGGCATCCTCACCGCCGTCCGGCGAAACGTGCGCACCCTGGTCGTCGCGATCGGCGCGGCCCTGGGCGCCGTGCTGACCACGCAGCTGCTCAAGGGCTTGCTGCTGACCCGGCCGGACCTCGGCGTCGACGGCTATGCGGGCAACTCGTTGCCCTCCGGGCATACGACGGTGGCGGCGGCATCCGCCCTCGCCGTCTTCCTCGTCTCCAGCCCGCGAACCCGGTGGCTGAGCGCCCTCGCGGGCACCGCCTTCGCGGTGGTCGCGGGAGTGTCGACCCTCGCGAACGGCTGGCACCGGCCGAGCGACGTGATCGCCGCCCTGCTCGTCGTCGCGGTCTGGGGGTGCGCCGGCGGGGTGGCGCTGACCGTGTGGCGCGGCGATGACGCGACCACCATGAAGGCTCCGCCGGCCGCAGGGGCCCGGATCCAGCTGAAGATCCTGGTGCCGTTCCTCGTCGTTGCGGTCTCCGCGTTCCTGGTCACGTACTTCCGCGCGTTCGGAACCACGCCCGGGCCGCTGATCGCGTACATCGGCGGGGTGTCGGCGATCATCGCGGCCGGATTCGCCGTGGCGCTCACGGCAACCCGGCTGTTCTCCCGCCTGCCCTGACCCGCGGTTTGCCGGGAGACATCCCGATGTGTGGGGGGTGTGCCGGTGCGGGGCTGCGTGTAACACTGGGGCTATGTCCGTCACTCTCAGAGCGCTGCAGACCGTGGTTCCGCCGACAATCCTGGTGCAGGAACAGGTGCGCGACGTGTTCGCGGCCCAGCCGGGACTGAGCCGGCTGGCCCAACGGCTGGTGACGGCATCCTTCAACCTGTCGGGAATCGACCGCCGGCACACCGTGATCGACGAGCTCACGCTCGACTCGGACACCGCTGACCCGCAGTTCTTCGACGCGGCCACGCAGCGCCTGCTGATGCCGGGCACCCGGGTGCGCAATGAGCTCTACATCGTCGAGGCGACCAAACTGTTCGTCGAAGCCGGGCGCCGGGCGCTGGCCGCCTGCCCCGACATCGTCGCGGCGGACATCACCCACGTCGTCACCGTGTCGTGCACCGGCTTCTACGCCCCGGGCCCCGACTACATGCTCGTGCGCGAACTGGGGCTGAGCCCGGCCACCCAGCGCTACCACCTCGGTTTCATGGGCTGCTACGCGTCGATGCCGGCGCTGCGCACGGCGAAGCAGTTCGTCGAGGCCGATCCGAACGCGGTCGTGCTGGTCGTCAGCGCCGAGCTGTGCTCGCTGCACCTGCGCAGCTCCGACGACCCGGACACGATCGTCGCCTCCTCGTTGTTCTCCGACGGGGCCGCGGCCGGGATCGTCAGCTCCCGGGCGCCGTTGCCGGGGGAGCGGGCCCTGGACCTGGACCTGTTCGAGACCGTGATCACCCCGGTCGGCGAGGGCGACATGGCCTGGAAGATCGGTGACGAGGGCTTCGAAATGGTGCTGAGCACGTATGTGCCGCACATCATCGACGAACACATCGAAGCGGCCCTCGCGCCGCTCTTCGCCCGGGACGAGTCGCTCACGGCGGCGCTGGCGCCGCCCGCGGCCGAGCCGGAGCTCGAGCTGGTCGGGGCGGCCGCCGGTGGGCCGGGCTCGCTGGCGGCGGGGATGCCGGCCGGGGTGGCCGCCGGTTCGGCCGGGGCCCTGGCCGCGACGCTTCCCCCGACGCTTCCCGCGGCGCTTTCCACGGCGCTTCCCGCGGCGCTTTCCGCGGCGCTTCCCGCGACGCTTTCCACGGCGATCGCGCACTGGGCGATCCACCCGGGCGGGCGCAGCATCCTGGACAAGACCGAAGCAAAGCTCGGGCTCAGCGAGGCGCAGCTCGTTCCCTCGCGGGAGACCTTGCGCCAATACGGGAACATGAGCAGCGCCACGATCCTGTTCGTGCTGAAGGCTATCCTCGACGCCCCGGCCACCGCCGACGGGGAACGGGTCTGTGCGATGGCATTCGGGCCGGGACTCACCGTCGAGTCCGGGCTGATGACCGTCACCGCCGGCTAGGCGACCGTGGGCATCCCGTCGCTGCGGCTGCGCGCGAGCGACGCCGTCGAGCTGATGGACGACCCCGACTGCGACCCGGAACGGCTCGACCGCACCTACGCGAACTTCCGGTTCGTGAACGCGGTCGTGTCGGGCTGGCGCGGGATCTACCGGCGGGAGATCCGCCCGGAATTGTCGCGCATGACGGAGAGCACCCTGCTCGACATCGGGTCGGGCGGCGGCGACATGGCCAGGGCGTTGGCCCGCTGGGCTGCCGGGGACGGGCTGCGCCTCACCGTGACCGCGATCGACCCGGATCCCCGGGCGCACGCCTACGCCACCGGCCTGCCGCCGCTGCCGGGGCTCACGTTCCGGCGGGCGCTGAGCTCCGAGCTGGTGGCCGAGGGAGCGCGCTTCGACTTCGTCGTCTCCAACCATGTGCTGCACCACCTCTCCGCCGCGCAGCTCGGCGGCCTGCTCGTCGACTCCGAGCGGCTCGCCGCCGGCCGGGTGCTGCACGGCGACATCGAACGCAGCCGGTTCGCCTACCTCGGCTTCGGCCTGGGCACCTGGCCGTTTTTCGGGCGCTCGTTCATCCGCGACGACGGGCTCACCTCGATCCGGCGCAGCTTCACCGCGGCCGAGCTGCGCGCCGTCCTGCCGCGCGGCTGGCGGGTGACCCAGGAGCGGCCCTCCCGCCTCGTGCTGCGCTGGGCACCCCAATCCGCGTCGAACTCGGTGGAAGAACGGGCGGCCGCGGCGCCGGGCGGCGGGGCGACGGATGCGTGACGTCATCGTCGTCGGCGGGGGACCGGTCGGCATCCTGCTGGCCGGGCTGCTCGCCGTGCGCGGCCTCGACGTGGAGGTGCTCGAGCAGCGGAGCGAGCCGTCGATGCGGTCGCGGGCCATCGGCATCCACCCGCCGTCGCTCCGGGCCCTGCGGCAGCTCGGAGTCGCCGACACGATCATCGAGAGTGCGGTTTGCATCAACGGTGGGGAGGTGCGCTCCGACGGACGCCGACTCGGCCGGCTCCGGTTCGCCGAGACCGCCGACCGCTACCAGCGCGTCATCTCCCTGCCCCAGTACGAGACCGAGGCGGTGCTGCGGGCCCGGTTCGCAGAGCTCCGGCCCGGCGGGTTCCGCGGCGGCGTGACCGTGACCGGGGTGCGCGACCGGGGAGACCGGGTCGAGCTCGCCACCGCGCCCGGCGCGGGAGAGTCGCTCGAGGCCCGCTACGTCGTGGCCGCCGACGGTGCCCGCAGCGCCGTGCGCGACCTGCTCGGCATCCGCTGCACCGCCCGCACCGGCGGCGAAACCTACCTGATGAGCGACTACGCCGACACCGGCGAGCACGGCGATGAGGCGGTCCTGTTCTTCGAGCGGGGCGGGGTGGTCGAGTCGTTCCCGCTGCCCGGCGGCCGGCGCCGGTGGGTGGCGATGACCCCGACCCTGATGACGGGTGCGACCAGCGCCGACCTCGCGGCCCTTGTGCGCACCCGCACCGGCATCGAGCTGCCGCCGACGGAGGCGGCGGCGAGCTCCTTCGCGGTGCAGCAGCGGCTGGCCCGGCGGCTCGTGTCCGGCCGGGTCGTGCTGGTCGGCGACGCCGCCCACCAGATCAGCCCGATCGGCGGGCAGGGCATGAACCTCGGCTGGCTCGACGCACTGCAGCTCGCCCCCGCACTGGAACGGGCGATCCGCGAACCGGCGGCCGCGGCATCCGTTCTCACCGACTACGACCGTCGCCGCCGGCGCAGCGCCCGGATGGCCGCGCGGCAGGCCGGCTTCAACATGGCGATGGGCCGGCCGGCGCACGGACTGCGCCTCCGGGCGAGGAACGGCCTCGTGCGCGCGCTCGGAGTGCCGCCGGTGAGCATGGTGCTCGCCCGCGCGTTCACCATGCGCTGGCTCTAGCCCCGCTGATCCACCCCGCCCGCCGGCTGTAACGACCGTGGCTAACTCAGGAGAAACTGCCGACCGGACCGGCTGCCCCGCGGAAACACGCGGGCACGCCGACCGTGCCGCCTGAATCTCCTGAGTTGGCCACAAATCGGGAGCGCTACTGGCCGACGGCGACGGATGCCGCCGCGAGCAGCGTGTTGCGGCTCACCGCGCCGGAGGCATCCGTGGCGAGTTCGAAGCTGCGTCCCGCGAAGACGAGGCCGCGCACATCGAGCGCCCCGGCGATCGGCAGGGGGGAGACCCGGAGATCGTCCGCCTGAGCGTCGGGTTCGAGGCCCAGGATCGTGCCGAGCACCGCGACGGCGGACGCGGCCGACCAGGCCTGCGGGCGGCAGGCGGCCGGGTACGGGATCGGCGCGGCGGACTCCTCGGTCGAGTGGCCGGAGTGGAGTTCGGGCATCCGGTAGTCGAAGCCCTCCGCGGTGCGGAGCAGCCCCTCGATCAGGACCGCCGCCTCCGCGCCGAAACCGGCCCGGCCGAGGCCGGCGATCGCGATCGCGGTGTCGTGCGTCCAGACCGAGCCGCCGTGGTAGCTCAGCGGCCAGTAGCCGGTGGAATCGGTGGACATGGTGCGGAGGCCGTAGCCCGAGCTCAGCTCGGGGGAGACCAGGCGCCGCGCGACCAGGCGCGAGCCCTCCTCGTCGAGGATTCCGGTGCCGAGCAGGTGGCCGATGTTGCTGGTGACGGTGTCGACCTTCTGCTTGTGCGCATCGAGGGCGACGGCCGGGTAGGCGCCGTCGGGGGACTCGATCCAGAACGCCTCGTTGAAGCGGGTCTTCAGGGCGGCAGCCCAGTCGCGCCAGTCCGCGCCGCCGGAGCGGCCGAAGTGGTCGAGCAGCGCGGCGCCGCCGACGGCGGCCTCGTAGGCGTAGGCCTGCACCTCGCAGAGCGCGATCGGGCCTTCGGAGAGGCTCCCGTCGCGCCACTGGATGGAATCGCCGGAGTCCTTCCAGCCCTGGTTGGCCAGGCCGTGCCCGGTCGAGTCGACGTATTCGAGGAAACCGTCGCCGTCGCTGTCGCCGTAGGAGCGCATCCAGACCAGGGCGGTCTCGAGATGGGGCAGCAGCGCCTCGACCTCGGCGTCGGGCATGCCCCACTTCCAGGCGTCGTGCAGCAGGTTGATCCACAGCGCGGTCGCGTCGACCGTGCCGTAGTAGAGCGGCGGCAGGGAGGTGTCCTCGCCGGGCATGTTCAGGGTGCCCGGCCGCAGCTCGTGCATGATCTTGCCGGGCTGTTCGGCGGTCGCGGCGACCGTCTCGGTGCCCTGCAGCGCGGCGAGCACTCGCAGGGTCGACCCGGCGAGGCCGGTGCCGAGCGGTAGCAGCATCCGGGCGGCCCAGATCGAGTCCCGGCCGAAGAGGGTGAAGAACCACGGCGCCCCGGCGGCGAGGAACACGTCGTCGGGCTGGTCGCGGGTGACCATCCGCAGCCCGGCGAGGTCCTTGAGGGCGGTGTCCACCCAGGCGCCGAGGCGGGAGTCGTCGGCGCGGGCCGTGACGCCGGCCCAGTCGGATGCCCCGCTCGCGCCGCGGACGACGGCCGACGGGTCGACGATGGCCAGTTCCCAGCTCACGCCGACGCTGCCGTGGGCGGGGATCGTGACGCTCCAGCTCGCGGTGGTCAGACCGTCGGCGTCGACGACGAGGTCGGCGTCGGCGGAGGAGAACGAGGCCGTGATCGCGCCGGAGGAGTAGTGCACCCCGTCGTCGTCGAGCACGGAGACGATCTCGACGCCCGGGGTGAGCACGCCGCCCTTGACGTCGTGGATGATGTCGAACGACGGCGTGAGCTCGAGCGTCAGGGTCGTCTCGATCGGGTCGGTGATCGCACTGGTGAGTTCGATCGTCTCGGTCACCCGGCCGTCCCGCACCCGGCGCACCCGGTTGAGGAGAACCCGGGGGTCGGCGCCGCGGCCGTCGAGGTGGCGCAGCAGGGAGACGAAGCGGAGCGTGGCGGCATCCGTCACGCTGTGCGAGATGTTCTCGGGGATCTGGCCGCCGACCAGCAGGGTGAGGGCGCCCACGATGCGGGTGTCGGAGTGGTAGATGCCGTGCAGGGGGCGGCTGCCCATCGATCCGTCGGGGGAGGACCAGACCTGGGTGGGCGCCGACAGGGCGACCAGTTCGTCGTGGAGCAGAGGCTGGTGCGGGTGCTTCGGTGTCTCGGACATGCGTGGATTCACGACTCCTCAGTGATTCGGTGAGCCCTGCAATAGTGCATTCGAGGCCCGCTGTGCGATTGATTATTGACAGATTCGCGTATTCAGGTAACGTAGCACTCAGGATTTGAACGATCAAACTTTTGAACGATCAAATCACCACTTATCGCAAGGAGGCACCGTGGACCGGTTACCGACGATCGAAGACGTCGCACGTGCCGCCCGGGTGTCCAGGCAGACCGTGTCCAACGTGCTGAACACCCCGGCGATCGTCAAGCCGGAGACCCGCAAGCGCGTCGAGGTCGCCATCCGCAAGCTGGCCTACCGGCCGCACGCCTCGGCCCGCCGGCTGCGGATGCGCAAGTCCTCCACGATCGCCATCCGGCTCGACCCGATGACCAACGGCATCTCGGGCGCGCTGCTCGACCGTTTCCTGCACGCCCTGACCGAGCAGGCGGATGCCCGCGGCATCCGGATCCTGCTCTTCACCGCCGCCGACCCGGCCGCCGAGATCGAGCAGATCCGCAAGCTGCGCGCCGGCGCCGACGTGGACGCGTTCGTGCTCACGGCCACCTTCCACGGCGACCCGCGCACCGAATGGCTGGTGGAGAACGACGTTCCCTTCGTCACCTTCGGCCGGCCGTGGGGCGCCAACGACATGAACAACCCCAAGCACCTCTGGGTGGACGTGGACGGATTCGCGGGGATGCGTGAGGCGGCCATCCACCTGATCGACCAGGGCTCCTCCCGGGTCGGCTTCGTCGGCTGGCCGAGCCTCTCCGGCACCGGCGACGATCGCCGCCGCGGCTGGCAGGCCGCCGTCGAAGAACGCCTCTCCACCGGCGACGACGACCTCGCCGCCCTCAACCTGAGCGTGGAGGACCGCCTCGAGGACGCCCGGGATGCCGTGGTCGCGCTGCTCGAGAGCGACGAGAACATCGACGGCCTGGTCTGCGCGAGCGACACGCTCGCCCTCGGCGCGATGATCGCCGCGGCATCCGTCGGCCGGAGCGACCTGCCGATCATCGGCTTCGACAACTCGCCCGTCGGCCAGGCCATCGGCCTCTCCAGCGTCGACCAGACCCTCGACGAGGTCGCCGGCGGCGCCCTCGAACTGCTGCTCGGCGAGACCGGGGGAGACCTCGTGCACCGCGACGCCGCCGCCGGAGACGCCCGTCACCGGCTGATCACACCTCACCTCGTCATCCGGCAGCCGCTGCGGCTGCTGGCCCCTGACGCGGCCTCGACCCCCACCGCAACCAAGAGTGCGGTCGGCAATCACAAGAATGGGAAGGAAACACAATGAAACTACGACGAGGAGCACGCTGGGGTGCTGTTCTGGTGGCCGGCGGACTGTTGGCCAGCCTGGCCGCCTGTTCGTCCGGTGGCAGTGACAGCGCCGGCGGCGACGTTGCCGGGCAGAAGCTCACCGTGCTGATCGGCTCGAGCGGCGACGCCGAGACGAAGGCCGTGGGCGACGCGGCCAAGGCCTGGGGCACCACCAACAAGGCGACCGTCAAGGTCGTCGCGGCCAACGACCTCACCCAGCAGCTGGGCCAGGGCTTCGCCGGCGGCAACCCGCCCGACCTGTTCTACATGGGCTGGGACCAGTTCCAGACCTACGCGAGCAAGCAGTACCTGGAGCCCTACGCCGACAAGGCCGCGAACAAGGATGCCTTCTACCCGGCTCTGACGAGCGCGTTCAGCTACAAGGACAAGTTCTACTGCGAGCCCAAGGACTTCTCCACCCTCGGCCTGATCATCAACACCGAGAAGTGGGACGCGGCCGGCCTGACCGACGCGGACATCCCCACCGACTGGGCCGGCCTCGAGACCGTCGCCAAGAAGCTCACCACGGCCGACACGGCCGGGCTGTCCTTCGGCGCCGAATACGCCCGGATCGGCACGTTCATGAACCAGGCCGGCGGATCGATGCTGTCCAAGGACGGCAAGAAGGTCACGGCCGACTCGGCCGAGAACCTCGCCGGACTCACCGAGGTGAAGAAGCTCCTCTCCGACGGCGTGCTCAAGTTCCCCGCTGACCTCGACTCCGGCTGGAGCGGAGAAGCGCTCGGCAAGGGTAAGGCCGCCATGGTCATCGAGGGTCCCTGGATCAGCGGGCTCAAGACCGACTACCCCGACCTGATGTACAAGGCCGTCGAACTTCCCGCCGGCCCCGGCGGGCAGTCCACCTTCACCTTCAGCAACTGCTGGGGCATCCCGGCCCAGTCCAAGACGACAGCCGCCGCCGAAAGCCTGGTGAAGTTCCTCACCACCGACGAGCAGCAGCTGAAGTTCTCCGACGCCTTCGGGGTCATCCCGTCCAACGAGTCGGCCGCCAAGGTCTACTCGACGACGTACCCGCAGAACGCGTCCTTCGTCACGAGCAACGACTACGCGGTCAGCCCGGTCGCGTTCGCCGGCGCATCCACCGTGATCAGCGACTTCAACGCCCAGCTGCAGGGCCTGAGCAGCGCTGACCCCAAGGCGATCCTGAGCGCGCTGCAGACGAACCTGCAGGCCGCCCTCGACGCAGCGAACAAGAAGTAGGCAGGACATCATGAGCGCGATTCGGGGCAGCACCAATCCAACAACGGATGCCGGCACGGCATCCAGTGGGGCAGGGTCTGCCCCGAATCGCCGCCGTGGCACGCCTCGATCGAGCGTGCACCGCGGCGAGGCGAAGTACGGCTGGCTGTTCATCACCCCGCCGATCATCATCATCGGGATCTTCCTGGTCGTGCCGGTGCTCCTCGCCATCTGGGTGAGCGTCAGCGACTGGAGCGGGCTCGGCTCGCCGCTGAACCCGCAGGTCAGTTTCGTCGGTTCGAAGAACTTCGAGGCGGTGCTCTCCGATCCGGGGCTCGCCCAGAAGGACTTCGGCACATCCATCCGCAACAACGTTTACTACGTGCTGCTCGTGGTTCCGCTGCAGACCGCGCTCGCCCTGTTCCTGGCGGTGCAGGTGAACCGGCGTATCCTCAAGGGTCGCGGTTTCTTCCGCACCGCGTTCTACTTCCCCTCGGTGACCAGCTCGATCGCGATCACCGCGATCTGGCTGTTCCTGTTCGGCGCCACCGGTGCCGTCAACAAGATCCTCGGATTCTTCGGGGCGAGCGGCCCGGTCTGGTTCGCCGACCCGCGCGGAGTGCTGCACATCATCCTCGGCGCCTTCGGCGTCTCCTCGGCACCGGAGGCGCTCACGGGCGGCGGGATGCTCGGGGTCAGCTGGTGGGACTGGCTGAGCGGGCCGAGCGTGGCCATGTCTGCGATCATCCTGCTCGCCGTCTTCACCACCTCGGGAACCTTCATGCTGCTCTTCATCGCGGCCATGCAGGCGATCGGCGCCGAGGTGGACGAGGCCGCGCTGATGGACGGGGCCGGCCCGTTCCGCAAGTTCTTCTCTGTCACCCTGCCGATGCTCAAGCCGACCCTCTTCACCGTGCTGACGCTCGGGTTGATCGGCACCTGGCAGGTCTTCGACCAGATCTACCTCACCGGCGGCGGCAAGCCGGGCAAGACCCTGCTGACCCCTGCCTACCTGGCCTACGACACCTCGTTCAAGCAACTGAACTGGGGTCAGGGTGCGGCGATCTCCTTCATCCTGTTCGTGATCATCATCCTGCTCACCGCCCTGCAGCGGTATGTCCTGCGGGATCGGAAGGACAAGGGCAGGGTGAGCCGGGCGCTGGCGGGGGCGATCGCCGCCGATCGTGCCGTCGTCGTCGCGGCGACCACCGGAGCATCCGCTGCGGACCGGGGGTCCTCGAGGTCGTCCTCCCACGGAAGCGCCACCTCGAACCAGGCCGGAGAAGACAAATGAACGCCGTGACCACCCCCCAGGCCCCGGCCGCCGTGGCCCCCGAGGCAACGCCGGCCCCCACGATGCGCAAGCGGTCGGTCGGCTGGCGGCTCCGCACCGGGTCGGGGCTCAGCTACCTCATGCTCGGCGTGCTCGCCCTCGTCTACATCTACCCGTTCCTGATCACGCTGTCCTCCGCGTTCAAGACCGACGACGAGGCCACCAACGACCCGCTCCGGCTGATCCCGCAGATCTGGTCGTTCGCGTCGTTCGAGCGGCTGTTCACGGATGTCCCGCTTCCGCTGTGGACGATGAACACGATCTTCGTGACCATCACGATCACCCTCGGCCGGGTGTTCTTCGACTCCCTCGCCGGCTATGCCCTGAGCCGGCTGCGGTTCCGCGGCCGCGGACTCATCTTCGCGTCCCTCGTCGCGGTGATGGCCGTTCCCGGGGTCGTGCTCCTGATCCCGCGCTTCCTCATCCTCAAGCAGTTCGGCATGTACGACAGCTACGCGGGCATGATCGTGCCGCTGCTGGTCGACGCGGCCGGGATCTTCATCATGAAGCAGTTCTTCGAGTCGATCCCGAACGGGGTGGAGGAAGCGGCCCGCCTCGACGGCGCCGGCGTCTTCCGCACCTTCTGGACAATCGTGCTGCCGATGGCCAGGCCTGCCCTGGTGACCCTGTTCATCCTGAGCTTCCAGGGTTCGTGGAACGAGTTCGGGCACTTCATCGTGTCCAGGCAGAGCCCGGAGACGAACACCCTGACGACGGGCATCGCCTCGCTGTTCTCCGGCCAGCTCGGCTCGGGCAACGAGTTCCCGCTCAAGATGGCGGCCGCCGTGCTGATGACCATCCCGATCGCGATCATGTTCTTCGTCTTCCAGAAGCGGCTCATCAACACCACCGAAGGCTCCGAGAAGGGCTGACGCCGGCATCGGCCCGTGCTGCTTGTGCCGATGGCCCGAGCAGCACGGGCCGTTCGTCTGCCGGCGCCGGTCGCTGCAGTGTGGCTAACTCAGGAAATCTGCGGCCGGCTTCCCGGGCCGACCCGGAATTCCGGGGGCGGCTTTCCGGCGGGCACGAATCTCCTGAGTTAGCCACGCGCCGGCGGCGGGAGCAAGTGCCGCAGGGGAGGCCGGAGGGGCGGCGGGGCATCCGGCGGATGCTCCGCTAGGGTGACGCCATGACTCGCCCCGACGCCTCCGGCCCCGGCTCTGCCCGCCCTGACGCTGTCCGCCCTGACGTCGGCCGCCCTGACGCTGTCCGCCCTGACGCCGCCGGCCCTGACGTCGGCCGCCCTGCCGCGCTGACCCTGCCCCCGGCCTGGGACCTGACCGGGCGCACGGCGCTCGTGACCGGGGCCGGCAGCGCCACCGGCATCGGATTCGCCGCGGCCGGGATGCTCGGCGAACTCGGTGCCCGGGTGGTGCTCACCGCGACGACCGACCGGGTGCACGAGCGCGCGGCGGAGCTCGCGGCTCGGGGGATCGCGGCATCCGGCATCGTCTGCACCCTCGACGCCGAGGCCGGCGCGCGGGTGCTGGCCGAGGCGCTCGCCGGCGCGGGCCTTGCCCCGACGATCCTTGTGAACAACGCCGGCATGGTCGCCGTCGGCGACGCCGAGATGCTGCACGGTGACGTCACGACGAGCCCCGCGGAGTGGGACCGCGGCCTCGCCATCAACCTGTCGACCGCGTTCCACGCCACCCGCACCGTGGTCGGCTTCATGCGGGTCGCGGGCTGGGGCCGCATCGTGACGGTGTCGAGCGTGAGCGGGCCGGTGATGGCCTCCCGCAATGATGTGGCCTACGCCGCGGCCAAGGCCGGCCTCGTCGGGCTGACCCGGGCGCTCGCCGTGGACGAGGCTGCCCGCGGCATCACCGCCAACGCGGTCGCCCCCGGCTGGATCGAGACGGGCTCCCAGCTCGAGAGCGAGGCGGTCGAAGGCGGGCTCGTGCCGGCCGGGCGGAGCGGAACGGCCGCGGAGGTGGCCTCCGTCATCGCCTGGCTCGCCTCCCCGGGCGCCTCCTACGTCACCGGACAGACGATCGTGGTCGACGGCGGCAACAGCATCGCCGAGGAGCGCCGCTGACCTCCGGCCGTTCCCGGCCCCGACGGCCGCCCCGGACGCCCGGCGCAGCGGGTCTTCGTCCCCACCCGTGCATAACTCCTGCAATCCGCCGGCCGCACCGGAATCCGGCCCGGGATTCCGGGTCACCGCAGGGCCTGCCGGGTGCCGGCCCCGGAATGTTGCAGGAGTTATGCACAGGGCCGCGGCTGGAAGGGCCGAGCCCTGGGCCCCGGGTGCAGTTGAATGGGTCAGTGACTTCTGCACTCGTTGACCAGCTCCGAGCCGACCTCGGCGCCGCCCACTACTCCGTTTCGGCGCTGAGCGGCCTGTGGGGCAGCGAAGCGGATGCCGCACTCCGCCGCAACCAGCGGGTTCCGGCCCTGCGGGCGCTCTCGGCTCTCCGGGCGAAGCTCGGGCGGACCGAACCGTCCGCGACTCTGGCCCGGCTCTTCGTGCTCGGCCTGCCGGTGACCCGCGCCGACCTCGCGGCCGCCCTCCCCTCGCTCGGCGTCGCCGGTGCCGAGGCGCTCGGACTGGTCGCCGGCAGCGACCCCGCCGAGACGCCGGGGAACCCGGCGACCGCCGAGACGCCGGGGAACCCGGAGACCGCCGAGACGCCGGGGAACCCGGCGACCGCCGAAACGCCGGGGAACCCAGAGACCGCCGAGACGGCCGAGACCGTCGGGATGCCGGACGCGGCCGAGTCGGTTGGGACACCCGGCACGGCCGGCTCGCCCGACGCCGGGGCGTCCGAGGCCGGCTCGCTCAGGCCGCTGCTCGAACTGCGTCCGTACAGCTTCGTGGACGAGCACGGTGCCGGCAGCTGGTGGATCGCCTCCGACCTCGGCGAGCTCGCACTCGGCCGCCCGCTCGGCGAAACGCACGTGCTCGGCGTGGGCGGGGCATCCCTCACCCTGAGCGGACTGCTGATCCCGACCCGGGTCAGGACCGCCCTCGACCTCGGCACGGGCTGCGGCATCCAGGCCCTGCACGCCGCCCGTCACGCCGACCACGTCGTCGCGACCGACATCTCGGTGCGGGCCCTCGAGCTGGCGGCGCTCAACGCGCGGCTGAACGGCATCCGCAACATCGAATTCCGGCTCGGCAGCCTGTTCGAACCGGTCGCGGGGGAGCGCTTCGACCACATCATCTCCAACCCGCCGTTCGTGATCACCCCGCGCACCGAGGGCGTGCCCAGCTACGAATACCGCGACGGCGGCATGGTCGGCGATGCCCTTGTCGAGGCGGTCGTGCGCGGCGCGGCCGAGCACCTCACGCAAGGCGGCGTCGCCCAGCTGCTCGGCAACTGGGAATACCGCACCGACCAGGATGCCTTCGACCGCCTCGGCCGCTGGCTCGACGCCCCGCAGCTGGGCGGGGCGCCGCGCCCCGCGCCCGGCCTCGACGCGTGGATCATCGAACGCGAGGTGCAGTCTCCCGCGCTCTACGCCGAGACCTGGATCCGCGACGGCGGCACCCGCCCGGGCACCGCCGACTTCGACCGGCTCTACGGCGCCTGGCTGGACGACTTCGAGGCGCGCGGCGTCAGCCAGGTCGGCTTCGGCTACCTGCTCCTCCGCCGCCCGACGGCCACCGGGCCCGGCCTCCGCCGGCTCGAACGCCTCCCCGGCGCGCTCGGCCACAACCCGGCCGGCATCGGCAGCCACCTGGCCGCCTGCCTGGCCGCGCACGACCGGCAGGCGGCGACGGATGCCGGCCTCCTCTCCCGGATCCGGCTCACCGTCGCCTCCGACGTCACCGAGGAGCGCCACTACTGGCCGGGCCAGGAGGATCCGACGCTGATGACCCTGCACCAGGGTGGCGGCTTCGGCCGGTCCGTGCCGCTGGACACCGCCCTCGCCGCCCTCGTCGGGGCGTGCGACGGCGACCTCGACGTGGGGTCGATCGTGGCCGCGCTCGCGCAACTGCTCGACGCCGACGAGGCCGAGCTCGCCGCCGAGCTCCTGCCCGGCGTGCGCGGCCTCATCGACGACGGCTTCCTGCTCCTGCCCGCCTGAGCGGGTCCGCGCGCCGCGGCATCCGTTCAGGCGGAGTTTCTGCGACGCGCCGGGTTGTTCCGGCGCGAACAACGGCGTGTCGCGAGTTTCTCCACCCGAGCGGAGGCCGCGCGCCCGCGCCGGCACCGCCCGGTCGGCGGATCGGCAGGCGGCTGCGGTAGTTTGGGAGCAACCACACCGGCAGGCTCGGAGAGGAGAGCGTCCGTGTCAGCACTGGCATGGTCACCGCAATGAAACGTCGAACATTCCTGATCGGCTCGGTCTCCGGGCTCTCCGTGCTCGCGCTCACCGCCTGCGTGCCGCCGAGCCCCACGCCGTCGTCGACACTCACCCCCAAGCCGTCGCCGACCGCCTCGCTCGTGCCGAAGCCGGCGATGATGCGCCGCACCTCCTGGTCGGCCGACCCGTTCGCCCGCGGCTCCTTCAGCTTCCCCGCAGTCGGGGCAACCCCCGAGCAGCGGGACGCGCTGAGCAAGCCGGTTCAGGACCGCCTGTTCTTCGCCGGCGAGGCCACCTCGCCCGACTTCCCCGGAACCGTCCAGGGTGCTCGTGAGTCCGGCCTCCGCGCCGCCCGCGAGGTGGGAGCCGCCGCCACGGCCGGCGAGCGGATCGCCGTGATCGGCGCCGGCATCGCCGGGCTGTCCGCGGCGCGCGCGCTGCAGGATGCCGGCTTCGACGTGGTCGTGGTCGAGGCCCGCGACCGGATCGGCGGCCGGATCAACACGGTCAGCGACAAGAAGTGGCCGTTTCCGATCGAACTCGGCCCCTCCTTCGTGCGGCACAGCGGGCAGACCTCCCTCGACGAGGAACTCATCCGGCTCGGCGTCGCGACGGCGCCGTTCGGCCGCACGGTCGAGACCCGCACCCCCGCCGGACTGGTCGTGCCCGTGCCCGACATCGGGCCCCAGGCCGTCGCGGCCGCGCTGGCCTGGGCGGTGGACCAGCCCGCCGACGTGTCCATCGCGCGGGCCCTCGCCGACTCGGGGGCGTCGAAGCTGTCGACGACGGATGCCGACACCGGCATCTCCGACACCGACTGGCTCGACCACGAGATCGCCGCCGTCCTCGACCTGAACGCCGGCGCATCCGTCGACCTGCAGTCCGCCTGGTATACCTCGACCGTCCTGGGCGCCGACGACGACCGGATCGTGCTCGGCGGCTTTTCGACCCTGGTCACGGATGCCGCCGCCGGCATCGACCTTCTCGACTCCAGCGTGGTCACCCGCCTGGCCTACTCGGACGAGGGCGTCAGCCTGCGCCTCGGCAACGGCGAATCGCTGGGCGCCGACCGGGTCGTCGTCACGATTCCGCTCGGCGTGCTGAAGACCAAGGTGATGGAGTTCGCCCCGCCACTGCCGTTCGCCCACCGCGGCGCGATCGCGGCGCTCGGCGTCGGCACGCTGGACAAGATCTGGCTGCAATTCGACCAGCCGTTCTGGGACACCGAGGCGCCGCTCTGGACCACGGTCGGCGGCGACGGCGACTTCAAGGTCTGGATCAACATGGTGCCGCTGACCGGCGAGCCCGTGCTGATGGGGCTGGTGGCGGCTGAGAGCGCCCTTCGCCTCGCCGAGGTCGACGACGACGAGTTCCTCGCCGCCGCACTGGCCAGCCTGGAACCCTTCCTCGCACCGGCGCCGACCCCGAAATAGCGAAACCGGGTCTGACCGGGCGGTGGAAAACAACCCCCCGCGATTCCCAGCGAGGTGGTGTACAGTGCTCGCAACGTCCAGTCGTTGAGAAAAACTCCTCTTTTGAGGAGCACTTTCATGCAGGTGCAGTCCATCGCGGTGCTAGCCCAGAGGGCCAGCCGTTGCCCGATCGGAACTGCCGTTGGAATCCGCCGGGTCTCCACCCAGTGCGTCCTTGCCGGGTCTTCCTTCGGCCACCCGGCGCGGTCGCCGCTCGGGTGCACCGTCCCCACCCGCGGCCGCAGTTCCCCCGGCTTGACCGCTTGATTGAACGTGCCTCATGGATACCCTGCTGGATCTCGACTCCGTCGTCCTTCTCGATTTCGACACCGACCTGCCCTGCGAAGGCTCGCACCATGTGCGCGGCCTGAGCGGGCATTCTCCCACCGCCCCCGGCGCCTACATGGTGATCTCGCCCTGTTGCGGACCCAAGGTTGTGCAGTGCTCCCCGCGGGTGCACGCGATGCGGCACTCGGGCGTGCTCTACTGCGGCGCCTGCCGCAATGAGCACCTCACCAGCGACTACACCTTTATTCCGCTGTAGCGGCGGCGACCGCGGCCGGGATACGCCGCCACGGACGCGGCGACAGCCGCGACGTGGCCGTGAGCCCGGCCGCGATCCCGGTGAACAGCGCCACCGCGACCAGGCTGTAGAGCAGGGTCTCGAGCGGCCCGCTGACCTGGGCCGGGTCGAGGAAGAAGTAGGGATACCAGCCGACCAACGCGCCCCGCGCGAGGGTGAACGCACCCCAGAGACCGGGCACGAGCATCACCCAGGCGGTGGTCTTCCAGGGCAGGCGGGCCTTTCCGGCATCCGTCAGCCAGTCGAGCAGGGCGATGCCGGGGATCCAGAAGTGCAGCAGCTGGCTGGACCAGGGCACCTCGATCGTGTAGTCCCGCGACGAGGACTGGATCACGATGGTCAGGAAGACGATCCCGGACACGATGATGTAGGTCGTGATCAGCAGCCGGAACCAGTCCAGCCAGGGTGGGTCGACCGCCCGTCTGAAGGCGACGACGGCGCCGGCGACGAAGGCGACGACCGCGCCCATGCCGCTGAGCACGGTGAAGTAGCTGAAGTAGTTGTAGACGGCGAACGTGGCGAAACCGAGCACGTAGTCGAAGTAGCCGAGCAGGGCGACGACGCCGGCCACCGCCAGCACCACCCGGCCGACGCCGAACGCCTGGCGCACGCTGAACCGCGCCCCGGTGCGAGCCCGGGCGGTGGCCGGTGCGAGCCCGGACGGTTCCCGCCGTGCCCGGCCTGCGGGCGCGACGAACCGCCGCGACGCTGCCTGGATTCCGCGCGCCGTCGTCTTCGTCCGAGCGGGTTCGGATGCTCGCGCGCACATGCCTCCACGCTACGCCAGCATCCCGGACGCCTCCTGACCCCGGCCGGGGGTGGAAATGGGCCACGGGCCACGCGGCCGCGCACCGGGGAGTGCCGAAGGCGCCGGCTCAGAAATCTATCCGGAACGCGGTTTCGCCCAGCGGCTCCAGTTCGGAGGTCTCGACCGACTCGACCAGGGCCGACGGCGGACCGTGGGCGAGCCAGGCCAGCATGGCCGACACGGCCGCAGGGTCACCTTCCGCCTCCACCTCGACAGCGCCGTCGCGACGGTTGCGCACGAAGCCGGCCACACCGAGCCGGTCGGCCTCGGCCTGCGCGTAGTACCGGAACCCCACGGCTTGCACGACGCCGCGGACGACGGCGCGGGTGCGCATCCGTTTCATCGCTCAGACCCGTTCATGCTCCCAGTGTGCCCCGGATCGGCCGGGAACGGCAGCGAACCGGGGCGGTCAGGCGGCGTCGCGCCAGACGACGGGGGTCTCCAGCAGGATTCTCCGATCGGCTCGGACCGGCTGCCATCCGGGCGGTCAGGCGGAGTCGCGCCAGACGACGGGGGTCTCCAGCAGGATGCCCTCGGCCGGCTGCTCCTCGCCGCGCAACTGGCCGAGCACGCACTCCGCCGCGGCTGCCCCGAGCCCGAAGGCCGGTTGGTGCACGGTGGACAGGTGCGGCTGGGTGCGGAGGGCCCAGGTGCTGTCGTCGAAGCCGACGACGCCCACGTCGCCCGGCACGCTGCGCCCCGCATCGCGGAGCGCTTCGAGGGCTCCGGCCGCCACGGCGTCGGATGCCGCGAACACGCCGTCGATGCCGGGCTCGCGCGCGAGCAGAGCGCGCATCCCCGCCGCCCCGTCGGAGTAGGTGTAGAGCGGAACGCGTTCGACGAGGTTCGGGTCGAAACGGGAGCCGAGGGCGTCGGTGAAGCCGGCCAGGCGGTCGGCGCCGGAATCCCGGTCGAGCGCCGCCGCGATCATGCCGATCCGGCTCCGGCCCGTGCCGATCAGCCGCTCGGTGATCGCGCGCGCCGACCGGCGGTTGTCGATGCCCACGAAGGGGAGCCGGCGCAGGTCCGGCGGGTGCCCGACGAAGGCGGCCGGCAGGGCGAGCTTCTCCACGACCCGGATCATCGGATCCTCGTGGCGGGCCGAGACGATGATGACCCCGTCGACGAACCCGCCGCTCAAGTAGCGGGCCACCCGGTCGGTGTCGCGCTGCGAATCGATCACGAGGCTGACCATCTGGTAGTCGGCACGGGAGAGCACGGTGTTCGCGCCGAGCAGGATGCCGCCGATGTTCGGGTCATCCAGGAACAACGAGTGCGGCTCGTGCACGATGAACCCGACCGCCTGCGAGCGCTGCATCACCAGGTTGCGGGCGGCGTTGTTCGGCACGTAGCCGACCTTCTCGATCGCGGCCTCGATCGCCGTGCGGGCCGCCGCCGAGACATAGGGTTCGTCATTGACGACCCGGCTCACGGTGCCGCGGGACACCCCGGCCTCCACGGCGACGTCGTGGATGGTCGCACGCTTGCGCCTTGCCGGAACGGTCACCATTCGATAACTGTAGCCCCCGATTTTCCCGAATCGGCTTGACACGGGCGCGCGCCGCTACTTAGTGTGTGTACGTTCACAGAATCTCGACGGAGAGTTTTCGCTCCCCGGACTGTGCACGTTCACAGAGTCGTCGACGAACGCAATGGAAGCACGGTCAAGGAACACATGAACTCGCGAGCAGCAACCGAGGAGAGCCAGGTCCCGGCCACCCCGTTCAGCCACGACGGCATCGCCTTCGGCTGCGACTACAACCCGGAGCAGTGGAGCCCCGAGGTCTGGGTTCAGGATGTCGCGCTCATGCAGGAGGCCGGCGTCGACCTGGTCGCCATCAACATCTTCGGCTGGTCCCAGCTCGAGCCGAGGCCGGGGGAGTACGACTTCACCGCCCTGGACGCGATCATCGATCTGCTGCACGCCGGCGGTATCCGGGTGAACCTGGGCACCGGCACCTCGTCGCCGCCGCCGTGGCTGACCACGCTGCACCCCGAGATCCTCCCGATGACGGAGGACGGCACCACCCGCTACCCCGGCGGCCGCCAGGCCTGGTGCCCGAGTTCCGCGGTGTTCCGCGATCGCGCCCTCGCGCTGGTCGAGAAGGTGGCCGAACGCTACGGCAACCACCCGGCGATCGCGCTCTGGCACGTGTCCAACGAGCTCGGCTGCCACAACGCGCTCTGCTACTGCGACGACACCGCTGATGCCTTCCGCGCCTGGCTGCAGGCCCGCTACGGCACCATCGACGCGTTGAACGCGGCCTGGGGCACCTCATTCTGGAGCCAGCGCTACGGCCAGTGGAACGAGATCCTCACCCCGCGGCTCACCCTGTCCAGCCGCAACCCCGGCCAGGCCCTCGACTTCCACCGGTTCAGCTCGGACGAACTGCTCGACTACTACCGCCGAGAGGCGGCCGTGCTCCGCCGGCACAGCACCGTGCCGGTGACCACCAACTTCATGGTCGCCGCGCACATCAAGAACCTCGACTACTGGTCCTGGGCGCCGGACGTCGACGTGGTCGCCAACGACCACTACCTCGACAACCGGCTGGCCGACCCCACCACCGAACTGGCCTTCGCCGCCGACCTCAGCCGCGGCCTCGCCGGCGGCGCACCCTGGCTGCTGATGGAGCACTCCACCGGGGCGGTCAACTGGCAGCCGGTGAACCTGGCCAAGACGCCGGGGGAGATGGCCCGCAATTCGCTCACTCACGTCGCCCGCGGCGCCGACGCGGTCTGCTACTTCCAGTGGCGCGCCTCGCTGCAGGGCTCGGAGAAGTTCCATTCCGCCCTGGTGCCCCACGCCGGCACCGACACCGAGCTCTGGCGCGACGTGGTCGACCTGGGCGCCGCCATCGGCCGGCTGGGCGAACTCGCCGGCACCACGGTCGTGGCGGATGCCGCGATCATCTTCAGCTGGCAGGCGCAGTGGGCCGGCGACGGGGAATCCCGCCCGTCGCACGAGGTGCGCTACCTCGGCCAGGTCCTCGCCGCCTACACCGCCCTACGCGAACTGGGCATCACGGTCGACGTCGTCTCCCCTGACGCGGACCTCTCCGGCTACCGCCTCGTGGTCGCCCCCGCCCTCTACCTGGTCACCGACGCGCAGGCCGCCAACCTCACCGGCTACGTCGCTGCCGGCGGCCACGCCGTCGTCACCTTCTTCAGCGGCATCGTCGACGAGGACGACCGGGTGCGCACGGGCGGTTACCCCGGTGCGTTCCGGGACCTGCTCGGCATCACCATCGAGGAGTTCTTCCCGCTCGCTCCCGGCGGACAGGTCGCCCTCGACACCGGCGCCGCCGCGGGCCTGTGGACCGAACGGCTCCGCCCGACCGGCGCCGAGGTGATGGCCCGCTACCTGAACGGCCCGCTGCCGGGCATCCCGGCCGTCACCCGCAACCCGCACGGCGCCGGCACCGCCTGGTACCTGGCGACCGCGCTCGAGGCCGGGGCGCTGCGCGACCTGATGCGCACGGTCGCACAACAGGCCAGGGTGACCGCGGTCGGCCCGGAGAGCGACGGCTCGGTCGAGGTCGTCCGCCGGACGAGCGCCACCGCGAGCTACCTGTTCATCATCAACCACGGCGGCATCGAACTCACCCTGCCGGCCGCCGGCCACGAACTCATCACCGGTGAACCGGTCGGCCGCGTCGTGCGCGTTCCGGCCGGCGCCGTTCGCGTCATCAGAGAGGACACCGCATCATGAGCGCACCCGCCGCTTCACTCACGGATGCCCCGGGCGGCGCCGCCCGGCCATCCAAGTCCAGGGCCAGGAAGCCGCGCACGCCGAAGGTGCGGGTGCAGCACACCGGGGCGATCCTCGCCTTCGTGCTCCCGTTCGGCATCCTGTTCGGACTGTTCTACCTGGTGCCCATCGGTTACGCGATCTACGAATCGCTCCTGGTGATCAAGCGCGAGGGCACGTTCGGCGCAGCCACGGAGGTGTTCGGCGGTTTCAGCCAGTACATCCTGGTCTTCCAGAACGGGCCGTTCTGGCAGTCGATCGGGCGGGTGCTCATGTTCGGCGTCGTTCAGGTTCCGATCATGCTCGGCCTGGCGCTTTTGTTCGCCCTGCTGCTCGACTCGCCGCTGCTGCGCGGCAAGCGCTTCTTCCGGCTCGCCTTCTTCGTGCCCTACGCGGTACCGGGCGTCATCGCGGCGATCATGTGGGGCTACCTCTACTCGCCCAACCTGTCGCCGTTCAGCGCGGTCACCGAGAACGTCGACTTCCTCTCGGCCGACCTCGTGCTGTGGTCGATCGCGAACGTCGTCACCTGGGTTTATGTGGGCTACAACATGCTCATCATCTACTCCGCGCTGCTCGCCATCCCCACCGAGCTCTACGAGGCCGCCCGCCTCGACGGGGCCGGCCAGTTGCGGATCGCCTGGTCGGTGAAGATCCCCCTGATCATGCCCGCGATCGTGCTCACCGCGATCTTCTCGATCATCGGCACCCTGCAGCTGCTCGCCGAACCGCAGGTGTTCCGCAGCTTCAGCTCGGCGGTGACCAGCACGTTCACCCCGAACCTCACCGTCTACACGACCTCGTCCATTCCGAACGTGAACCTCGCGGCGGCCTTCTCGGTCGTGCTGGCCGTGGCCACGTTCATCCTGTCCTTCACATTCCTGAAGTTCACCCAGCGGAAGGAAGCCAAGTGAGCACCATGATCCCCGCGCCCGCGCAGCCCGCGCGCGGCATCCGCCCGGCGCAGTCGAAGACACCGAAGGCGCCACTCGCGCAGCGGGAGAGCCCGTTCGCCCGCGGCGGCGCCCTGATCGTGATGGGCGTCTTCACCCTCTACTTCCTGGTGCCGATCTGGTGGCTGCTGGTCGCGGCGTCGAAGAACCGTTCCCAGTTCAACACCACGAACCCGCTCTGGTTCGCCGACTTCTCCCTGTTCGAGAACATCGGCAACCTGGTCGCCTACCGTGACGGCGTCTACCTCAAGTGGATGCTCAACAGCGCCCTCTACGCCGGCGGCGGCGCGGCCATCGGCACCATCATCGCCGGGATGTGCGGTTACGCGCTCGCCAAGTACCGCTTCCCGGGCCGCGAACTCATCTTCAACGTCGTGCTCGGCGGGGTGCTCGTGCCCGCCACTGCCCTGGCGCTGCCCCTGTTCCTGATCTTCTCCCAGATCAGCCTCACCAACACGTTCTGGTCGGTGTTCCTGCCGAGCCTGGTCAGCCCGTTCGGGGTCTACCTCGCCCGCATCTACGCCTCGGCCAGCGTGCCGGACGAGCTGATCGAGGCCGCCCGCCTCGACGGGGCCGGCGAGGTGCGCACGTTCTTCACCGTTTCGGTACGGATGATGGTGCCCGCCCTGGTCACGGTCTTCCTGTTCCAGTTCGTCGCCATCTGGAACAACTTCTTCCTGCCCCTGATCATGCTGCGGGACGAGACCCTGTTCCCGGTCACGCTCGGTCTCTACGCCTGGAACTCCCAGGTGAACCAGATCCCCGTGCTGCGCGATTACGTTCTGATCGGCGCCCTGTTGTCGATCATCCCGCTGATCATCATCTTCCTTCTCCTCCAGCGCTTCTGGCGGAACGGCCTCAGCGCCGGTTCGGTCAAGTAGCCCCAAGCCGCTCCTCCCGCATCACCCGCACCGCAGCAGTATCCGCGTGGACAGCCCAGGCGGATTCCACCCCCCCCAAGAGAAAAGAAGAAACAGAATGCGAATGAAGAAAAGAGCAGTCGCCGTCGCCTTGCTCACGGCGGCCACCGTTGCCCTCACCGGCTGCGCCACCTCCGGCTCCACCGGCACCGACGCCGCAGCCTGCGCCCCGTCCAAGGGCAAGGTCGATCTGACCTTCACCACCTGGATTCCCGGCATGGAAGACACCGTCGCAGTGTGGAACAAGGCCAACCCCGACATCCAGGTCAAGGTGCAGACCGGCCCGAACGGCAACGGCGGCACCTACCAGAACTTCTTCAACCAGCTCAAGGCCGGCAACGCGCCCGACCTGGGCCAGATCGAATACGACGCGCTGCCGAACTTCCGGGTGCAGGACGGCCTGATGGACCTGGCCGCCTGCGACGGCGTGCTCGACGCGAAGAGCGACTTCGTCGACTGGACCTGGGGTCAGGTGAACTTCGGCGAGGACAAGTCGGTCTACGCCATCCCGCAGGACGCCGGCCCCATGGCCATGTTCTACCGGACCGACCTGTTCAAGGCGAACAACATCGAGATTCCGACCACCTGGGCCGAATACGCCACCGCGGCGGAGAAGATCCGCGCCACCGGCGGCTACATCACCAACTTCTCGCAGAGCGACATCAACCAGTTCGCCGGGTTCGTCTGGCAGGCCGGCGGAAAGTGGTTCAAGAACGACGGTGACAAGTGGACAGTTGATCTGACCGACCCGACCACGACCAAGGTCGCAGCCTACTGGCAGGACCTGATCGACCGGGACCTCGTCTCGACGAACCCGCCGTGGACCGATGAGTGGAACAACGCCTACAACTCCGGCAGTGACTGGACCTGGAACTCCGCAGCCTGGGGTGCCAACTCCATCGCCAGCGGCGCCCCGGACACCGCGGGCAAGTGGGCCGTCGCCCAGTCCCCGCAGTGGCAGGCCGGCGACAAGGCCAGCGGCAACTGGGGTGGCTCGTCCACCGCTGTCTTCAAGGGTTCCAAGCACCCCTACGAGGCCGCGAAGTTCGCGCTGTGGTTGAACACCTCCGCCGAGTCGCTCACGATGCTGAACAAGTCCGCCAACCTCTACCCGGCGGCCAAGTCCGGCCTCGACCTGCCCGCGCTCAAGGAGGGCGTGCCGTTCTACGGCGACCAGGCGATCTACGATGAGTTCGCGACCGCATCCGCCCAGGTCTCCCCGGACTTCGTCTGGGGCCCGACCATGACCCAGACCTACAATGATGTCTCAGACGGCTTCAAGGGCGCGGTCAGCGGCAAGGGAACCCTCGCCGAGGCGTTGAAGGTCGGCCAGGCCAACACGATCGCGGCCATGTCGGCGCAGTCGATCCCGGTCAACAAGTAGCAGTCGCACGACCCTGAGTCGGGGTGGCCGGTCCTCGCGGCCGGCCACCCCGGCTTGTTCCACGAGGGCCGCCAGCCTGGCCCGTTCCATCCGTTCGCGCACCGACGACCAGTTAGCAGCAGACCACGTGAGCACCCCTGCACCGACCTCAGCCGCGTCGGGTGCCCCGTCGATGGTCCACCACCTCCGTGCCGCGGGCGCCGGCCTTGTGCTGGATGCCCGCGGCCCGGGCGTTCCCGTCATCGTGCACTGGGGCGGCGACCTCGGCGCGCTCTCCGACGCCGAGTTGGCCGTGCTCGCCGATTCGGCCGTGCCCGCCATCCCGCCGAGCTCGGTCGACATCCCGCTCCGTCTCTCTCTGCTGCCCACAGCCCGGGAGGGCTGGAGCGGGCGCCCCGGACTGACCGGGTTCCGCGTCGGCGACGGCACGCCCCCGCTCGACCTTCGCCTCGCCCTGGTGCGCCCGGCCGGCCCGCTCGCCCTGGCCGTGCTGCTGACGGATGCCGCCGCCGGCCTCGACCTGCGCACCGACCTCGAACTCACCGTGCAGGGTGTGCTGCGGGTGCGGCACACCCTCACCAACACCGGCAGGTCGGCCTTCGAACTCGGCTCGCTCGACGTCACCCTGCCGGTGCCCGACCGCGCCGCGGAGCTGCTCGACTTCACCGGGCTGTGGAGCCACGAGCGCCGGCCGCAGCGCGGCATCCTGGGCCAGGGAGTCTGGAGCCGTGAGTCACGGCACGGCCGCCCCGGCCACGACGACGCGTTCCTCACCGTCGCCGGCACGCCCGGGTTCGGCTTCCGCGCCGGGGAGGTGTGGGCCACCCACCTGGCCTGGAGCGGCGACAAGCACACCTGGGCCGAGCGGAGCCCGCTGGGCGTGGCAACGCTCGGCAGCGGCGAGCTGCTCGCGCCGGGGGAACTCAGCCTGGCCGCCGGGGCGAGCTACTCCTCGCCGTGGACCGTGGCCGTGTACTCGGCTGCCGGGCTCGACGGGCTGTCGGCCAGGCTGCATCCGTGGATCCGGTCCTGGTCGACGCTCCGGGCGGCCGGGGCGCCAGGCGGCCCGCCCGGCCGCCCGGTCGTGCTGAACACCTGGGAGGCGGTCTACTTCGACCACGACCTGCCCACACTGAGCCGCCTCGCCGACGTGGCCGCGCAGGTCGGCGTCGAACGGTTCGTGCTCGACGACGGCTGGTTCACCGGCCGATCCGACGACCGGCGCGCACTCGGCGACTGGTTCGTCGACCCGGCAACCTGGCCGGAGGGCTTGCACCCGCTGATCGACCATGTGCGCGGGGCCGGCCTCGACTTCGGCCTCTGGGTGGAACCCGAGATGGTGAGCCTGGACTCCGACCTGGCCCGGCGGCATCCGGACTGGGTGCTCGGCACCGACGGGTCGCCGACCTGGCGGTTCCAGCGGGTGCTCGACCTCGACAACCCGGATGCCTTCGCCTGGCTCTTCGCTCGGCTCGACGCCCTTCTCACCGAGTACCCGATCAGCTACCTCAAGTGGGACCACAACCGCGACCTGCTGGCCGGCTCGGCGCACCGGCAGACGGTCGCCCTCTACCGGCTGATCGACGCCGTGCGGGCCGCGCACCCTCAGGTGGAGGTCGAATCCTGCGCGTCGGGCGGCGCCCGGATCGACCTCGGCATCCTCGAACGGGTCGACCGGGTCTGGACCAGCGACACCAACGACCCGCTCGAACGGCAGCTGATCCAGCGCTACACGGGCGTGCTCGTGCCGCCGGAATACCTCGGCGGGCACCTCGGCGCGGCGACCGCGCACACCACCGGGCGCACCGCCGACCTCGGGTTCCGGCTCGCCACCGCTCTGTTCGGCAGTGCCGGCATCGAGTGGAACCTCACCGGGGCGAGCGAGGCCGAGCTCGACGCGATCGCGGACTGGGTCGCCCGGTACAAGGCGCTCCGCCCGCTCCTGCACTCCGGAACGGTCGTGCACGCCGACACGAGCGACCCCGCGCTCGAACTGCACGGCGTCGTCTCGGCCGACCGCTCCACGGGGGTGTTCGCCTACGTGGCCCTGGCCGCCGCGCGCGCCGCGCTGCCCGCCCCGCTCCGTTTCCCGGGCCTCGACCCTGACCAGAGCTACCGGGTGGCCCCGCTCACCCTGGGCGGCGCCCCGCGAACGGTGCAGGATGCCCCGCCCGGCTGGCTCGTGGCGGGCGGCATCACCCTGCCCGGCTCAGTGCTCGCGGTCATCGGACTGCCCGCGCCGCTGCTCTCCCCGGAGCAGGCCGCGCTCTACACCGTCGACGTGGTGCCGGCGCCGCGGTAGCCCGTGCCCCGTTGCCGGTCGAGTTCCACCCTTCCGGTCGAACCCGACCGGTGCGCGGGTCGGTTTCGACCGAAAGGGTTGATCTTGGCGGGGGAGGCACCTGGAGAGCCCGCCATTCGTGCCCCGCGCACCGCGGCGCCGCCCGGGGGAACCCACCCGGACGGCGCCGCTCACGCTGAAGGCCGGCTAGTAGGTGATCACCACGCGGCCGTCGATCTTGCCGTGCTTCATCTCGTCGAAGACGTCGTTGATCTCGTCGAGGCCGCGGGTGGTCACGGTCGGGTGGATCAGGCCGCGGGTGAAGAAGTCCAGCGCCTCGGCCATGTCCTTGCGGGTGCCCACGATCGAGCCTCGGATGGTCAGCCCCTTGAGCACGATGTCGAAGATCGGCGCCGGGAAGTCGCCCGGCGGCAGCCCGTTGAAGACGATCGTCCCGCCGCGGCGCACCTCCCCGATCGCGTGCGCGAACGCCCGCGGGTGCACGGCCGTGACGAGCACGGCGTGGGCTCCGCCGGTCTCCCGCTGGATGACCTCGATCGGGTCCTCGTTCATCGCGTTCACGGTCAGTTCCGCGCCGTGCAGGCGGGCCAGGGCGAGTTTGTCGTCGGCCACGTCCACGGCGACGACCCGGAGGCCCATCGCCTTCGCGTACTGCACGGCCAGGTGGCCCAGCCCGCCGATGCCGGAGATGACGACCCATTGGCCCGGCTTGGCCTCGGTCATTTTGAGGCCCTTGTAGACGGTGACGCCCGCGCAGAGAACCGGGGCGACGGCGACGAGGTCCATGCCCTCCGGAATGCGAACGGCGAAGCGGGAGTCGACCAGCATGTACTGGCCGAACGACCCGTCCACGCTGTAGCCGCCGTTCTGCTGCTGTTCGCACAGGGTTTCCCAACCGGTCTGGCAGTATTCGCAGCTGCCGCACGCCGACCAGAGCCAGGCGTTCCCGACGACGTCGCCGACCGCGAGGTCGGTGACGCCCTCGCCGAGGGCGACGACCGTGCCGACACCTTCGTGGCCGGGGATGAACGGGGGGCTGGGCTTGACCGGCCAGTCGCCCTCGACCGCGTGCAGGTCGGTGTGGCAGACGCCGGTGCTGATGAGTTTCACGAGGGCCTGGCCGGGCTCGGGCGTGGGAATCCGGACATCCTCGATGGCCAGGTCGTGGCCGAAGGTCCTGACCACGGCGGCCTGCATGGTCGTAATGGTGCTGGTTCCCGGCGTCTCGCGGTCGGTCTCGCGGGTGGTCGTTTCAGTCAATGTCATTGCTTCACTCCCTAGTACGAACGTCATCGTCCGTGGTCCGAGGCTAGGTCGAGGTGCGTTGCGCGGGCTTGCGTGCAACGTTGCGCGCACCGTCACGGGTCCTGATGTCGCTGGTGGCGAGGCCACGCGCCGACCGGAGGGAGGGCATGTCGCACAGCCTGTGGATGATCCGTCCAATGATTCGGGTCCCCGTGCCCGCTAGATTCGGGAAGACCCACCCACGGGGACCGGTTCCCCGTGTCCTCACTGAACGGAGCAGGCGTGCAGCAGATCGACGGATCCGACCGGCCCCTCTCCCGTCCACTCGACGGCATCCTGGTCGCAGACTTCTCCCGGGTCCTGGCGGGCCCGCTCGCCACGATGACGCTGGCCGACCTGGGGGCGCGGGTGATCAAGGTGGAGCGGACGGGCAGCGGCGATGACACCCGCTCGTGGGGTCCGCCGCATTCGGCAACCGGTGCCACCTATTTCGAGGGCGTCAACCGCAACAAGGAGTCCCTGACACTCGACCTGGCGGATGCCGCCGACCTCGCCGCCGCCCGACGGCTCGCTCTCCGCGCCGACGTGCTCGTCGAAAACTTCAAACCGGGCGGGATGGACCGCCTCGGACTCGGCTACGGCGATCTGACGGAGGAGAATCCGGGGCTCATCTACGCGTCGATCACCGGTTTCGGCAGCATCGGAGGGGCCGACCTGCTCGGCTACGACTTCATGGTGCAGGCGCTGGGCGGGCTGATGAGCATCACCGGTGACACGGACAACCCGATGAAAGCGGGCGTCGCTCTGGTCGACGTGCTCACCGCGAAGGACGCGACGATCGGAATCCTGGCCGCCTTGCACGCGCGGGCGACGACCGGGCTCGGTGCGCGACTGGAGCTGAACCTGCTGTCGAGCCTGCAGGGTGCACTCGCCAACCAGGCCCAGGCCTACCTCGGCGCCGGCGTCGAGCCCCGACGGATGGGCAACGCCCACCCGTCCATCGTGCCGTATCAGCTGCTCGCCTGCGCCGATGGCCCGCTGGCGGTCGCCTGCGGGAACGACGGGCAGTTCGTCCGGCTCGCGGGGGTGCTCGGTGATCAGTGGCTGGCGTCGGATGAGCGGTTTGCGACGAACCAGGCCCGCGTCCACCACCGCGTGGAACTCGTGGACATCCTCGAGACGCGGCTCCGAGAGGCCCCGGCTCGTTCCTGGCATGAACGGCTCACCGCTGCGGGCGTCCCGGCCGGCCGGGTGTCCACCATCGCGGAGGGGATCGACCTGGCCGATTCGCTGGGACTGGAACCCACCATCGAGGTGCAGGACGCGTCGGGCGTGACCGTGGGACGCCAGATCCGGCATCCGGTCAGCTGGACGCCGCCGTTGGCTCCGCGCACGGCCGCGCCCCCGGCCCTGGGCGAGCACAGCCCTGCGATCCGCGCCTGGCTGGCTGCACCCTGATCTTCAGCCGACGGGCGACCGATCGGCGCCGCGCAGGGCCAGCCACAGGTTGGCCGCGACGTCGGGGTCGTCGAGGTCCGCGTCGATGAGAGTGCTGGCGATCGCGATTCGGTGCCTCAGCGAGTTGCGGTGCAGGTCGAGGTCGCGGGCGGTGGCCTCCCACTGGCCGCGGTGGCGCAGGTAGCTGCGCACTGTTCCCACCAGATCCGACCTGGTGTAGCCCCTGAGCGCATCGACCCAGGCTTCGGACCGAGGGTCGAGGGCGTCGACGAACGGGACGAGGTGCCCGGGCGAAGCCCGTCGGCAGGCCCGGCCGACCTCGGAGACGGCGCCGGCGAGCTTGGCCAGGAGCAGCGGCTCGCTCAACGCCGCCGCGAATCGGCCCGGATCCACGGCCGGCTTGAACGTCCTGTCCGCGGCTGCCGGCGGTTGCTCCTCCCGCGGCGCCGTTGCGGCCGGTTCGGCATTCGGCTCCTCGATCACCAGATAGCAGAGACCCTCGACGGTGCATTTCAGCCCTGATCGCCGGATGCTGCGTCGCAGTTCCGCGGAATCCTCGCCCGGTGTGAGTGCGGCGACCAGGTCGGCCAGCTCGTCGACGCTGAGCAGGTCCACCCCCTCGCCCGTGACGGCCAGCAGTCGGGCCCGCTGCGTGAGCGGGGCGAGGCCGAGTTCGGCCGCGGCGATTCGCGCGGCATCGACATGACCGTGCAACAGCAGGGCCGCCGCGGTTCCGCGCAGGATCGTGTTGGCCCGGCCGAGCTCCCAGGCCTGCTGCACCGTGACCGACAGGAGCATGCAGCCGGTCAGCATGAGTTGGCGGTCGGAGGGGCGAAGCGGCCTCCCGGCCCCGACCGCAAGGAAGCCGGCCGTACGCTGGTCCGCGATGATCGAGTACTCGACGACGTCGGTCCCCAGCAGGGGGAACGTGGCGGCCGTGTGGGTTCCGGCCAGGTTGAGCCGCGCCGTTTCTTCGCGCAGTTCCGGCAGCACCCGGCTTTCCGCCGGCGGCCAGATCGATTCCGCGGTTCCGTCTGCCGGGAGGTACACGGCCCAGCCTCCGAGTGCCTCGGCGAGTGCCTTGACGACGGATGCCGCTGCCCCCGGCCGCGTGGCCGCGCGTGCGAGCCCGGTCTGCAGACCGAGGTTCGCGGCGAATTCCGCCTGTTCCCTGGTTGCCAGGAGATCCCAGTAGGCCCGCGAGACCTGCATGAACGGCGTGCCATCCGGCACGATGAGCAGCGCCAGTTCGGCCTCCCGGCAGACCTCGACCAGTTCGGGGGGAACGGTGTCGGTGCCCGCGCCGAGTCCCAGGCCGAGCGCTGCGACTCCCTTGTCGACGAGACGGCGGACGTATCGGCGCACCTGATCGCCGCCTCCGGAGAGGGGGATCCCCGTGGTCAGCAGAAGCTCACCGCCGCCGAGGTACGGTGTCGGGTCATCCAGCTCTGAGATGTGCACTCCGGTGAGGATGCGGCCGACGGGGCGCCCTTCGGCTGCCCAGTGGAGATCGTTTCCCAGTCGTTCCTGAAGCTGCGTCAGGCTCATTGTCGCCACGTGGGGGCCCTTTCGACTCTGAAACGGGGAATACCTTGGACACTCTAGCCAAGACCCGGCAGGTTCCTGGACGCTTCGCACGATGTGGGGCGTGATGCCCTCGCCTACATTTGGGCGATGGACACAGCGACCGTTCCCCAATCCCGTCTACTCCGCACCGTGATTCCGGGGCCCCGGTCCTCGGCTTTGCACGCCGAACGGGTGCAGCAGGTCTCGAGCGGGTTCGGGATCGCCCTGCCGGTGTTCATCGACCGGGCCGAGGGCGGCATCCTGCTGGACGTCGACGGCAACCGCATCATCGACTTCGCGTCGGGCATCGCGGTCACCAGCGTCGGAGCCGCCAACCCGCTCGTGCAGGCCCGGGTCGCCGAGCAGCTGGACCGCTTCACCCACACCTGTTTCATGGTCACCGAGTACGACTCGTTCACCGCGGTCTGTGCCTGGCTGAACGCCCACACTCCCGGCGACTTCGACAAGCGCACGGCGCTGTTCTCCACCGGCGCCGAGGCCGTGGAGAACGCCGTCAAGATCGCGCGGGCCGCGACGGGCCGGGCGAAGGTCCTCGTCTTCGACGACGCGTACCACGGACGGTCCCTGCTGACCATGGCCATGACCGCGAAGGACAATCCGTACAAGGTCACCTTCGGGCCCTTCCCCACCGAGATCGTGCGTGCGCCGATGGCGGCTCCGCTGCGCTGGCCGAGCGGCGCGGAGAATGCCACGACGGATGCGCTCGCCCGGGTGGAGGCGATCCTGGCCGAGCAGGGCCCCGCGACCTTCGCCGCCATGGTGATCGAGCCGATCCAGGGCGAGGGCGGGTTCATCGTGCCCGCGCCCGGATTCCTGGCCGGGCTCCGAGACCTGGCGACCCGGCACGGCATCGTCTTCGTGCTCGACGAGGTGCAGGCCGGGATGGGACGCACCGGCACGATGTTCGCCAGCGAGCACGAGGGCGTCGCCGGGGACCTCCTCGTCACGGGCAAGGCGCTCGGCGGGGGGCTGCCGCTGACCGCCGTGACCGGCCGCGCGGAGCTGATGAACGCCGTGCACACCGGTGGACTGGGCGGCACCTACGCCGGCAACCCGCTGGCCTGCGCGGCCGCGCTCGGCGTCTTCGAGGCGTTCGAGAACGGGGACCTGCTCGCCGGGGCGCTGCGGATCGAGAGGACCGCCCGCCGCATCCTGGAGCCGCTCGTGGCCGAGGATTCCCCGATCGTCGACTTCCGCGGGCGCGGCGCCATGCTCGCGATCGAATTCGCCGACCGGGAGACCCTCGAGCCGCGCCCCGAGCTCGCCACCGCGGTCGCCGCGCGCTGCCACCAGCAGGGGGTGCTCGTGCTCGTCTGCGGAACGTACGGCAACGTCATCCGTCTGCTTCCCCCGCTCGTCATCGGCCAGGATCTGCTCGAAGACGGGCTCCTCGTGCTGCGGGGAGCCGTCGAGTCCGTCTACGCCGAGCAGTCCGTCGGCGCGGCGGTGCACGCGTGAACGGGCCAGTGGCACCGGCAGCCGACCCCGGCGTTGAGCCCGGCGTCGACCCGAGCTTCGACCCGCGCACGGGGGAGCAGCACGGCAGCGTCCCGCACACCGCGCCCGAGCAGGTCGCCGAGATCCTGCGGCGGGCGCTGGGCGCGGCTCCCCGCATCGCCGGCACCAGCCCCGCGACCCGGGAGGCCTGGCTCGCCGCGGTCGCGGACGCCCTCAGGGCCCACGAGGACGAACTGGTGCAGCTCGCCGGCGAGGAGACCGGCCTCGGCGCGGACCGGTTGCGCGGCGAACTCGCCAAGTGCGCCGCCAGCACCGTCTTCTACGGCGCGGTCGCGGCCGAGGGCAGCTACCTGGGCGCCGGCACCGAGGGCATCGGCGGCGATTCCACCCTGTCCCGGTGGAACATCCCGGTCGGCCCGGTCGCGGTGTTCGGAGCCAGCAACTTCCCGTTCGGGTTCGGAGTGATCGGCCACGACGTGGCTTCGGCGCTCGGCGCCGGCTGCCCCGTCGTCGTCAAGGCACACCCGGCCCACCCTCGTCTCAGCGTGCGGCTGGCGGAGCTGGTCGCCGACGCCCTCGACCGGGCCGGGGCCCCCGTGGGCAGTTACGCCCTCGTCGTCGGCTTCGACGCGGGACTCCAGCTCGTCGACGCCGCGGAGATCACCGCGGTTGCGTTCACCGGCAGCCAGGGCGGCGGGATGGCGCTTGTGGAACGCGCCGCCGCGCGCGGCGTGCCGGTCTTCGCCGAGATGGGCACCGTGAACCCGGTCTTCGTCACGACGGATGCCGCGGCCGACAGCGCGGGGATCGCGGCCGGCTTCGTCGGCTCCTTCACCCTCGGGGCAGGCCAGTTCTGCACCAAGCCCGGGCTGCTCTTCGCGCCCGCCGGCGCCGGCCTCTTCGACGCCGTGCGGGCGCAGCTCGGGCAGGTACCCCGGGCCCCGTTGCTGACGGCCGGGATCGCGCGCGGCTACCGGGCGGGCCTGGCCGGCCTCGCCAGGGCTGCCGAGGCCACCGGCGCTGAGGTCACCGGCGCCGAGGCCAGCGCCGCCGCCACGGACATCCCGGTCGAGCCGACCGACGGTTACGCGGTCGACCCGCGGGCTCTGCTGGTGCGGCTGGAGGACCTCCACCCCGGCTCGCGCCTGCTGGAGGAGTGCTTCGGCCCGGTCGCGCTCATCTGCGAATACGCGGACGCCGCCGGGGCGCTCGACGCCCTCGTCCGGCTGCAGCCGAGCCTGGTCGCCTCAGTCTTCACCGGCGGTCCCGGCGACCCGGAATCGGTGGAGGTCGTCGCCCGGTTGCTCGGCCAGGTCGGCCGGGTCGCGCTGAACGCGTGGCCGACCGGAGTGGCCACCAGCTGGTCCATGCAGCACGGCGGGCCGTGGCCGGCCACCTCCCGGTCCGACGCGACCAGCGTCGGCGCGGGCGCGCTGGACCGATTCGTGCGGCCGGTCGCGGTGCAGAATGCCGATTCGGCGCACCTGCCGGCGGCCCTTCACCCCGACAACCCCTGGCGCATTCCCCGGCGCATCGACGGCCGCCTGACGCTGCCCACAGCCTGACTGCGCACGCACCAGACACCGCACGCACCAGACACCGCGCACCCTGACTTCCGGCACCACCCGACGAAAGCGAATCCCATGACTGATCTCTCGACCCATCTCGAACCCACACTGTCCGACTCTCCCGCCGGCATCGTCGCCGCGCCCCCGATCGACACCTCGGACCTGATCGACATCGACTCCCTGCTCACCGCCGAGGAGGTGGCCCTGCGCGCTTCGGTGCGTGCCTTCGTCGATTCGACCATCCGGCCGAATATCGCCGGCTGGTACGAGAACGCGGTCTTCCCCCTGGAGATCGTGCCCGAGATGGCCAGGCTGGGCCTGCTCGGAATGCACCTGAAGGGCTACGGCTGCCCCGGCCGCAGCGCCGTCGAGTACGGGCTGGCCGCGCTGGAACTCGAGGCCGGGGACTCGGGCCTGCGCACCTTCGTGAGCGTGCAGGGATCCCTCGCCATGAGCGCGATCCACAAGCACGGCTCGGAGGAGCAGAAGAACGAATGGCTGCCGGGAATGGCAGCCGGCGAATACATCGGATGCTTCGGGCTGACCGAACCGAACTCGGGCTCAGACCCCAGCAGCATGACCACCTTCGCCCGCCGTGACGGCGACGACTGGGTGATCACCGGCACGAAGCGCTGGATCGGGCTGGCCGCCGTCGCCCAGGTGGCCGTGATCTGGGCGATGACCGACGACGGGGTGCGCGGATTCGTCGTGCCGACCGAGACGGCCGGGTTCACGGCCACCGTGATCGGCCCGAAACTCTCCATGCGCGCCTCCATCCAGTGCGAGATCGACCTGGACAACGTGCGCCTGCCCGCCTCGGCGGTGCTGCCGAAGGCCAGGGGGCTGAGCGGCCCGTTCGCCTGCCTGAACGAGGCGCGCTACGGCATCATCTGGGGTGTCATGGGTGCGGCGCGAGACAGCTACCTCACCGCCCTGGCCTACGCCGGCGAGCGGATGCAGTTCGACAAGCCACTGGCCGGCTACCAGCTGACCCAGCAGAAGCTCGTCGACATGGCCCTGGAGATCAACAAGGGAACCCTGCTCGCCCTGCACCTCGGCCGGCTCAAGGACGCCGGAACGCTGAAGCCGCACCAGATCTCGATCGGCAAACTGGGCAACACGCGTGAGGCGATCACGATCTGCCGCGAGGCCCGCACGGTGCTCGGCGGCAACGGCATCACTTTGGATTACTCCCCGTTGCGCCACTCGAACAACCTCGAGAGCGTGCGCACCTATGAGGGCACCGACGAGGTGCACACGCTCGTCATCGGCAACCACATCACCGGAATCCCGGCCTTCCGCTGAGCTTCCGTCCCCGGTTCCCCCCGCATTGAACACCCCACTCATCATCAAAGGAGATCGAATGAGTTCGCTAGCCATCATGGACGAGGCCCCCACCTCGAAGTTCCACCGGAAGCTTCTGATCGCGTGTTGCGGGGGACCGTTCCTCGACGGGTACATCCTCAGCCTGATCGGAGTCGCCCTCGTCGGATTCGTCGCGGATTTCCCGGTGAGCCCCGTGCAAGTCGGCCTGATCGGGGCGGCATCACTGATCGGCATGTTCTTCGGGGCCATCGTCTTCGGCACCCTCACCGACCGCATCGGCCGCGAGAAGATGTACGCCGTCGACCTGATGGTTCTCGTGGGAGCCTGCTTCCTCACCGCGTTCGTGCAGGGTCCGTGGCAACTCATCGTCCTGCGATTCATCATCGGCCTGGCCATCGGCGCGGACTATCCGATCGCCACGTCGCTGCTCACCGAGTTCACACCCGTGAAGAAGCGCGGCTACATGATCGGCCTCTCCGCCCTCGCCTGGGGGCTCGGTGCGATGACCGCCTTCCTGGTCGGCTGGGTGATGGTCACCGCGTCCGGCGGCTACGGGCTGTGGCGGTGGATGCTGCTCAGCGGCGCAATCCTCGGTGTCATCGTGGTGGTCATTCGTCGCGGCATCCCCGAATCGCCGCGCTGGCTCATCCAGAAGGGCCGGATCAGTGAGGCCCACGACGTGATCGAACAGGTCTACGGCCACCGGGACGTGTCCCTCAGCACGGTCAACACCGAGGACAAGACCCTGCCCACCCTCGAGGCTCTCCGCCTGGTCCTGAGCCGGAAGTACCGCAAACGCGTGATCATGTGCGGCGTGCTGTATTTCGCCCAGATCACCCCGCAGTACGCGATCTACATCTTCGGCCCGATGATCCTCCTGTCCTTCGGCCTGGAGGGAGGCAGCCTCGACATCATCGGGACGGCCGTGATCAGCCTCCTCTTCGTCATCGGCAATGCGGCGGCCCTGAAGCCGGTCGAAACCCTCGGCCGGCGCCCGATGACGGTCATTCCCTTCGCCCTCATGGCGGTGCCGCTGCTGGCGCTCTGGCTGCTTCCGCACGGGCCCGTGTGGTTCGTCATCCTGGCGTTCTGCTTCTACGCGTTCGTCTCCGGCGGTCCCAGCCTGATGGAGTGGATCTACCCGAACGAGCTCTTCCCGACCGAGATCCGTGCGACCGCCGTCGGCATCGTCGTCGCCATCAGCCGGATCGGCGCGGCCACGGGCACATTCCTGATGCCGATCGGCCTAGACCACCTGGGCGTCAGCGGGGTGATGCTGATCGGGGCGATCCTCACCGTGATCGGCTTCGTCGTCACCTACGCGTGGGCGGTCGAAACGAAGGGGCGTTCGCTGGAGGACACCTCGTCGATCGCGATCATCACGCCCGAACAGCTGCGGGACGCCAGGGTGGCGGCCAGGTAGGGCCGCGGACGCGCGGCGCCACCCGAGGTGAACTCACCCGGTCGGCGCCGCTGCTGCGTCTGCTCACGGGGTGAACTCACCCGGTCGGCGCCGTTGCTGCGTCTGCTCACGCTACCGCGCGCACGCTCAGCCGCCACCATCGATGCCGGCCCGCTCCGGCCCGCCCCAGGCGTACCGGCGCTGGGGACGGCCCGTCCGTCCGTAGCGCAGGGTGACGGATGCCTGCCCGCCGAGCACGAAATGCTCCAGGTACTTGCGGGCCACCACCCGGGAGAGCCCGAGCACCTCCGCGCATTCGGAGGCGGCGATGTCGGGCACGCTCGCCACCAGGGTGCGTTCGACCAGCGCGGCGGTCTCCCTGCTGAGCCCCTTCGGCAGCGGGACCAGGGCGTGCATCGACCCGGTCGCCCCGAGCGCCTGGTCGAGGTCGCCCTGGCTGAGATCGCCGGACCGGCCGAGCACCCGCCAGCGCGTCGCGTAGGCGTTCAACCTCGCCTGCAGTTCCGAGATCTTGAACGGCTTGAGCAGGTAGCTCACCACCCCGCCCTGCAGGGCCGCGCCGATCGTCTCCGATTCCCTGGCGGCGCTCAGCACGAGGAAATCGACGTCCTGGCCACCCTCCCTGGCGCGACGGATCACCTCGAGCCCGGTCATGTCGGGCAGGTGGATGTCGAGCAGCACCAGCCGGGGACGCAACGCCGTGATCAGCGCGAGCGCCTCCGCTCCCGAGTGCGCCACCCCCACCACGCGGAAACCGGGCAGCTGCGCCACGACCCGTTCATGCGCCCGGGCGACCATGAAATCGTCGTCGACGACGAGCACATCACACATGGGTGGCCGCCCGATCGGGGCGGGCCTGGCCCGGCAGGGCTGCCGGTCCCGCGGATGCGGCCGGTTCCGCCGTGAGCGGCAGCACCGCTTCGAAGACGGTCCCGTTCACGTTCTCGTAATCGACTCGGCCGCCGCGTCGCCCGGCGACCAGCCGCACGATCGCCAGCCCGTAGCCATGGTCGGCGCCGTTCTGGGCCGGCGACTTCGACGTCACTCCGACGTCGAACACGCGGCCCTGCAGGGCGCTCTCCACGCCGGGTCCGCTGTCGTGAACCCGCACCCGCACCGCGGCCGGCCCGGGGGCATCCGCTCGGCCAGGCGCATCCGCCGGGCACAGCGCATCCGCCGGGCACAGCGCATCCGCCGGGCACAGCGCCCCGGTCAGCCGGATGTCCACCGTCACCGTGCGGGTGCGGGCCCCGGTCACCGCGTCGAGCGCGTTGTCCACGAGGTTGCCGATCACGGTCACCAGGTCGGTCGACAGCCCGGCGTCCACCCGCGGCAGCCTGGCCGCGGGGGAGAGGGTGAGGTCGGCTCCGCGCTCGCGGGCGAGCGACGTCTTGGCGATCAGGACCGCGGCGACCGCGGGCTCCTCGATCCGGGCCAGCACGTCCCGGTCGAGTTCGGTGCGGTCGCGGGTCACCGCGTCGATGTAGTCGACGGCGGCGTCGCTGTCGCCGAGCTGCATCAGCATCGAGATCGTGTGCAACCGGTTCGCGAACTCGTGGGTCTGGGCGCGCAGAGTGTCGGTGGCCTGTTGGCTGCTGCCCAGGTCGCGCTGCAACGTGACCAGCTCGGTGCGGTCGCGCAGGGTGGTGACCACCTCCGGCCGGGAACGCGGCAACCGGATCGTGGTCTGGTTGAGTACCAGCAGCACCCCGTCGTTCACGAGGGCCGTGTCGCGGTCGTTCGTTGCGTGTGCGCGCAGGGCGGCCACCGCGTCCGCGCCAAGGCCGACCGCGTCGATCGAACACCCCTCGGCGTCGTCGGGGAGGCCGAGCAGGGTGCGGGCGCTGTCGTTGGCCAGCGTGATCGTGCCGTCGGCGTCGACCGCGACCACACCCTCGCGGATGCCGTGCAGCATCGCCTCCCGGTGCTCGACCAGGCGGGCGATCTGCTCGGGCTCCAGCCCGAGGGTCTGCCGTTTGACCCGGGCGGCGAGCCACCACGACCCGGCCAGGCCGAGCACTCCGGCCACCCCGAGGTAGGTGAGCAGGTTCGGTGCGGCGGTGGCCAGCAGCCCTGCGAAGGCCGGAACCTGGCGCCCGGCCACGATCATCCCCACCAGCCGGCCGGCGTTGTCGAGCACCGGCACCCGGGCGACGACGTGGCTGACCGTGCCGAGCGGCGCGACACCGGACCACGACCCGTCGGAGGCGGGCCTCGGCCCCTCGAGCCGCAGGCTTCCGCCGAGCAGGCGCGGGTCGGCCGGCGAGGCGAGCACCCGGCCGATCGGATCCGTGACCAGCAGTTCGTCGACGCCGGTGGTGGTGCGCAACGTCTCGACCGGTGCGGCAAGGCGCTGCGGCCGCGACTCCACCGGGTCCGTGCCGGCGCCCGTATCGGTGCCGGCGCCCGTATCGGTGCCGGCGGAGAGGATGCTGCGCAGCAGCGGGTTGGCCGCCGCATATTCGGCGACCGCGAGCATCCGTCGCTGCTGCATGCTCTCGAAGGTCGTGCGGGTCTGCTCGAGGGAGATGGCGGTGACCGCCACGAGCACGATGGCGAGCAGGCTCAGCTGGAAGACCAGGAGTTGACGGGTCAGGCTCAGCCGGGGGCGCGGCGGCCCGGCGGCCGGTCCGCGCGCGGCGGCCCGTGCTGTCGTCGAACGCATCGGCCCTCCCGCCGGTAGTCACGGGTCGGTCGACGCTGTCCGGTCGACACTGGCCCTAAGGAATGGTCGCGCACAATGGGGGAGAAACGAAACCCGCACACAAGCTACACAACGTTCGCTAGGACCATAAGTTGTCGATGCCGGTGGAGGCATGCGCACCATGGACCCTGTCGGCGACGAGGCCGGCCATCAGAACGTAAGGAACGCAATGAGGAAACCAGCAATGACGCGGCGGCTCATCGGCACCACCATCGTGGCGACGACCCTGGTGCTCGCGCTGAGCGCGTGCGGGGTCACCGGCGGCGCGTCGACGACGGCCACCGACAGCGGCCCCTACAAGGGGCTGCAGGTCATGGTGCCCAACGCCCCCGGCTCCGGCTACGACGTCACCGGTCGCGCCGCGGTGCGGGTGATGGACGAGATCGGGGTCAGTTCCGGTACCGAGGTCACCAACCTGGCCGGGGCGGGCGGCACCGTCGGCCTGGCCCGCACCCTCACCGAGAAGGGCAACGCGAACTTCCTGCTCGTGATGGGCCTCGGCGTCGTCGGCGCCGCCTACACGAACGAGGGCGACGCGAAGGTCGCCGATGCCACCCCGATCGCCCGCCTGATCGAGGAAGCCGGCGCGATTTTCGTGCCGGCGAACTCGCCGTACCAGACCCTCGGCGACCTGGTCACGGCGTGGAAGGCGAACCCCGCGAACTTCGCGGTCGGCGGGGGCTCGTCGCCGGGCGGCCCCGACCACCTGCTGCCGATGCAGCTGGCGGATGCCGTCGGCATCGACCCGGGCGCCGTCAACTACATCGCCTACGACGGCGGCGGCGAGATGCTGCCGGCCATCCTCGGCGGCAAGCTCCAGTTCGCGGCCTCCGGCTACGGCGAGTTCCTCGAGCAGATCAAGTCCGGCGAACTCCGCGTGCTCGCAGTCACCAGCGAGGAGCGAGTCCCCGTCGTCGACGCCCCCACCCTCACCGAGGAGGGCGTCGACCTGGTCTTCACCAACTGGCGCGGGCTGCTCGCCGCACCGGGCATCACGTCGGCCGAGCGGGCCAGGCTCGTCGGTGCCGTCACCGCGATGCACGACAGCAAGGAATGGGCGAAGGTCGTCAAGGACAACGGCTGGACGGATTCCTTCAGCACCGGCACGGCGTTCTCCTCCTTCCTCACCGACCAGGACAAGCGCGTCGCCACGACGCTGAAGAGCCTGGGACTGGTGTGACCGCGCCGCACACCCTGATGCGCGGCCGCTCCGAGCTGGGTGTCGCAGCCCTGCTCGGAGTGCTCGCCGTCGTCGTCGCGGTGGACGCGGCGGGCATCCGGCACACCGCCGTCAACGCGGGCGTGATGGGGCCGCAGGTCGTGCCCACCGTGATCGCGGCGGGCCTCGGCGCCTGCGCGCTCGCGCTCACCGTCAACGTGCTCCGCGGCGGCCACGGCCACCCGGAGGAGGGCGAGGACATCGACCTCACCACCGGGGCGCACTGGCCCACCCTGCTCGGCCTGGCCGGGCTGATCCTGGCCGCCGCCCTGACGATGGATGCCCTCGGCTTCGTCATCACGAGTGGCCTCCTCTTCTACGGGTCGACACTCCTGCTCGGCTCCCGGCACTACGTCTGGGGCCTGCTCATCGGGGCGGGCCTCGCCGTGGCTACCTTCTACGGCTTCGTGCTCGGTCTCGGCATCCCCCTGCCGGCCGGCCTGTTGACGGGAATTCTCTGATGGACAACGTCACCCTGCTGATGGAGGGGTTCGCGAACGCGCTCACCCTCCAGAACCTGCTGTTCGCCCTGATCGGGGTGCTCCTGGGCACCGCCGTCGGCGTGCTGCCCGGGATCGGCCCCGCGATGACGGTGGCACTGCTGCTGCCGCTCACCTACGCGCTGGACGTGACCGGGTCCCTGATCATGTTCGCCGGCATCTACTACGGCGGCATGTACGGCGGCTCGACCACCTCGATCCTGCTCAACACCCCCGGCGAGTCCTCGTCAGTGGTCACCGCGCTCGAGGGCAACAAGATGGCCAAGGCCGGCCGGGGCGCCCAGGCGCTCGCGACCGCGGCGATCGGCTCGTTCGTGGCCGGCACCATCGCCACGGCCGCCCTCGTCTTCGTCGCCCCGTTCATCGTGTCGATCGCGATCAGCCTCGGCGCCCCGTCGTACTTCGCGATGATGGTGTTCGCCTTCATCGCGGTGAGCACCGTGCTCGGCACCTCCCGCATCCGCGGGCTGTCCTCCCTGTTCATCGGGCTCGCGATCGGGCTGGTCGGCATGGACGCCACCACCGGGCAGCCGCGGATGACGTTCGGCCAGCCGCTCCTGGCCGGCGGGATCGACGTGGTCGTCATCGCGGTGGCCCTGTTCGCCGTCGGTGAGGCGCTCTGGATCTCCGCGCACCTGCGGCACGGCAAGCCCGCCACCATCCCGGTCGGCGTGCCGTGGATGGGAAAGGACGACTGGAAGCGCAGCTGGAAGCCGTGGCTGCGCGGCACCGCGATCGGCTTCCCGTTCGGCGCCATTCCGGCCGGCGGGGCCGAAATCCCCACCTTCCTGTCCTACGTCGTGGAGAAGAAGCTGTCCAGGCATCCGGAGGAGTTCGGCAGGGGCGCGATCGAGGGCGTCGCCGGGCCGGAGGCCGCGAACAACGCCTCCGCCGCGGGCACGCTCGTGCCGCTGCTCACCCTCGGCCTGCCCACCACGGCGACCGCCGCGGTGATGATCGCCGCGTTCAACCAGTACGGGATCCACCCAGGTCCGCTCCTGTTCAAGACCGAACCGGTGCTGGTCTGGACCCTGATCGCGAGCCTCTTCATCGGCAACACGCTGCTGCTGGCGCTCAACCTGCCGCTGGCACCGTTCTGGGCGAAGCTGCTGCGGATCCCGCGGCCCTACCTCTACGCCGGAATCCTGTTCTTCGCGGTGCTCGGGGCCTACGCGGCCGGCTTGCAGGCGCTGAACATCGTGATCCTGCTGCTGATCGGAGCGCTGGGCTATGTTGCCCGCCGCTACGGATTCCCGGTGCTGCCGATTATCGTCGGCGCCATCCTCGGCCCGGAGATGGAACGGCAGTTGCGCCGGTCGCTGCAGATCAGCGCGGGCGACCCGACCGCGCTCGTCGGGGAGCCGCTCGCCGTGGTGATGTACTCGGCGATCGTGATCTTCCTGGTGGTGCCGCCGGTGGTGCGGCTCGTGCGCCGTCGGTGGGTGCGCCGCCCGGATGTCCCGGCGGGCGAGGAGACGAAGCCGGAGACCGCCGACACACCCGACTCGCTCGTGCACTGAATGTTCTAATAGCTAAACTAAATCCACTGGATGGAAGCGGTATCGGCGGCCTGGTCACCAGCGAGGTCAATCCCGCCGACCGCCGGGGCCGCATCATCCGTCTCACGGCCGCCGCCGCCGTGGAGGTCGACGCGTTCCAGCGGGACTCTGTCGTCGCCCTGGCGCCGAACCCGGCGCCGGCATCGACGGACCCGGGGCGCAGGCCCGCGGGCGAAGAAGAAATGAGCACCTGATGGGCAGCATCCTCGTGACCGGGGCCTCCGGAACGGTGGGGCGGGCGGTGGCCGGCGCCCTGGTCGCGGCCGGCGAGGACGTCGTATCGGCGGTGCGTGCTCAGGGGCCCGGCGGCGATGCCTCTGGCGCAGGCATCGCGCCGGGCAGTGAGGCGCGCGCGTTCGACTTCGCCGTACCGTCCGGCTGGGCGGGCGCCTTCACCGGGGTGGACCGCCTGTTCCTGCTGCGCCCCCCGGCGATCGCGAACGTCGGGGACACCCTGCTCCCGGTGATCGATGTGGCGCTGGAGCAGGGCATCCGTCAGATCGTGTTCCTCTCCCTGCAGGGCGTGCAGTTCAACACCGCCACGCCGCATCACGCCGTGGAGAAGCACCTGAGAGAGCGGAAGGCGCCCTACACGTTCCTGCGGCCGAACTTCTTCATGCAGAACCTGTCGACCGTGTACCGGGACGAGATCCGGGAGCGGAGCGAGATCTACCTGCCGGCCGCCGGCGCCCACACGGCGTTCATCGATGCCAGGGACATCGGCCGGGTCGCCGCCCGCGTGTTCACCGAACCGGGGCATTTGGGCAGGGCCTACACGCTCTCGGGCGAGCAGTCGCTGACCTACGACCAGGTCGCGAGCATCCTCTCGGAGGTGCTCGGCCGGCGCATCAGCTACGCCCGGCCGACCGCCGCGGAGTACAGCGCCCGACTCGCGGCCCGGGGTGCCTCCGCGGACTTCATCGCGGTGCAGGAGATGATCTACCGGATCGTGCGGTTGCAGGTGTCCGCACTCCCGAACCGTGCCATCCGTCGGCTCACCGGAGCGCCGGCGACGTCATTCCGGCAATTCGCGATCGACCACCAGGCGCTCTGGGGGTAACCGGCTGCCCGGAGAGCAGGGCGCGGGCGTCTGGTCAGCCGGTCGCGCCGGAGGGGCGCACGACCTCGCTGCGCTGGGTGAGCTCGATCACCTTCCTGGTGCCGTTCGTGAGGGTGACCTCCACCTCGAACGCGTGGTCGACGGCGTCGCTGCGCACGAACCGGGTGACGGTGCCGCCGCCCACCTCGGCGAGGGCGACCTGCTCGGCGCTGGTGCGCTCGACGCTGGCGTGTTCGGCGCCGTCCAGGGCGCGCGCGGGAAGTCCGGCCGCGGCGTCGCCGAGCCAGCCGGGCGCGCTCACCCAGACCACGGCGAACGACGCGTCGAGTTCGACGGTCACCTCGACCCCGTTCGCGAGCCGAATCTCCACGGCGTAGGGCGGGCCGGGGGCGGTGCGGCGGTGGGCATCCGTCACGGTGCCGGGGCCCAGCTCGGCCAGGGCGGCGTCGCTCGCGTGCGCGAGCACCGTGCCGGTGAGCCGGGTGTCGTCGGTGCCCCCCGCGGTGGCGATCCCGGCGGTCGCGAGCAGCGCGGCCGCGCCCACCACGGCAGCGACGATCCACGTTCGCTTCTGCAACCTCGTTGTCGTGATGGAACTCATGCCCCCCAGTGTGGGGGACAGACCCCGCATTCGGGTGACAGCCGCGCCGAGAAAATCTCGCTTCTCAGCCTGCGCGGTGACAGGCGCAGCTCAGCCGTGCGGTTGCCCGCGGGTCGGCGCCCACCGTTCGAGCAGCGCCCAGAACGCCCGGGCCAGCTCGGGGTCCCGCGCGTCGGCGCTCGGCTCGGTGACCCGGGCGCCGTCGAAATAGGCGCCGCCGGGCAGGGCGGGGTCGCGTTCGGCCCAGTCGGCCTCGAGGTGCGCGGCGGCGCGCGGCGTCGTCGCGAACGGCATCAGCGGCAGCACCCAGCGCAGCAGCAGGCGCATGCCGCCACGGGCCGTGGCGGATGCCGTGACCGGCACGAAGCCGGGACAGACGTCGTCGGCGTGCACCCCGTCCCCGCCGTGTCGGCGCTCCCACTCCCGGGCCAGCCACAGCTGGGCGAGTTTCGCGTTCTTGTAGGCCCGGTCGGGATGGTACTCCGCGTCGAGGAACGGGTCGTCGAACCGGAAACGCACCGGCACGCCCCGGCTGCCGGGTTCTTGCAGCGCCGACCCGATGAAGACCAGGCGGGAGGGCCTGGCCAGCGCCGGGAGGAGCAGCGTGCTCAGCAGATACGGCCCGACGGTGTGGATCTGCAGTGTCTCCTCCAGCCCGTCCGCGGTGATCCGGCGCTCCGGCGGCGGCGCGAGGGTGCCGGCATTGTGCACGACCACCTCGAATCGGCGGCCCTCGCGCAGGAGGGTGCCGGCGAGCCCGCGCACGCTGGCGAGCGAGGCAAGGTCAAGCGGCCACCACTCCACCTGCGCCCCCGGCACGAGCCGCGAATACTCGGCCCGCGCCGTCTCGCCCGCGTCGGGCCGGCGAGCCGTGAAGACCACGTGGTGGCCCCGGCGGAGCAGCTCCAGCACGAGCAGGCGACCGATGCCGCGGTTGCCGCCGGTCACCAGGATGCTCTTCGGGCGAAACGGTTCGGTCATGCCCGGAGCGTAGTACCGTCCGCCGATTCCGTGGCCGGTTCGCCGGCGTCGAAGCCGGCGGTGCGTCGCCGGTGAATCACCGGGAACACCCCCTTCGGGGGACTGCTGTCCGTCGGCCGCGAGTCGCTAGATTCGAGTCAGCAGCCGGGGAGAACGATGACGATAGACAGTTCAGCCATGCGGCAGCGCTTCCCGGCTCAATCGGTCATCGAGCAGCTGCTGCATGAGCAGGGGAGCACGCCGCCCCTGTCCTGGTATGCGCGCCTCTTCGGCGGTTCGCCGCTCGGCGTCGACGGAATGCCCCGGTACCTGGGGGCGAAGGGCGAGATCACCGTCGGAGCCCTCCTGGAGACGCTCCCGCCGGACTGGATCGTCTTCCACGCCATCCCCGTCGCCGGCCGCGGCGCCGACATCGATCATCTCGTCGTCGGCCCCGGCGGCATCTTCACCATCAGCTCCATGCACCTCAGTGGCACGACCGGCCGCCACGGTGCCGACGTCTGGGTGGGCAAGCGCACCATGCTGGTCGCCGGCCGGAAGGTTCCGCAACTGGGCGACGCCGAGTTCGTGGCCGAACGGGTCACGAACCTGGTGCGGGAGCGGATGCCGCTGCTCACGCCGGTGCAACCGGTGCTCGCGCTGGTCGGCCCGAGGCGCCTGACCATCGCGGACAAGCCCGAGCAGGTGAAGGTGATCGACTCCCGGGACCTGCGCCGTTGGCTGGTCAAGCTCCACCCCGTGCTGAGTGCCGGGGAGGTGCAGGAGGTCTCCGACCTGGTCGACAGCCCGAACACCTGGCGCCCGCTGCCGCTGGCCGAGGTCGACGACGACCTGATGGACCGCTTCACCGTGCTCGATGCGCGGGTGCGGTCGGCGGGCATCCGTCGCCTGCTCTGGGCGGTGGGCGGCCCGGCGGTCGCGATCGGCGGCAGCATCGCCGTGCTTCACGCCCTCGAAGCCACCCGGCTCGCCGGCTGAGCCGGCGCCCGCTGCCCCAGTGCCAGCCCGGTGGTCGATCCGCTCCGGTGGTCGGGCCTGCCGGGACCCGAGAATATATATGCGAATAAGTTATCCACAAGTAGTGACAAACACTCACATTTGTGTTCGTGTTTTGGTATCTTCGTGGCATGGACTCACCGGCNTGTGTTCGTGTTTTGGTATCTTCGTGGCATGGACTCACCGGCAGAGCAACTCAGACAGGCAGCGGATGCCGTCGCCCGCCTGGGCTGCTCCAGCGCCGATCTGGAAGCCCTTCCTGACACGGTCGTGTTGACCGGTCAGCGGGAGATCGCAAAGGCCCGCCGCCTGCTCGAGGTGTACGCCGCGTGGATGGCTGCGACCATCGCCGATCGGTCCCGCCCGGAGCTGGGCCATTCGGGCCTGGCCGCGCAGCAGGGGTTCCTCTCCCCGGAGGCGATGATCCAGAAGGTCACCGGCTCAAGCAAGAACGAAGCATTCAAGCTCGTCGCCGTC
>NZ_SOFM01000015.1:0-33699 GCF_004402705.1 Cryobacterium mannosilyticum | reverse complement strand
CAGCGCCCGATCGCCCGCGCCGACACCAGCCCATCGACATCCGACATGGGACTGAGTGCTGGCCTCGATCGCCAGCCTCCAATAATCAACACGCTCCGTACCGGTCAGGCTCGACCGAAAAGGCGGCGAGCTGGGGCCGAGTCGCGCCCGAGCCGCGCCCGAGCCGGTCGACGTGGCGCCGCCGTGCCGGCCCGCTGCGCCTACTTCGCCACGGCGGCGTTGGCGGCGTCCTGCGCGGCCTTCACACCCTCAGCGACGGGGGTGCGGCCGAGGAAGACCTCCTGCAGGAGCGGTCGCATCGCGTTGTCGGCGGCGGGCCAGCCGCCGCCCGTGATGGCGGGGGCGGAGCCGTTCTCGAGCACGTCGTAGAACGCTCTGATGTCCACCTTCTTGGCGGTCCAGTAGGCGGTGTAGTCGGCCTGGGCGGCCGTGACGGCCGGGGATGCGGACCCGTTGGCTCCGATGTAGCTCGATCCCCGGGCACTGCCGAGCCACTCGAGCACCCGCTTGGTCTCGGCGGGATGGGCGGAGGAGGTGCTGCCGGCGGCCACGATGCCGTCCACGCCGCTGATCGCTCCGGCCGGACCGGCCGGGAGCCGGGTGACGCCCCAGGCGAAGGAGGCGCCGTCGTTGACGTTGGCGAGGTTGTAGACGCCGCTCTGGAACAGCGCCATCTTGCCCTGGAGGAACTGGTCGCGGCTGAAGTCGCCGTTGGTGTTCGTGTCCGCCGCCGACGGCGCCACATGAGCGGTGTTGATCAGGTCGACGAGGTACTGGAACGCCGCGGTCCCCTTCGGGGAGGCGAAGGAGTACTCCTCGCCATCCTGGAAGGTCGCCCCGCCGGAGGCGACATAGTTCAGCAGCATGGCCTGCAGGTCGTAGCCGGCGTTGTAGCCGTACTGGGCCAGGCTGGTGCCGTCGAAGCCGGGGTTGTCGGCCGTGGTCCCGTTCGTGTCCTTCGTCAGCTTCTTCAGGGTCGGCAGCAGCGTGTCTGCGGCGCCGGTCGGGTCCCAGCGGAGGTCCGCGATGTCGGCCGGAGTCAGGCCGGCCTCCGCGAGCAGGTCGGCGTTGTAGTACACGGCGATGCCGGGGTCGGCGAGTTGCGGCACCCCCCAGAGCACACCGTCCCGGGTGTACTGCTTGACGACGGCCGGGGACCAGGCGGCCGCGGCATCCGCGCCCATCGCCTTGTCGATGTTCAGCAGCGCTCCGGCGTCGGCGTAGGCCGGGTAGTCGCCGCCGTCAACCCAGAAGACGTCGTCGACGTTCTTGCCCGCCACGTCGGTGCGCAGTTTCGTCCAGTAGTCGGCCCAGGGGATCACGGTCACCGTCACGTCGATGTCCGGGTTCTTCTTCTCGAAGGCGGCGAAGGATGCCTCGTACGCCTTGGCGACCTGGTCATCCCACAGCCGCACGGTCACTGTCGTCTTCGCGGCGGAGGCCTGGCCGCCGACGGTCAGTGCCGTCACAGCCCCGGCGATGACGAGTACCGCGGCAAGCGCGCTGGCGGCAATGACTGTTGAACGCTTGGGCATTGGTGTCCTTCGGGGGAGTCCGGTCGAAGCCGGGAAGCCCTAAGCCTACTTAAATCCGGAGATGGTGATGGAACGCACGAACTGCCGCTGGAAGACGAGGAACAGCACGAGCAGGGGCACCAGGGCCAGCGTGGTCGCGGCCATCACGAGGGTCCAGTTGCCGTTGAACTGGCTCTGCAGGGATGCCGTCGCCACGGTGACCACCCGCCACTGCGGGCCGGTGGTGACGACGAGCGGCCACATGAAGCTGTTCCAGTGGCTGACGATTGTGATCAGGGTCAGGGTCGCGATGATCGGCTTCGACAACGGCACGACGATCTCCACCAGCACGTCGAGGGTGTTCGCCCCGTCGAGCCGGGCCGCGTCGATCAGCTCCTGCGGGATGCCGCGGAAATACTCCCGCAGGAGGAAGACCGCGTAGGGCGATGCGAACGCGAACGGCAGCACGAGGCTCCAGAACGAGTTGCGGAGCCCGGCCTGCGTCATCATCAGGTAGAGCGGGATGATCAGCACCACGGGCGGGATCATCAGCGTCGACAGGTAGACCCAGAACAATACCTGGCGGCCCGGGAAGTCCACCCGGGCGAACGCGTAGGCGGCGAGGACCGAGCAGACCAGCTGGCCGATCAGGATGAGCACGGCCGCGAGCAGGGTGACCACCACGGCACGGCCGAACTCGGCCGGTCCGGCCAGGACCCGCGCGATGTTGTCGACGGTGAACGGGTCCGGCCAGGCCAGCACGGACTGCCCGGCGAACTGCTCCCGGGTCTTGAAGGCGGTGAGGATGCTCAGCAGGAAGGGGGCCAGGGTGAACGCGGCCCCGGCGCCGAGCACCAGGTAGATGCCTGCGGTCCTAGTCCATTTCATAGGTGACCCTCCGGCGGAAGTAGAGCTGCTGCGCGAGGGTGATGACGACCAGGATGACGAGCAGCACGACCGCCATCACGGCGGCACGGCCCAGGTCGAATGCGCTGAACGCCTCGTAGTAGATCCGGGCGGCGACGACATCCGTCGTGTGGGCGGGGCCGCCCTGGGTCAGTGCATAGACCTGGTCGAACACCTGGAAGGCGGAGATCACGGTGGTGACGAGCACGAAGAACATGGTGGGGCGGAGCAGCGGGATCTTGATCTGCCAGAACAGAGCCACCGGCCCGGCGCCATCGATCCGGGCCGCCTCCAGGATCTGCTCAGGGATGTTGAGCAGCCCCGCCATGAAGAACAGGGTGACGTAACCGACGTTGGTCCAGATCACGACAGCGGCCACGGTCGGCAGGGCGAGTGCGGGGTCGCTCAGCCATTCGATTCTCGCCCCGACCAGGGTGTTCAGTGCGCCATCCGTGGGCGCGAGGATCCACTTCCAGACCACGCCGAGGGCGAGCGGGGCGCAGATCCACGGCAGCACGTAGATGGTGCGGAACCACCCGGAGCCGGGCAGGTCCCTGGTGAGCAGCGAGGCCGCGCCCAGCCCGATCAGGGTCTGGATCGGAACCACGAGGGCCACGAACAGGATGGTCACGAGCAGGGAATTGCCGAACACGCCGTCCGAGAGGACCGAGCGGTAGTTGTCCAGGCCGACGAAGCTGATCGGGCCGATCAGGTCCCAGCTCTGGAAGCTGAGCCACACGACCACCAGTACGGGCAGCAGCATGAAACAGACGACACCGAACAGGCTGGGCGCGAGCAGCGCATAGCCGGTGACCGTGTTGCGTCGACGGATGCCGGGGTGACTTCTCCGGCGGCTACTCGCCACGCCCTGCCCACCAGACCTGCAACCGGCGCGTTGCCTCTTCCTCGCCCAGCGGCCCGTCATCGAGGCGCTGTTCGAGCAGGTACCGGTAGGCGTCGCCCACCTCGCGACCCGGGCGCACGCCGAGGATCGCCATGATCTGTTCCCCGTCAAGGTCCGGGCGCACCGCGGCCATCTCCTCCTGCTCGGCGAGCTCGCGGATCCTCTGCTCGAGGTCGTCGTAGGCGAAGCCCAGGCGGTCGGCCTTGCGCCGGTTCCGGGTGGTCACGTCGGCGCGGGTCAGGATGTGCAGGCGTTCGAGCTGGTCGCCGGCATCCCGCACGTAACGGCGCACCGCCGAGTCGGTCCAGGCTCCCTCGCTGTAGCCGAAGAATCGCAGGTGCAGTTCGATCAGCTTGGAGACGGCGGCGATGGTGTCATTGTCGAAGCGCAGGGCGCGCAGTCGCTTCTTGGCCAGCTTCGAGCCGACCAGGTCGTGATGGTAGAAACTGACCACGCCGCCCGGCTCGAGCTTGCGGGTGGCCGGCTTTCCAATGTCGTGCAGGAGCGCTGCCAACCGAACGATCAGGTCGGGCCCGTCGAAACCGCCGCGGGACTTCTCATAGCCGATCGCCTGGTCGAGCACCGTGAGGGTGTGCTGGTAGACGTCCTTGTGATGGTGGTGCTCGTCGACCTCCAGCCGCAGCGCGGGGATCTCGGGCAGCACCCGGTCGAAGAGGCCGGACTCGACCAGCAGCTCCAGGCCGACGTGCGGGCTGTCGGAGCGCAGCAGCTTGGACAGTTCCTCGCAGACCCGTTCGGCCGAGATGTTGCGGATGCTGTCGGCCATCGCCTCCATCGCCACCGCGGTGTCGAGGTCGAGGCGGAAGCCCAGCTGGGCCGTGAACCGGGCGGCCCGCATCATCCGCAGCGGGTCGTCGCCGAAGGACACCTCGGGCGAGATCGGGGTGCGCAGGACTCCGGCGAGCAAGTCGTCGATTCCGTTCGCCGGGTCGACGAGGGTGAGGCCGGGCAGGCGGAGGGCCAGGGCGTTCACGGTGAAGTCGCGGCGGAGAAGATCGTCCTCGAGGCTCAGGCCGAAGACGACCTCGGGCTTGCGGGTCTGACCGTCGTAGCTGTCCGCCCGGTAGGTGGTGATCTCGACCATCTCGCCGGCGACCCTGGCCCCGATAGTGCCGAAGGCCCGGCCGATGTCCCACTGGGCGTCTGAGATCGGCTTCACGATCTCGAGGATCTGATCCGGGGTGGCATCCGTGGTGAAGTCGAGGTCGTTGATCGCCCGATCGAGGAACGCATCCCGGACCGGTCCGCCGACCAGGGCAAGCTCATGGCCTGCCGCCGCGAACGCCTGTGCCAGGGCCGAAACCGGGGGAGTGGCAGCCAGGTCGCCCAGCCGGGTGAGGGCTGTCGCGACGCTCTGCATGACCCCCATGTTAGTTGCTGGGCGCGTCGCCGCCCGCCCCGGGCCGGATATCCCAGCCTGCACGCCGTAGAATCCCCTACATGGTGGCCGACTCAATTCCTGCGCGTCGGCCTGCGCTCCCGGAATCGCGCGCCCGTCGCCGTCGCCCGGTCCGGACCCTGCTCGGCGCCGTTCTCGCCCTCGTGCTGGCCGGGGCCGCGCCGCTCGCCGCCTCCGCCGTCCCGGCCGCCGGTTCCACCGACCGCTCACCCGTCTCGGCCAGTGCGGTCCCAACGAATTCGGTGAGCGTCGCCGTTGCCCCGGTTTCGCTGAAGCCGCTGCACGCCGGGGAGGACCTCTACCTCACGGTCACCATCAAGAACGGGACCGCCGACCCGATCGCTCCCGGAACGATCGACCTCTATCTCGCCGAACGCGCGTTGACCAGCCGTTCCGCCCTCAACAGCTGGCTCCGCCCGGAGAAGACGGGGAAGCCGGGCGACCTGATGAAGAGCGAGGCGACAAAGGCTCCCGTGCAGCCGGACAGCACCGAGATCATCACCGTCACGGTTCCCGCCGACTCCGTCGGCCTCACCACCGGGAACGCCTGGGGTGCCCGCGGGATCGCGGTCACCCTGACCGACAACGGCGACGTGCTGGCCCAGGGCCGGGGAACCTTCGTCTGGTATTCGGACGAGGAACTGACCCCGGTGAACGTCGCCGTGGTCATGCCGATCGCCGCACCGGAACAGACGACGGGCCTGATCCCCGAGAAGGCGCTCGAAACGTTCACCAGCCCGACGGGTGTGCTCACCCGCCAGCTCGAGGGCGTGATCGATCGGCCGGTCGCCATCGCCATCGACCCGCAGATCATCGTCTCCATCCGTGTCCTGGGCAGTTCGGCACCACCCAGCGCGACCGCCTGGCTCGACCGGCTGACCCAGGCGAAAAACGAGATATTCCCGCTCAGCTATGCAGATGCGGATCTCTCCCTGCAGACCCAGGCCGGAGCCGCGACCCTCCTGGCGCCGACCTCATTCGACCAGGCGATCGACCCCACCCTCTTCACCACCCCCACCGCGACAGGCACGCCGACCCCGACGGCGACAGCAACCGCGCCTCCGGCAGCCTCCAGCACTCCGGTCCCGTCCGGCACCCCCACCGCGCCGGCCGGGCCGGTCGGCGGAGCCGCCCCGACCACCGAACAGCTGCTCGCCTGGAACTACACCGCGACCGACATCGGGTGGCCGCACGAGGGTTCCGTTGCCGCCGCGGACCTGCCGATCTTCGCGGCCGGCGGTCTGGGCACGACCATCCTGTCCGGCAGCAACGCGAGCCAGTCCGACAGTGACATCACCCCGAACACCGCCGTCGCCCTCGGTGCCGGCGCCGGCACCGGGCTCGTCATGGACGATCCGCTCTCGAAGGCGCTGCGCACGGCCGCCGCATCGACGTCCGACGACGCGTGGCGTGAGGCCATGGCAGAGGTGGGCTCGCAACTCGCGGTGGTCTCGGCTGAGAAGCCCGGCACGACGCGCACCCTGCTCGCCACCTTCGACCGGGGCTGGCCGCCGAGCGCCGCGCGACTCAGCCAGACGCTCGACGCCCTCGCGGCGCTCAGCTGGCACGCCCCGGCCACTCTGGCCGCCGCACGCGCCACCACCACCACCGACGTCACGTTCGAGAGCCGCACCGAACCGGCCGAGCGCACCGAACTCGCCAAGCGACTGCTCGTGCGCGAGGCCGACGTGGCGGCGTTCTCCTCTGCCCTGACCACCCCACTGCCGGTGACCGCCGAACACCGACTCATCCTGCTGTCACTGCTGTCGAACTCGTGGGCTTCCCAGCCGGGCAGCTGGCGGGATGCCGTCGGCACCAACCTGGTCGATTCCTCCGCCCTGCTGCGTTCCGTCTCGGTCTCGACCAAGGGTCCGATCAACGTCCTCGGCAGCAAGGTGGACATCCCCGTCACGCTCGACAACACGCTGGGCCAGGCCGTCACCGTGCGCGTGCAGGTTGTCCCCTCGAACGGGCGCCTCCTGGTCGGCAGTGACGTCGAGTCCACGATCGAAGCACAGTCCGCCCGGACCGTGCTGGTGCCCGTGACCTCGGCGGTCGGGAACGGCACGGTGACCCTCCGGGTGACCCTGTTCACCCCGGCCGGCACCATGATCGACCAGCCGGCCCTCATCCCGATCAATGTGCGGGCCGATTGGGAGGGCCTGGGGTCGCTCATCTTCGCCGCCGCCGTCGTGTTGTTCTTCGGCTTCGGCGTGTGGCGCAACATCCTGCGCCGCCGCCGGGAACGTGACGAGCCCGACACGTCCACCGACCCGAACGCCACCGCCGCTCCCCCGGCGTCCTCGAACACGGCCGGAACGGAGCCGAATGCCTAAGACCGGCAGCATCGGGCGCGCGAGCGCGTTCCTGGCCTCGGGCACGATCGTGTCCCGCATCCTCGGTTTCATCAAACTGATCGTGCTCGCCGGTGTGATCGGTCAGGTCGGCCAGAGCACCAACGCGTTCGCCGTCGCCAACCAGCTGCCGAACACCGTTTACGTGATCGTCGCCGGCGGAGTGCTCACGGCGGTGCTGGTGCCCCAGATTGTGCGGGCGAGCCTGCACGCCGACGGCGGCACGGCGTACATCAACAAGCTCGTCACCCTCGCCCTCGTGATCGTCGGCGTCACGACCGTCGTCGCCACGGCGCTCGCCCCGGTCCTGACCCTTCTCTACGCGCCGAATATGAAGCCCGGGGCGCTGGCACTGGCCACCGCCTTCGCGTTCTGGTGCCTCCCGCAGATCTTCTTCTACGGGCTGTACACGGTGCTGGGCGAGGTGCTCAACGCCCGCAAGTCGTTCGGCCCGTTCACCTGGGTGCCCGTGCTCAACAACGTCATCGCGATCGCCGGCCTGGTCGTGTTCGCCGCGCTCTACGGCGCCGACCCGGACGGCGTGCGCCAGGCCGGCGAGTTCACCCCCGTGATGATCGCCGTTCTGGCAGGAAGCGCCACTCTCGGCGTGGTGCTGCAGGCAGTCGTGCTGTTCTACTTCTGGCACCGGATCGGACTGCGCTTCCGTCCGGACTTCCACTTCCGCGGGGTCGGCCTCGGTGCCGCAGGCAAGATGGCGAGCTGGACCTTCGGGATGCTGCTGCTGACCACCGTCGCCGGCATAGTCGAGACACGAGTGGTCACGCTGGCCGGCGACACCGACGCATCCGTCGCCGTGCTGAACACCGCCTGGCTGATCTTCATGCTGCCGCATTCGGTGATCACCGTCTCGGTCGCCACGGCCTACTTCACCCGGATGAGCGAGCACGCTGCGGTCGGCAAGCTCGACCTGGTACGCACGGATGCCTCATCCGCCATCCGCGGAACGACCCTGATCATCGTGCTGGCCTCTGCCGTGATCGCCGTCTGCGCCTACCCGTTCGCCGCGGTCTTCGTCTCCCGGTTCGGCCAGGTGCAGGGCATCGGCAACGTGATCGTCGCCTACGTGATCGGACTGGTCGCCTTCTGCGTCCTCTTCGTCATCCAGCGCACGTTCTACGCGCTCGGCGATACCCGCACGCCGTTCTTCTTCACCCTGTTCCAGGTGGTCCTCGTCATCACCGGAGTGCTCGCCTGCGCCCTCCTGCCGAGCGCGTGGATCGCGGCGGGCATCGCGCTCACGGTCACGGTGTCCGGGATCGCCCAGGCCGGGTTGGCCGCCTGGCTGCTGCGCCGTCGGCTCGGCGGGATCGACGGCAGCCGCATCGTCCGCAGCCTGGTCAAGTACCTCGTTGCGGCGCTGCCCCCGATCGTGATCGGCCTCGTACTGCTCGTCGTTCTCGGCGGCACGCAGGAGGACGGCTTCGCCCTGTCGGGCAAGGCGCAGGCCATTGCCACGATGCTGGTCATCGGCGCGTCGATGGCGGTCGTCTACTTCGGGTTGCTCCTGTTGATGCGCAGCGACGAACTGCGCGGCTTCCTCAGCCCGGTCTTCGCCCGTCTCCGGCGCTGACCGCGCGTGAGCGCCGGTCGTCCCCCCGCCCGGCTGTGTGTGCGCTGTGGACGCGGCCGGGGCGCGGAATAGCATCCGATTAGGATGTGTTGTACCCGGCAGCGAGGCAAGTCACCACTGCCCTGCCCCCCAAATCGAAGGAGTTCCCCGCGTGCGCCAGATCATCATCATCGGCTCAGGACCGGCCGGATTCACGGCCGCCATCTACGCCGCACGCGCCAACCTGAAGCCGCTGCTGATCGCCAGTTCCGTCGAGGCCGGCGGTGAACTGATGAACACGACCGAGGTCGAGAACTTCCCCGGGTTCCCCGACGGCATCCAGGGTCCGGAGCTGATGGCCAAGATGCAGGAGCAGGCCGAACGCTTCGGCACCGAGGTCGTCTACGACGACGTCACCGAACTCGACCTCACCGGCCCGACCAAGACCGTCACCCTCGGTTCCGGCGTGACCCACGAGGCCCTGGCCGTGATCTTCGCCACCGGTTCCGCGTACCGCAAGCTCGGCCTGCCCGACGAAGAGCGTCTGTCCGGTCGCGGGGTGTCCTGGTGTGCCACCTGCGACGGGTTCTTCTTCAAGGAGAAGACCATCGCCGTGATCGGCGGCGGCGACTCCGCCATGGAGGAAGCCACCTTCCTGACCCGGTTCGCCAGCAAGGTCTATGTCGTGCACCGCAAGGACACGCTCCGTGCCTCGAAGATCATGCAGGAGCGGGCGTTCGCCAACCCGAAGATCGAATTCGTCTGGAACTCCGCGGTCGTCGGCATCACCGGCGCCGAGGCCGTCGACGGTTTGCGCCTGCGTGACACCGTGTCCGGGGAGGAGACCAGTCTCCCGGTCGGCGGCGTCTTCGTCGCCATCGGCAATGACCCGCGCACACACCTCGTGCACGCGCAGCTCGACCTGACCCCCGAGGGCACCATCGCCGTCGCCGGCCGCTCCTCCAAGACCAGCCAGACCGGCGTCTTCGCCGCCGGCGACGTCATCGACCCGACCTACCGCCAGGCCGTGACGGCCGCCGCATCGGGCACCGTCGCCGCGCTCGACGCCGAGCACTACCTCGCCTCCCTTCCCGCGGACCTGCTGGCTGACGCCGGCGAGGCCGAACTCGCAACAGTCACCAACTAAGGAGCAAATACATGTCTGCACGCGCCGTTACCGACGCGACTTTCGACCAGGAAGTCATCAACAACGAAAAGACCGTTCTGGTCGACTTCTGGGCCGAGTGGTGTGGCCCGTGTCGCGCCGTCAGCCCGATCCTCGACCAGATCGCGAGTGAGAACGCCGACAAGATCGACATCGTCAAGCTCAACGTCGACGACTTCCCGGCCCTGGCCGCGAAGTACCAGATCACCTCCATCCCCGCGATGAAGGTGTTCCAGAAGGGTGAGGTCGTCAAGACCGTCATCGGCGCCAAGCCCAAGGTCGCCCTCGTGGCCGACCTGGCCGCATACCTGGCCTAGGCCTCTCATCGGCCGTCCGGCCGACCCGCCTGAAGACCCGTCCGGCAGCAGCCGGGCGGGTCTTGTCATGCCCGGGCCGCCGGCTTGCCCCGCGTGGCCCTGTACGCTCGCGGGAAGGCGCCATGAGGACCGGCCCCCGCGTGACACCGCCTACGATTGAAGCCACACCAGAACGGAAGTGACGTGACAGCACAGGGTTCACCCCAGACCGGCAACAATCTCGATCCGTGGTACCACCACTACGCCGAGCGAGCCGCGGGGCTGCGCGCCTCCGAGGTCAGGGCCCTCTTCGCCGTGGCCTCCCGCCCCGAGGTGGTCTCCCTCGCCGGCGGCATGCCGTTCGTGGCGGCCTTGCCGCCGGACCTCGTGATCAACGCCATGGGCCGCGTCATGCGCGAACAGGGTCCGACGGCCCTGCAATACGGCTCTGGTCAGGGAGTTCCTGTGCTTCGTGAGCAGATCCTCGAGGTGATGGCGCTGGAAGGCATCCGAGCCCACGCCGATGACGTGGTCGTCACGACCGGCTCCCAGCACGCCCTCGAGCTCGTCAGCAAACTCTTCCTCGACCCCGGTGACGTCGTGCTGTCCGAGGGCCCCAGCTACGTCACCGCCATGGTCATCTTCAAGTCGTACCAGGCCGAGGTCGACCATGTTCCCATGGACGAGCACGGCCTCATCCCGGAGGCACTGCGGGAGCACATCCTCAGCGTCCGGGCCGCCGGGAAGAGCATCAAGTTCCTGTACACGATCCCCAACTTCCACAATCCGGCCGGCGTGACCCTGAGTTGGGCCCGTCGGGTCGAGATCCTGGAAATCTGCCGCCGGAACGACATCCTCGTGCTCGAAGACAACCCGTACGGCCTGCTCTACTTCGACCAGCCGGCCCCGGACGCGATGCGTTCCCTCGAACAGGACGGCGTCGTCTACCTGGGGACCTTCTCCAAGACCCTCGCCCCCGGCTTCCGCGTGGGCTGGGCGCTCGCGCCCCACGCCATCCGCGAGAAGCTCGTGCTCGCCAATGAGGCCGCGGTGCTCTCGCCGAGTTCCTTCAGCCAGCTCGTGATCTCCGAGTACCTCTCCAGCGCCGACTGGAAGGGCCAGATCAACACCTTCCGGGGCGTGTACCACGAGCGGAAGAACGCCCTGCTCAGCGCGCTGGACGAGTACCTGCCCGAGTTGACCTGGACCAATCCGAACGGCGGCTTCTACGTCTGGGTGACCCTCCCCGACCGCCTCGACTCGAAGGCAATGCTCCCGCGGGCTGTCAAGGAACTCGTCGCGTACACGCCGGGCACGGCCTTCTTCGCGGACGGCGACGGTCGCCAGAATATGCGCCTATCCTTCTGCTATCCGACACCGGAACATATCCGAATTGGCATACGTCGCCTGGCCACCGTGATCCGCGACGAACTCGACCTGCTCGACACCTTCGCGGGGACCGGATCATTGAATCCGCTCCGGGAGAACTCGCGGTTCAGTTCGCCGCCACCCGACATCTCCTAGACCAAGACCCCCCGGCCAGAGCAAGGAAAAACCCTGATCATGAGCGAATTAGCGGCACTTGATATCATCGTCCTCGCCGGCGGGATCTCGCACGAACGCGACGTCTCACTACGTTCGGGACGGCGGGTTGCGGACGCCCTCACGAGCCGGGGACACACCGTGACCGTACTCGACCCGCAGGCCGGTCTGCTCGCCGACATCACCCATCGCCACCCCGACGTGATCTGGCCGGTCGTGCACGGTGCAACCGGCGAAGACGGCGCTCTCCTCGCTCTCCTCGAGACGACCGGAATACCTCACGTCGGTTCCCGAGGCGGACCTGCGGCACTCGCGTGGTCCAAACCGACGGCTAAGGAACTCGTCCGGCGGGCCGGTTTCCCGACACCCGACTGGATCGCCCTGTCCAAGGAGACGTTCCGTGATCTCGGTGCCGCGAGCGTGCTCGAACACGTCCTTTCTTCGCTGCCCACTCCACTGGTCGTCAAGCCGGCGGAGGGCGGTTCGGCCCAGGGAGTCACCATTGTCGAGACGTCAGCTGAGCTGCCTCGCGCGATGGTCGACGCGTACACCTACGCCTCCGTCGCAGTCGTGGAAGAGAAGGTCAACGGCACCGAACTCGCCGTCACCGTCATCGACACAGGCGACGGACCGGCCGCGCTGCCGGCCGTGGAAATCGTTCCCCTCGTCGGGGCCTACAGCTTCGAGGCCAGGTACAACGCCGGCGACACCCTCTTCTACGCTCCCGCCCGGATCTCCCCTGAGATAGCCGCCCGGGTCGCCGAGACCGCCGTGGCGGTGCACACTCTCCTCGGCCTCCGACACATCTCCCGAATCGACCTCATCGTCGACGACGACGGCACCCCCTGGTTCCTCGAGGCCAACGTTCTTCCCGGACTGACGGAGACCAGCCTCGTGCCGCAATCGATCGAGGCATCGGGGGAGTCCCTCGGCGCGGTCTACGAAGCCCTTGCCCAGGCGGCACTCGCCGAGAACTGAAGACCCACGACCGTCGATCGGTTTCACGTGAAACATTGACCCTCATCGGCGGAGGTCGAGGCCGGCCCGTCCACCGTGGCTCACCGTTCACGCGAAAGAGCGTGACGGAGCCCTCGAAACGGGCTTTTTCACGTCGTCAGGATCCATCCTAAGGCGCGTTCAGAAATTCCGCTCCGATCATTTTTGGGCCATATTTCGGCTCACAACGGCCAAGGAATGAGCATTACCCACAATTCTTGATTCCGGCGATCCGTCACCCCCACGCTGGCCAATCTGGACGAAGTGAGATGCCCTCAACTGTGTGACGACTTTGGGAGCATGTCCGTCGAAGAACATGGCCGGTTCAGGTGGCCACCAGATGATTTGATCATCGCCTCGCGGACGACGATCGGGGAGGAGGCGCGCAAGCGAGGGGAGCGCGCGTCCGCTTGACGCTCGCGGGCTCGACGCTCTGCGAATAGTCCGCGCTGGTATCGCCAGTCCCCGCGGTCGGACCCCGCGGTCGGACCCCGCTGCGCCAATGAACGGCAACCACCACCACGTCATCGATCCCCCCGACCTGACCCTGTTCGACATCCATGACGTCCTGGCCGCCGGCACTGTTGCCGACCTCACCTCCGTCTTGATCACGATCCGGCGACCCAGAAGTGCCATTGACCCAGGTCGACAGTGTCGCTCCCCGGCCCCGGCTGCCCTTCCGTGGCCCTCACGCAACCAGGAGTTTCAGGTGAGACATGTTCCTGCCCAGTACCCGGGACCCCACCCTGATCAGTCGTTGGGGCGGCCCGGGCGGGGGCCGGGGACAGCCCCGGCGCCCTGCACTTCCCGTGGATACCTTCAGACACGATGACCTGCAACGCACTGTCAAGCCCACACGCTGGCACCGATCCCACCCCACACCCTCTGATCACACCGAGGGAACCGACAGGACGCGTGCGGCCGCGTCCCTGGCAACCACCGGTCCTCCATCGCCGCGGGGAGTGGGTGCCGATACCGGCGGGGCAACCGGGAACGCAGGCACCGAGGTACCGCCCGCGACGTCAGACCCGCCTTCCCGCAAGGCCGACACTACGTGATTTCAGGGTCGGTGGGAGTGCTGAAACGGCTCAGCGCCAGGCACTGCCGCCGACGCAGAAATGGCAAGGATACGGCAACAGGAACCTCACGTCCCCACGACGAGGACGGTGTGGCCTGATCCGGCTCTTGCCAAATTGCCTCCACACACGCCCGGGGGAGACCCACGAGAACGCAGGAACACAGTCCGGGGGAGTGACCGCTGTCGCGTGGGAATCCCGGCGGGAGCAGACCCTCACGATTCGGGCCGAAGCAGAGCCATTGGCGACGTTCCTCATCACTATCGTTCTCCGATCGAGCGCGAATATGGTCATGTTTCACGTGAAACATCACCGCGAGTACCCGGATCCATGGTCCATGAACTCAGTCCTGAGCTATTCGCCAGCCAGGCGGGGCCGCCGCCCGGATTCCCTGGCTGCCCCAGCCGATCGGATGGGCCGGGAACGGCCGTCCCTGTCGCGGCCAGGCCAGGCCCGCATAGTGGCCCCGGGTCACAGGTCTCGTCGCGACAATCCATCACGAGTGAGCGACTGGAGGTGGACAGCCCCGGGGTCATGAGAACGCTCGACCGGCCACACGCGGCTCCTCAGAACCGCCACGGATCCACCGGTATCCGCATTCGACAGTGGACACTGGGTTGATCCCGCAGATGCTGCAACATCTCCGGTCGGCAGGGCCAGTGCGCACGGCTTCGACGGCGCAGTCACGTGTGCACCCACGGCGCACCGCAGGAGCTACCCTGGCCAACCGCACTGATCCACCAACGTGAACGACAGGCCGCAGTACGGCGGCGGGGAAGGCACCCCCGTCATCGTCACCCGCAGCTCACCCGTGATCGCCACCCTGGCCGGCCGGATATCCGATCGCTTCACTCGTTCACAGACGGCGGCTTCTTGATCCACGCCCGCACGGACACGCGGAGCTTGACGACGAGGAGAAGTCGGACAGCTCCGGGACTCCACCGAACAACCGACTGCGTTCCGCGGCGCAGGCAAACACCCCGCCGTCGCCACAAAGAACAACACCCGTCCACGAACCGACCCGGCCGGACAACACCAGGCCGACTCCCCAGCGAATCACAATCCTCCAGCCGACTGCCCAGTCGCGCACGGACAACTTCACCCCCTCGGCAGAGATCCGTGCTCGCGGCTCACCCCCTTTCCCATCGGTCCGCTCGCCTGCGTCCACCCGGGAGGCGCGACCACGGGCTCCCGGGTCGCCTCCGCGGATCAACACCGACACGGCCAGCCAACGGTAGGGCGATCGCCGCCCGTCGGACGCGGACGACAGGACCGTTTCCGCGCGCGACCGGGCCACGGGACGATGCTCCGTCGCGAACACCGAGGTTCGTGCAGCGGTCCGGCCCCTATCCGAGCGCGCTCCTGACTGCCGGGCTGCCGGTCACCGGCTTCAGGCCCCGGAGCCGTGGGTTACAAGTCCAGTCACACCATGGGTCCCACGCCGTTCCAGACCCTGATCCCCAGACGCAGGAGGAGTTGCGGACACTGCGCCCTCAGGCGGGCCGTCTCGACCACGCGGGGTCCTTCGGAATGGGCTGGCGGGACCCTGATCCCAAGGTCACGCCACGGATCGATGACACCGGTGCCCCCGCGTACCACCAACCATGTTTCACGTGAAACGGAGTGACGGATTCACAGGCCGACAGCCACAGCGCATTGCCGCAGACACGGGGAGGGGAGGTGGGGAAGTGGCTGGGTGGGGGAGTGACTGGGTGGGGGAGTGACTGGGTGGGGGATTCGCTGGGTGGGCGAGTGGCATCCGGAACGCGAGCAGGAGAGCAGAGCAGGTGAGCAGCAGACGACGATGCACACTGCGAGGACTGCCCGGTTGCCCAGAGGCAACCGATGCCCCACCAAGGGGGACACCCAACCGGCGGACGACCAGATCGGTCAGGGTGCCAGGACGCTCAGCTCGCGCCGAAGCCCGGTTCGCCGATGACGCCCAGGATGCGGTTCAGGTCTCCGATTGTCGCAAAATCCACTGTGATCTGGCCTTTTCGTGCGCCCAGATGAATCTTCACCCGGGTGTCGAGGCGATCACCGAGGTGCTCGGCGATCTCATCAAGGTGCCCCTGGCGACGGCCGGCTGCCGGCTTCGTCTTCGTGGGGCGAGGCTCCGCCGTGGCGGCCGCCTCGGCTGCACGAACGGACAAGTCCTCGTTGACGATCTTGTCGGCGAGCCTCAGCATTCCCTCTGGGTCACCGACCGAGAGAATGGCCCGGGCGTGACCGGCCGTGAGAACTCCGGCGGCGACGCGAAGCTGCACCGGCTCCGGCAGCTTCAACAGACGGATGGTGTTCGTGATCTGTGGTCGCGAGCGGCCGATCTTGAGCGCGAGTTCATCCTGGGTGATGCCGAAATCGGCAAGCAACTGCTGGTAGGCCGATGCCTCCTCGAGAGGGTTGAGCTGCGCACGGTGCAGGTTCTCCAGCAGCGCGTCGCGCAGCATGTCGACATCCGCGGTCTCGCGTACGATGGCCGGGATCGTGTCGAGCCCGACCTCTTTGGTGGCACGGAGCCTGCGCTCGCCCATGACCAGTTCGTACTTGCCCGGCAGCTCCGGGATCGGCCGCACCACGATCGGCTGCAGAACGCCCACCTCGCGGATGCTGTGAACGAGTTCGGCCAGGTCACTCTCGTCGAAGACACTCCGGGGCTGCTGCGCGTTCGGCACGATGTCCGCGGGATCCAGGTGGGCCAGACGCGCCCCCGGCACGGGGAGGAGATCCTGCGACTGCACCGTCTCCACCGGACGCAGTGCTTCGGAGTACGGGAAGAACACGTCGACCGGTCGGGCCAGGGTCGGGTCATCTTGAATGGGGATCAGTGCGCCGATGCCGCGGCCGAGGCCTGTTCTCTTCGCCATTAGAGTCGTTCTCCTGTCTGGGGGGCGCCCCGTCGGGCGATTTCCGCTGCTGCTTCGAGGTAGGAGAGTGATCCTGCGGAGTTCAGGTCGTAACTGATGACACTCTGGCCGTAGCTCGGGGCCTCAGAAACGCGCACGGAGCGGGGAATCAGGGTATCCAGCACCTGATTCGGGAAATGATCCCGCACATCCTGCGCCACCTGGTTGGCCAGGTTGGTGCGGCTGTCGTACATCGTGAGCAGAATCGTCGACACGGTCAGGTCCGGGTTCAGGTGCTTTTCGATCAGTTCAATGTTCTTGAGGAGCTGGCTGAGCCCCTCGAGCGCGTAGTACTCGCACTGGATCGGAATGAGCACCTCCTGCGCGGCCACGAAGGCGTTGATCGTGAGGAGACCCAACGAGGGCGGGCAGTCGATGAAGACGTAGTCATAGGGATCGTCCATCGTCTTCAGGTGCACCGCGAGGGCGCGGCTGAGCCGTTGTTCCCTGGCCACGAGGGAGACGAGCTCGATTTCGGCGCCGGCAAGGTGGATGGTTGCGGGCACGCAATACAGGGAACCGACTTCGGGGCTCTCCTGAACGACGGCAGCCAGATCCATGTCGTTGACGATGACGTCGTAGACGCTGGGAGTCTCTGCCCGATGCTCGACGCCGAGCGCCGTTGACGCATTGCCCTGAGGGTCGAGGTCGATCACCAGCACACGGGCACCCTGCCGGGAGAGCGCCGCCGCGAGGTTCACTGCGGTCGTGGTCTTGCCCACCCCGCCCTTCTGGTTCGAGATGGTGATCACGCGGGTCTGCTCGGGCTTCGGCAGTTGCTCGGCCGCGATCACCTGTCGACGACGAGTCAGCTCGGAGATCTCGCGCGCCAGGGGAGTGGTGTCGTCGAACCCTGGGGCGGTCTTGGTGCCTTGCTGGTTTTCGCCAGGATGTTTCACGTGAAACCTTTGCAGTCGACGGTTAATGAGCCATCCAGAGGCCCCGATTCTGCCCGTAAATGTCGCTCAGGCGGAAATTCGGGGACTAATCAACTGTAGCCCTAATGACCCTTGTGACGTCCGGAAGCACGCCCTCACCGAGGGTGATTACCTCCACATTGCCGAGATGATACGTGCGGATGGCCTTCGCTGCGGCATCGATCTCGCCCTGGGCACCCGCGCCCTTCATCAGCACCAGCTCTCCACCCGGCCGAAGCAGGGGAGCAGTGAGGGGAATCAGGGTGCGGAATGCGCTCACCGCCCGCGCGGTGACCTGGTCGAGGCGCTGGGGGAGACGCACATCCTCGGCCCGCGCCCGGGTCACTGTCGTGTTGTCCAGGCCGAGCGCGGCAACCTGTTCGGTCAGCCAGGCGACCCGCCGCTCCATCGGTTCGATCAGCACGAAGGACACGTCCGGCCGGGCGATGGCCAGGACCAGACCCGGCAGCCCGGCCCCCGAGCCGACGTCGCCGACCAGGCCGGGACGCAGCAGGGGAGCGACGATCGCGCAGTTGAGGATGTGACGGCTCCAGAGCCGTGGAAGCTCGAGTGGCCCGATCAGTCCGCGTTCCTCGCCCTGGTCGGCGAGGTTACGGGCGAAGGCGCGGGCGACATCAATGCGTTCCCCGAACAGATCGGCGGCGACGGCCGGCTCGGCCTCAAGGATCTCAGTCACAGATTCGGCTGTCGTCAGGAGGCGGAGATGACCGTGTGGCGGTCGCGGCCCTCACCCTTGGACTCGGAGACGAAACCGGCCTCGGAGACCAGGTCGTGCACGAGCTTGCGTTCGTAGGACGACATCGCCGGCAGGGACGCCTCGGCCGCCCCACCCTGGATGCGCTCGATCGCGCGGGCCACCAGGGAGGCCAATTCGGTCTGCCGGGCATCACGCGATCCGCCGATGTCGAGGATCAACCGGGAGAACGAACCGGTCTTGTTCTGCACGGCCAGCCGGGTGAGCTCCTGGAGCGCGTTCACGGTCTCCGGCTTCGAGAGCAGCCTGAGGTTGTCGGCATCCGTCGCCTGCACGGAGAGGTAGGCCCTCCCGTTGCGGGCATCGATGTCGATGTCACCGTCGAGGTCGCAGATGTCGAGGAATTCCTCGATGTAGTCGGCGGCGATGTCCCCTTCCTTCTCGAGCTGGTCGAGGGTGGGGGAGTCGTCGGCCGGGGCATCCGCGGCGATCACGTCAGTGTTCTCAGTCACGTTGGTCTTCGCTCTCTACTACTTCTTGGGGCCGGTTTGCTTCTTGGCACGACTCTTGGCGATCGGCTGCTGGCGCTGCGGCTTCTTGGGCTCTTCGACCACGATAACGTCACCGTCGGTGGCGATGAGCTTACCCTTGCGGGCAAGCCGCTCCTCACGAGCCTTGGCCGCCTCGCTTCCGGGCGTCGGCATGTTGCGGATCACCAGGAACTGCTGGATCATCGTCCAGATGTTGGATGTCAGCCAGTAGAACATGACCCCGAGCGGGAACGCCACACCGGAGAAGGCGAAGACCAGGGGAAGCAGGTAGAGCATGATGCGCTGCTGCTTGAACATCGGGCTCGCCTTGGTCTCCGGCGACATGTTCTTGGAGACGATCTGGAGCTGGGTGATGAACTGCGAGGCCGTCATCAGGACGACCATGGTGGCCGCGATGATCATGACCGCCAGGTTGAACGAGTTTCCCGCGATCATCGCGGTCCACTGGGTGGCGAAGGAGTCGTGCAGGGGTGCGTCACCGAACAGGGTGGCACTGCCGAAGCTCTTGGCCAGCGAACTGTCCAGCGGGCCGACTCCGGCCTGGCTGCGCTGAGCGTCATTCAGCACCGAGAACAGGGCGAAGAAGATCGGCATCTGCAGCAGCAGGGGCAGGCACGAGCTGAGCGGATTCGTGCCGGTGCGCTTGTAGAGCTCCATGGTCTCGCGGGACATGGCCTCACGAGAGAACTGGTCCTTCTTGCCCTTGTACTTGTCCTGGATCTTCTTGAGCTGAGGCGCGACCTCGAGCATCTTGCGCTGGCTCTTGATCTGCTTGACGAAGATGGGGATCAGGGCGGCGCGCACGACCAGGACGAGGCCGACGATGGACAGCACCCAGGTGATGCCGTCGTTGTAACCCAGTCCGAAGTTGGTGAACAGCCAGTGGAAGGCGACGAGCAGAAGCTCGACTCCCCATTTCAGAGGCCAGAGAATCGTACCTAGGAGGTCCATACTTTGGGTCAGCCCTTTCCGTGGCTCGGTGCGACAACAAATCCAAACGACGTCACCGTATAGCGACGCTTTCGTTTCAGGGGAACGTCATCGATCCCACCTTCGGCCCACGGATGACACCGAGCAAGCCTGCGGGCGGCCAGGGCCGATCCGACCACGAGGCCGTGTTCCTGAACGGCCCCGAGTGCGTAGGCCGAACAAGAGGGATAGTACCGGCATACATCGCCATACAGCGGTGAAATCACGGCCCGGTACGCGCGTAGCAGAACCACTCCGCCATTACGGGGGAGCAGAACGACGGTCGCGATCGCCCTATTCATCGACGTTCATCGATTCATGGGGTTCGGTGCCGGGTCGATTCGAGGGGTCCCGGGTTGACGCTGGTATTTCGCCAGCGCGCCCTCGACCTCCGAATACAACTCGGGCCAGGAGACATCGTTCGCCGATGGCAGGGCGCGGATGACGACATCCGTGCCCGGGCGCACCGACGGCAGTAGGGAGAAACTGGCTGCTTTCAGGCGCCGACGAACACGATTGCGCCTGACGGCGTTCCCCACGTTCTTCGCCACGATGAAACCGAACCGCACCGGCTCCCCATCGGGGTTCCGGCGCAGGTAGGCAACCAGGTGTGGGCCAACGACCCGCACACCACGACGAACGACCATCTTGTAGTCGTCACCGCTGGTGATGCGATTGGCCCCCGCGAGCACGAGAGTGCTTAAGCGGAAAGTTCGATGCGACCCTTACGACGGCGAGCACCGAGAATCGCGCGGCCGGCGCGGGTGCGCATGCGAAGGCGGAAGCCGTGCACCTTGGCGCGACGGCGGTTGTTCGGCTGGAACGTTCTCTTGCTCATAGTTTTGTCTCCACGTGTTAAATCTCCGCAGGCCAAAACAAGCGGCCGGGAAAGAGTGAGGTAGCCCTCGGGCTGGGGTCAACTGATTAAAACTACGGCTTCGACCTCTGTGGGTCAAACTCGAAGTCCCCAAAGGATCGATTCTGCACAAGAATTCACCTGGATTGGGCAGGACACGCGCACAAGATGGCAACGAATTTTGCCTCACCGTGGCGGATTGGCTACCGTGAGGACAAGTTATCCACAGGTTTTCAACAAACCCTGAGAATTCGGCCTTATTTGCACACAGGCGGTGGATAACCTTGTGGATGCTTTGGCTGGAAGACGCGTTCAGGGACGAGCTCGCACCGCCGTCCCCGTCGTTTTGAAGGCAACAATGAGAGATAACGGGGAACCATGGCCGACGAACAACCTATCGCAGACACCTGGCGGGCCGTACTGACCAGCCTTGAGTCCGATGACACCATCACACCGATGCTTTACGGCTTCCTCAATCTGGTCGAACCCAAGGGCATCGCGGCGGGAACCTTCTATCTCGAGGTGCCCAACGAGTTCACCGCGAGCATGCTCAATCAGCGGATGCGGGTCCCGCTCCTGACTGCCATGAGCCAGCTCTCCGAATCGACCGCGGTGTCGACCTTTTACGTGGTGGTCAACCCGGAGCTGGAGAAGGAATCGATCCGCCCGGTGCAGGAGACGATGTCCCCGCCCGACGTTGACACCCCCGCAGCGCCGCAGTCGGTCTTCGAGAGCACGTCACCCGAACGCCCCCACGACACCCGGCTGAACAACAAGTACAGCTTCGACAACTTCGTGATCGGCCAGTCCAACCGCTTCGCCCACGCCGCTGCGGTCGCGGTCGCGGAAGCGCCGGCGAAGGCGTACAACCCCCTCTTCGTCTATGGGTCCTCCGGCCTGGGCAAGACCCACCTTCTGCACGCCATCGGTCACTATGCGATGAGCCTGTATCCCGGCATCCGCGTTCGCTACGTCAGTAGCGAGGAATTCACCAACGATTTCATCAACTCGATTGCGAACAACCGCGGCTCGGCCTTCCAGGCCCGGTATCGCAACATCGACATCCTGATGATCGACGACATCCAGTTCCTCCAGGGCAAGGCGGAGACGCAGGAGGCCTTCTTCCACACCTTCAACACCCTGCACGACCACAACAAGCAGGTGGTCATCACGAGCGACCTGCCGCCCAAACACCTCACCGGGTTTGAAGACCGGATGCGATCACGGTTCGAGTGGGGTCTGATCACCGACGTGCAGGCTCCCGACCTCGAGACGCGCATCGCCATCCTGCGCAAGAAGGCCCAGAGCGAGAAGCTGCAGGTGCCACACGACATCCTCGAGTTCATGGCGTCGAAGGTCTCGTCCAACATCCGTGAACTCGAGGGGACGCTGATCCGGGTCACCGCTTTCGCCAGTCTCAATCGCACCCCCGTCGACATGGACCTGGTCCAGACGGTGCTCAAGGACCTCATCACGCTCGACGAAGACAATGTCATCGCCCCGGTGGACATCATCACCAACACGGCGGACTACTTCAAACTCACCGTCGACGACCTCTACGGTTCGTCCCGGTCCCAGGCCGTCGCCACCGCACGCCAGATCGCCATGTACCTGTGCCGTGAGCTCACCAACCTCTCTCTGCCCAAGATCGGGCAGCTGTTCGGCAACCGGGACCACACCACGGTGATGTACGCGAACAAGAAGATCAGTGAGCTGATGAAGGAACGTCGCTCGATCTACAACCAGGTCACAGAGCTCACTAATCGCATCAAACAGAACCACCGCTACAAATAAGCCACAGAATCCCTCAGTTTTCACACCTGTGGAAAACCCTGTGGAAACTCTTTGGACAACAGGGTTCAACCTGTGGAAACTCCGGCGCTGCTTGTGCAAACGCGGTCGGACGGATTCGACGCCCGACACCGCAGTGCGATTAACGCTCACAGGCTGCCAACAAGTTACATGTTTGTAGTTCCCAGTGATTCCGCGTCATCCACAGAGTTATCCACAGTTTCCACAACGGTTAAGAAGATTAACAATTAACTTCTATCTCTCTCCATCCGACAACCTTTGCTGCTCCGCACCATCGCAACGAATGACAAAAAAACCCGACTAGCATTGAGGCCGTATCCAGGTCTCCCATCGACAGGAGTGACTTCGTGAGATTTCAGGCCAACCGAGACGTCTTCAGCGAAGCCGTCTCTTTCGCTGTGAAGCTCCTTCCCCAGCGCACCACACTGCCCATTTTGAGCGGTGTGCTGATCGAAGCGACAGCGACCGGCCTCATCCTCTCGTCGTTCGACTATGAGGTGTCGGCGCAAACCGAGATCGCCGCAGACGTCGAGGAAACCGGCAAGGTTCTGGTCTCCGGTCGTCTGCTGGCCGAGATCGCGAGCCGGATGCCCAATGCCCCGGTGCGTTTCTCGACGAATGAGTCGCGGATCACGGTCAGCTGCGGCTCGGCCAGCTTCACCCTGCTATCCATGCCGGTCGAGGAATATCCGAGCATCCCGCAGGTCAGTGCCCAGTCCGGACTCGTCCCGGCGGAAGAATTCGCTGCTGCCGTCGCCCAGGTGGCCGTCGCCGCATCCCGGGACGACGTCACCCCGGTCATCACCGGAGTGCAGCTTCAGATCACCGAGAACAGCCTCAGCCTCGTCGCGACCGACCGCTACCGCGTCGCCGTTCGTGAGATCGACTGGGACCCGGGAACCAATACCGCCACAGACACCATCACCGCGCTGGTACCTGCCCGCACGCTGCAGGAGGTCGGTAAGACCTTCGGCCACAGCGGCAACATCTCGGTCGCCATCACGAACACCGACGACCGCGAGCTGATCGCGTTCACGGCTGACAAGAAGACCGTGACCAGCCTCCTGATCAAGGGCAACTATCCCCCCGTGCGCCGGCTCTTTCCGGAGAACGTCGACAACTACGCCGTGATGAACACCGCCGAGCTGATCGAAGCCACCCGCCGGGTGCAGCTGGTCCTCGAGCGTGAGGCGGCACTGCGTTTCACATTCACCGCCGACGGGCTCACCCTCGAGGCCGTCGGGTCCGAGCAGGCCCAGGCGTCCGAAACGATCGATGCGATCCTCTCCGGGACCGAAACGGTCGTCTCCCTCAAACCGCAGTTCCTGCTTGACGGCCTCGGCGCCGTGCACTCCGAATTCGTGCGCATCTCATTCACGAAGACGGAGAACCCCAACAAGCCCGGCCCTGTGCTGATCACGAGCCAGACCTCTCGTGACCAGCCCGGCGCCGACAGCTACAAGTACCTGCTCCAGCCCAACCTGCTGCTGCGCTAACCAGGAGACAGACCATGCACATCGGCATCATCGGCCTCGGCAAAATGGGCGCGAACATGCGCGACCGCCTCCGGGCGGGCGGCATCGACGTGACCGGCTACGACCGCAACCCGGGATTGACTGATGTCGCATCGACGGCCGCTCTCGTTGAGGCGCTGCCATCTCCCCGCCTGGTCTGGGTGATGGTTCCGGCCGGCAGCATCACAACCGCGGTGATCACCGAGCTCTCCGCCTTGCTCGAAGACGGCGACCTGGTCATCGACGGTGGCAACTCGCGCTTCACCGATGATTTCACCCACGCAGCGCTGCTCGCGAAGACCGGGGTGAACTACATCGACGCGGGAGTGTCCGGTGGGGTGTGGGGGCTGCACAACGGTTTCGGTCTGATGGTGGGCGGATCAGCCGATCAGGTCGCGCGCGCCATGCCCGTGTTCGACGCGTTGCGACCGGAAGGACCGCGCGAAGAAGGTTTCGTGCACGCCGGCGAGGTCGGGGCCGGCCACTACGCGAAAATGGTGCACAACGGCATCGAATATGCGCTCATGCAGTCCTATGCCGAGGGTTATGAACTGCTCGAGAAGCGGGATGACCTGATCAAGGATGTCCCGGGGATCTTCAAGGCCTGGCAGCGCGGGACTGTGGTGCGTTCCTGGCTGCTCGAGCTGCTGGTCAAGGCCCTGGACGAGGACCCGGACCTCGGCGCGATCGAGGGATTCGTGGAGGACTCCGGCGAAGGTCGGTGGACCATCGAGGAAGCCATCAACAACGCCGTTCCGGTCCCCACGATCAGCGCTGCCATATTTGCACGATTCGTTTCACGTCAGGAAGATTCGCCGGCCATGAAGGCGGTCGCGGCACTGCGCAACCAGTTCGGTGGCCACGCCGTCAAAAAGGCCGACTGACTCGAGTGCGGGTCACTCACCTCTCACTCACCGATTTCCGCAACTACGCGGCAGTCGAGGTTCCCTTTGAACCGGGGCCGAACCTCATCGTGGGGCGAAACGGTCAGGGCAAGACCAACCTGGTTGAGGCTCTCGGGTTTCTCAGCACGCTCAGCTCGCACCGGGTGTCGACCACCTCCGCGATGATCAGGGCGGGCCAGGACGCCGGGATCATCCGGGCCAGGCTCGAATACAACGGACGTGACCTGCTCACCGAGGTGCAGATCAACCGCTCAGGGTTGAACCGGGCCCAGGTCAATCGTTCGGTGATCAAGACCCGTGACCTTCCCCGATATTTCTCGAGCGTCCTGTTCGCCCCCGAAGACCTGGCGCTGGTGCGGGGCGACCCGTCGGGCCGGCGCCGTTTTCTGGACCAGCTCCTCGTGTTGCGCACTCCCCGGCTCGCCGGGGTCCTCGCCGACTACGACCGTGTGCTGCGTCAGCGCAACACCCTGTTGAAATCCGCCCGTGCCTCCGGTCTCCGCACAACCCAGCTGGGAACACTGGAAATCTGGGACGACCGGCTTGTCCAATTGGGTTCGGAGATCATCGACGAGCGCGCCGAACTCGTGCGCCAGCTCGGCGATCCGCTGCGCGCGGCGTACGAAGCCGTCGCCGGGGAGGACCACGGACCGCAGCTGCTCAGTTCGCTGAGCATCATGGGAGCGGATGAGGAGAATTCCGCATCGGTCGAGCCGCGTGCGGTGCTCGAGACTGTCGAGACCATTGTGGGCATCGGGGTCTCGGCAAGCTCGACCGGCGGGACCGGGTCGACGACAGACCTGTTCCGGGCCGCGCTGGCCGGCTTGCGGCGAAAGGAACTCGACCGCGGGATGACCCTGGTCGGACCGCACCGCGACGACCTGGTCTTCATGCTCAACCAGCTCCCCGCGAAGGGGTATGCCAGTCACGGGGAATCCTGGTCGTTCGCCCTCGCCCTCAAACTCGCGTCGGCCGAACTGCTCCGCCGGGATTCCGCCAGTGGCGACCCCGTGCTCATCCTCGACGATGTCTTCGCCGAACTCGACCTTTCCCGGCGGCGGCGGCTGGCGGCGGCGGTCACCGGATTCCAGCAGGTGCTGATCACTGCGGCCGTGCTCGAGGATGTGCCCGAGGAACTCACCGCGCACACGATCCACATCAACGCGGGGGCGGTCGTCGATGGCTGAGCCGAGCGAGGCATCCCGGGTCTACCTGCGCTTCAAGGACGTCTTCGGCGACCCGAACGCAAAACGGGTGCGCGCCAGGCGCCGCCCGCGGGATGAGGCCGGGTCGAGCGTTCCGTTCGGCGCGGGTCGCGACCCGCGTGGCATCGGCGACACGATCAACTCGCTCACCCTGCAGCTCGGCTGGAACTCACCGCTGGCCCAGTCGGAGCTCCTTGCCTCCTGGATTGAGCTCGCCGGTGAGGAAACGTCGAAGCACTCCACTCCGGCGGGCATCGAGGACGGTGTCCTCACCGTGCAATGCGAGTCGACGGCGTGGGCCACCCAGCTTCGGATGATGAGGGTCGACATCATGACGCACATCGCCGTGAGGTACCCCGACGCGGGTATCCAGTCGATCCGTTTTCAGGGACCCAACGCCCCCTCCTGGAAAAAGGGTCCCAGATCAATCCCAGGGCGCGGTCCGCGCGATACCTACGGCTAGGGAGACAAATCTGGTCACCCCGGGGAATAAAACGCGTCAGATCGCCGATTTTGGCCCGGGTCCGTGCGCCCGTTTGGTAAGCTAAAGGGTCGCCCGCGCGACGGTCAGGAGCCCAATTACAGATGTCAGTTGAACCACAGATCGAGCCGGAGCACGGATACGGTGCCGACGATATCCAGGTTCTCGAAGGACTTGAAGCCGTTCGCAAACGACCCGGAATGTATATCGGGTCGACCGGACCGCGGGGACTGCATCACCTTGTCTACGAGATTGTGGACAACTCCGTCGACGAGGCTCTTGCCGGGCATTGCGACACCATCGGCATCAAGATCCTGGCCGACGGCGCCGTTCGCGTCGCCGACAATGGGCGCGGCATCCCGGTAGACATCCACAAGGCGGAGGGTCGGTCGACCGTCGAGGTCGTCCTGACCGTCCTGCACGCGGGCGGAAAATTCGGCGGCGGCGGTTACTCCGTCTCCGGTGGGCTGCACGGCGTCGGCAGCTCCGTTGTCAACGCGTTGTCTTCCCGCCTCGACGTCGAAGTGCGCCGGCAGGGCCACGTGTGGCGGCAGCGCTTCCACGACGGTGTCCCGGATGCCCCGCTCACCATGGATGAGGCATCCGACGAGACCGGCACCACGATCACGTTCTGGCCCAGCGCGGAAACCTTCGAGACGATCGAATTCGATTTCGAGACCCTGCGGGCCAGATTCCAGCAGATGGCGTTCCTCAACAAGGGCCTGAGCCTGACACTCACCGACGAGCGGCCGGATCACCTCGACGACGAGGGCAACCCCATCCACAAGACCTTCATGTACGAGAAGGGTCTCGTCGACTACGTCGAGTACTTGAACCGTGCCAAGAAGGCCGACCTGGTCAATGAGGAGATCATCTCCTTCGAGTGGGAAGACCACGAACGCAAGATGGCCCTCGAAGTGGCCATGCAGTGGACCACCGCGTACACCGAAAGCGTGCACACCTACGCGAACACGATCAACACCCACGAGGGCGGAACCCACGAAGAGGGCTTCCGCGCCGCGCTGACCACCCTGGTCAACAAATACGCCAGGGAAAAGGGCATCCTGAAGGAAAAGGATGACAACCTCACCGGCGACGACGTGCGCGAGGGACTGACCGCGGTCGTGTCGATCAAGCTCGCCGAACCGCAGTTCGAGGGCCAGACGAAGACCAAACTCGGCAACACCGAGGCGAAGTCGTTCGTGCAGAAGGTCGCCAACGATCAGCTCTCCGACTGGTTCAACCGCAACCCGAACCCGGCGCGGGAGATCATCCGCAAGGCACTGCAGGCGTCGAACGCCCGGATGGCCGCTCGCAAGGCGCGGGAAACCGCACGCCGAAAGGGTCTCCTCGAGGGTGGCGGAATGCCCGGCAAACTCAAGGACTGCCAGAGCAAGGACCCGTCGATCTCCGAGATCTTTATCGTCGAGGGTGACTCGGCCGGCGGCTCCGCCGTGCAGGGCCGCAACCCCGAGACGCAGGCGATCCTCCCGCTGCGCGGCAAGATCCTCAACGTCGAGAAGGCGCGGCTGGACCGTGCCCTCGGCAACAACGAGGTTCAGGCGATGATCACCGCGTTCGGCGCCGGCATCGGCGAGGAATTCAACCCGGACAAGGTCAGGTATCACAAGATCGTGCTGATGGCCGACGCTGACGTCGACGGCCAGCACATCACGACCCTGCTGCTGACCCTGCTGTTCCGTTACATGCGCCCGCTGATCGACCTCGGCTACGTGTACCTCGCCCAGCCGCCGCTGTACCGCCTCAAGTGGGCGAACTCGGCGCATGAGTACGTGTATTCCGACAAGGAACGCGACGCTCTTCTCGCCGATGGCGCCGCCGCCGGCAAGCGGATCCCGAAGGACAACGGCATCCAGCGGTACAAGGGCCTCGGCGAGATGGACTACAAGGAACTGTGGGAAACCACGATGGCCCCTGAGTCCCGCACACTGCTGCAGGTCACGCTCGACGACGCCGCCGCCGCCGACGAGATCTTCTCCACCCTGATGGGCGAGGACGTCGAGTCCCGTCGAAACTTCATCCAAAAGAACGCGAAGGACGTGCGTTTCCTTGACATCTGACGACACCACCAACGACGGCACCACCGGCGAGGAGACCTCTGCGGCGAGCAGCGGGGACAGCCTGGTCGCGGCGGCGGATGCCGACGCCGCCGCCAGGCACCTCGTGCAGCACGGCCGGATCGACCAGGTCGACCTGCAGCTGGAGATGCAGCGTTCCTATCTCGACTACGCGATGAGCGTCATCGTCGGGCGCGCCCTGCCCGACGTGCGTGACGGCATGAAGCCGGTGCACCGCCGGGTGATCTACGCCATGTTCGACGGCGGATACCGCCCCGACAAGGCGTTCTCCAAGTGCGCCCGTGTCGTCGGCGACGTGATGGGCCAGTTCCATCCGCACGGTGACTCGTCGATCTATGACGCCCTCGTGCGTCTCGTTCAGCCGTGGAGTCTCCGCTACCCGCTCGCCCTCGGCCAGGGAAACTTCGGTTCCCCGGGCAATGACGGCGCCGCCGCCCCGCGGTACACCGAGACGAAGATGGCCCCGCTGGCCCTCGAAATGGTGCGCGACATCGACGAAGACACCGTCGATTTCCAGGACAACTACGACGGCCGCACGCTCGAACCGACCGTGCTGCCCGCCCGGTTCCCGAACCTGCTGGTGAACGGGTCGGTCGGCATCGCCGTCGGCATGGCCACCAACATCCCCCCGCACAACCTGCGCGAGGTGGCCGCCGGCGCCCTCTGGTACCTCGAGAACCCCGACGCGACCCGGGATGAGCTGCTCGAAGCGCTCATCCAGCGGATCAAGGGCCCGGACTTCCCGACCGGCGCGCAGATCCTCGGTATCAAGGGCATCCAGGACGCCTACCGAACGGGCCGCGGCTCGATCACCATGCGGGCCGTGGTCAGCATCGAGGAACTCCAGGGCCGTACCTGCCTCGTGATCACCGAACTGCCGTACCAGGTCAACCCGGACAACCTGGCGATCAAGATCGCCGACCTCGTCAAGGACGGCAAGATCGCCGGCATCGCAGACATCCGCGACGAGACGTCCGGCCGCACCGGCCAGCGCCTCGTGATCGTGCTCAAGCGCGACGCGGTAGCCAAGGTCGTACTCAACAACCTCTACAAGCACACCCCGCTCCAGGAGAACTTCGGCGCGAACATGCTCGCGATCGTCGATGGTGTGCCGCGCACGCTGTCGCTCGATGGTTTCATCGCCGCGTGGGTTGCCCACCAGGTCGAGGTCATCGTTCGGCGCACCCAGTTCCGACTGAACAAGGCCGAAGCGGATGCGCACATCCTCCGCGGGTACCTCAAGGCCCTTGACGCCCTCGATGAGGTGATCGCCCTCATCCGTCGCTCCCCGACGGTCGACGACGCCCGCACCGGTCTGATGGACCTGCTCGACGTGGACAAGCTCCAGGCCGACGCGATTCTGACCATGCAGCTGCGCCGTCTGGCCGCCCTTGAGCGTCAGAAGATCATCGACCAGGCCGCCGAGCTCGAACTGCAGATCGTCGAATTCAAGTCGATCCTGGCCAGCCCGGAGCGCCAGCGCACGATCATCAGCGAGGAGCTGACCGAGATCACCGACAAGTTCGGCGATGTGCGGCGCACCGAGATCATGTTCGGGTTCGACGGGGACATGTCGGTCGAAGACCTCATCCCCGAGGAGGAGATGGTGGTCACGGTCACCCGCGGCGGCTACATCAAGCGCACCCGCAGCGACAACTACCGCAACCAGCACCGGGGCGGCAAGGGCGTCAAGGGTGCGCAGCTGCGCGCCGATGACGTGGTCGAGCACTTCTTCGTCACCACCACGCACCACTGGTTGTTGTTCTTCACGAACACAGGCCGGGTCTACCGGGCCAAGGCCTACGAGGCGCAGGAATCCGGCCGCGACGCGAAGGGCCAGCACGTGGCCAACCTGCTCGCACTGCAGCCCGGTGAGGAGATCGCGCAGATCCTCGACATCCGCGACTATGGGGTTGCCCAGTACCTCACCCTGGCCACCAGGGATGGTCTGATCAAGAAGACCGCGCTGAGCGAATACGACACGAACCGCACCGGCGGGATCATCGCGATCAAGCTCCGCGAGGGCGACGAACTCGTCTCCGCGCTGCTCGTCGAAGAGGACTCCGACCTGCTGCTCGTCTCCCGAAAGGGCATGTCCATCCGGTTCACGGCCTCGGACGAGGCGCTGCGCCCGATGGGTCGCAGCACCTCTGGCGTGATCGGCATGCACTTCCGCGGTGAGGACAAGCTGCTCGACGCCTCCGTCGTCTCGGACGATGGCTACGTGTTCGTCGTCACCGAGGGCGGATACGCAAAACGCACCGCCGCCGACCAGTACCGCCTGCAGAACCGCGGCGGCCTGGGCATCAAGGTCGCCAAGTTGAACGACGACCGCGGCGACCTGGTCGGTTCCCTCATCGTCGACGAGGAGGACGAGGTCCTTGTGGTTCTTGCCAGCGGCAAGGTGGTACGCTCTGACGTCGCCGAAGTCCCGGCCAAGGGGCGGGACACGATGGGCGTTGTCTTCGCTAAGTTTGCGGATGAAGACAGGATCATTGCCATAGCGAAGAACACCGAGCGCAATCTGGTGGCCGAGATCGAAGCGGCTGAACCGGACGGCGACTCGGGGAAGGAAGAGCCCGTAAATGAGTAGTGTCGCAGAAAAGCTCGCCAAGAAGTCCGGCCGGAGGCCGAGCACGGGCAAGCAGGTTCGCCTCAAGCTGGTCTATATCGACTTCTGGTCGGCCGTGAAGCTGTCGTTCCTGATCGCGCTGTGCCTGGGAATCGTGACCATCGTGGCGACGTTCCTGGTCTTCACCGTGCTGAACGGGACCGGGATCTTCGAGAAGGTCGACGCCCTGTACGCCGACATCGCCGGCTCGTCGGCGGATCTCGCCAGCATCCTGTCGATCGGCAACGTCATGGGCTTCGCCGTGGTCGTGGCGATTCTGAACACGGTCGTCATTACGGCTCTCGGTGCCGTTTATGCAGTGCTGTACAACCTGAGCGTGAAGATCACCGGCGGTTTGCTGGTCGGTTTCACCAACAACTAGCGTCAACCGCTCCCAATCGGGCCGATTCTCGGCCCGATTGGGAGAAACCGGCCAGATCCGGTAGTCTCAAATCTGCCCAATAGGGGGATATAGCTCAGTTGGTTAGAGCGCTTCGCTGATAACGAAGAGGTCCCAGGTTCAAATCCCGGTATCCCCACGCAGCACCGCAACACTCACGTCCCCGTGATCATGCGGGGCCATAGCTCAATTGGTAGAGCGCCTGCTTTGCAAGCAGGAGGTCCGGGGTTCGATTCCCCGTGGCTCCACAAGTGAAGAACGCCCGTCCCCGCATCCCGGGACGGGCGTTTTTAATTTAGTAGACCACTGGGAATCGAACGTGCGGTGAGCGACGCAGGAGCGAACGGAGGGTCTCCCCGTTGCTCCACAGTCAAGAACGCCCGTCCCCGCGGTTTGGGAACGGGGGATTCTCGACTCAGACCCCTGATCCCCGGCGCAGGGTCTCCGCGCAGGGTCTTCCGAGTCTTCTCCGCGGTTGCTGCCGCACATTCCGGACAATCATCCAGTCCCAAACACTCTGAACTCAACGAGCCGGTGCCCTTTCGCGGCATCAGGAGGCGATTGTGGGCACCGGACGGGCGCCCGCCCCTGGTGGTGGCCCCGACATCCCTGTAGTCGACCGAGTGGCTCCCTAGCGCCTGGTGCCGGTGGTCGAGTCCGTCGAGACCCCATCCCCTTTCGGTAGTCGAGCCCTGCCGGTGGTCGAGCCCTGCCGGTAATCGAGCGTGTCGAGACCAGGCGCCATGATCTCGGCAGCTCAATCACCGATCATCGCGCCCGTCGAGACCGTGGTGCCCTGATTTCGGTGATCTCACTCGTGGGCGTCACTGCCGGTCTGGTCCAGGTGAACCGGCAGGTCTGGCCCGGCTGAACCGGCCGGTCAGTCCGTGTCCCGGTCCTGGGTGGGCGTGCCCGGGTCGAGTTGGCGGTGGGTCTTGCTGGGGAGGGGGATGAGCATCTGTTTCGGGTCGACTGTGACCGGTGGCTTCAGCCAGTAGTGGTCGCCGCCCCGGAGGATGGTCCAGCCCGTGTTGTGGAGGAGCAGGTGGTGGGGGTGGCAGAGGCAGACTCCGTCGGCGAGGTCGGTGTAGCCGTGTTCGAGGAGCCACTCCTTGAGGTGGTGAGCTTCGGTCCAGGCGGGTGGCCGGTCGCACTCGGGCCAGACGCAGCCGCCGTCGCGGGCGCCCATGGCGGTGCGTTGGGCCGGAGTGAAGAGACGTTGTTCCCTGCCGACGTCGATGGGTTGGCCCGTGTTGTCGAAGAGGATTCCGAGGTAGCCGGTGTCGCAGAGTTGTCGTTCGACGGTGGCGAGGGAGATCGGAGCGGGACTGCCCTCGATGGACCCGTGCCCGGCCGCGAGGACCACGGCCGTCCCCGGCTGGCCGGGCTCGCCGGACAGGTCGGGTTGACCGGGCTGGCCGGGCTGGCCGGGTGGGCTGGGCTGGCTGGGTTCGCCGGGTTGGTCGGGTTCGCCGGGTTGGCCGGGTTGACTGGGTTGACTGGGTTGGCTGGGTTGACTGGGTTGAGTGGAGGGGGCTGCTGTGTCAGGTCTGACCGCCGGCAGGGGCCGGGGGCCTGCTGGCGTCTCGGATGCTCCCGGTGCTTCAGATGCCCCGGTGTAGTGGGGTGTTGAGGGAGAACTGCCGGCCGGTGCCTGGGTTGCACTCCCGCTCCCGGTGCTGGTGCCGGTGCCGGTGTTAGTTCGGGTGGCGTTGGTGAGGTCTTTCTGGGTGACGATGATGCGCACGGCGGGGCGGCGGCCGCCGAGCATCTGGCCGGGGTCGACTTCGCCGGCGATCTTGAGCAGTTGCACGAACGAGTCCGCGGCGATCTGCGCGGTAGTGCGGGGGTCGTCCTGGACGGCCTTGGCCCAGGCTTTGCGCTTCGGGTCCACGAAGCGCACCCCGCCGCGCCTCGGGCTGGTGATCGAGTCGTAGGTGGAGAGCACGAACTCGCCATCCTCGGGGGCGAAGAGCCCGTGCAGGCGGACCATCCCGTTGGCGAGCCGGTAGACC